>NZ_JBIAQV010000094.1:0-10923 GCF_042889305.1 Streptomyces sp. NPDC002619 | reverse complement strand
GTCTCGTCCTCGACCGGGACGACAACGCGGCCCGCAACCTTGCCGCCCTCGCGGCGGCCTGCACGACTGGTACCGGAGTGGCCGGAGACCAGGACACCGGCAAGGTGTCGAAGCCTCGTGGAGCCGACCAGAAGACCCGCGCCACCCGCCGCAGCCGCAAGGCCACGGCGGGGCGGGCAGGTGGCGCAACCCTGCCGCGTCAGCGGCGGACAGAAGCGAGAGACCGTACTCAAGCCGAAGCTCTCACGCTTTGGTGACGTGACGGACCTTCCGGGCCGGAATGCCCGGAATGCTGAGAGTCGCTGAGGCTCTCAGTAACGGTGCGGCCCGTTGTCAGGGTGCGGATCTGGGGGCTGCACAAGGCTGCCGCCGTGGCCGCGGTCATCAGGGCGGCGCCGCCCAGGAGCGTGGTGTGGATGCCCAGTCGGGCGGCGAGGGGGCCGGCGGCCATTTCGCCGGCGGGGAGTGCGACGAAGGAGCCGAGGGCGTCGTAGGCGTAGACGCGGGCCAGACGGTCGTGGGGGATGTTCTCCTGGAGGGAGACGTCCCAGGCCACGCCGAACTGTTCGAGTGCGGCTCCGTTGGCGAACATGGCGATGCCCAGGAGCAGTGCGTTCGGGGTCTTGGCGAGCACCACCAGCGGGACTGCCTCCACCGCCACCAGTGCCACGCCCAGCAGGAGCGCGTGGCGGGCGCGGGAGCGGGCCGCGAGGATTCCGCCGGCCAGGGCTCCCGCCATCTGGGCGGCCAGGACCGTGCCCCAGATTCCGCGGCCGAACGTGTCGTCGGCGACCACCGGGCCCAGTACCTGTACGCCGCCCGCGACCACGGCATTGACGATCATGAACTGGAGGACCACGATCCACACCCAGCTGCGGGCCGTGAACTCCCGCCAGCCCTCGCGGAGTTCGTGCAGGGGGCGGACCCGTTCGGCCGCGGCCTTCGCGGCCGCCGGGGCGGTCGTCACGCCCAGGAAGCACAGTGCCGCTCCGCAGAACGCCACCGCGTTGCCCGCCAGGCCCCAGCCGGGGCCGAACACCGCGGCCGCCATGCCCGCCAGTGAAGAGCCCGCGATGGCGCCCAGGTTGATGCCCATCCGCATCACGGCGTTGGCCGGGCGGATCAGGCCGGACGGCACCGTCTGCGGGGTGAGCGCCGCCGACGCGGGGAGCGACAGTGCGGCCAGGGCGCCGTTGAGGACGCTGAGCACTACCAGCAGCGGGATCGACGTCGCGTCCAGGAGCACGCTCGCGGCGATGGCCGCCTGCACCACGGCCGCGGCCAGCGCCGAGCCCTGCAGCACCAGCGTGCGCCGCACCCGGTCGGCGACCACCCCGCCGACCAGCAGCAGTGCCACGTTGGCGAGCGAGCGGGCGCCGACCACGAGGCCCAGGTCGGTCGTGGAGCCGGTCGCGTCGAGCACGGCGAAGGCCAGGGCGACGGGCGCCATCGCGTTGGCGAAGTACACCAGCAGGCGGCCGGCCGCCAGGTGGCGGAAGGAGCGGTGCGCGAGGGGTGCCCAGGAGCCTCCTCCCGCGGCGCTGTCCGGCTCCTCCTGTGCCCCCGTGTCCGTCATGCCGTCGTCCGTTCCCTTGCGTTCGTGTCGTGTGCGGGGTGCAGCGTGAAGTGCACCCGGGACACCGAGACCCCCAGGTCCTGCACCGCGTACGGGCAGAAGTAGTACGCCTGCGGGGTCGCCCCGGGGGACATGGTGACCGTGAACTCGGCGTGCACGCGTTCGCCGGGGCGCGTCGCCTCCACGCGGCGCAGCACCGGGCCGACCTTCGCGTCGAGGTAGACCGGCAGCACGATGCCCAGGTTCACCGTCCCGGCCCTGCGTGGCGCGGCCTCGACCATCACGTGGAGGGTACCGCCGGCCGCCACGTGCGCCGGTGCCTTCACGCTCAACTCGGCCGATTTTGCGAGGGTGTTGGCGATGTCGCCGCAGCGCGGGCAGACCACCTGCACGGTGTCGGTGACGACGGGCACCCGGCCGCGCCGGCGGTAGGACAGCACCGGGCGGCCGCACGTGCACGGGGTGTCCACCGGGGCCGGCGGGTCGGCGACGCTGCGTTCGCCGAAGTACGTGGGGAACCGGAGCACCGGGTCGTCGTGGTGCTTGGCGAAGCGGTGCGCGAGGGCCAGGTCGAGGGACTTCGTCTCCTTGGCGATCCCCTCCAGCGCCGGCGCGACGTCCCGCGTGCGGACGACGTCGTGCAGCAGGGTGTCCGCGAGCGCGCGCAGCCGGGGGCGCAGCGGATACTCCGGTCCGAGCAGGCCGCTGTCCAGCAGGCCGGTCAGGCGGGCGCCGAGGGTGTGCAGCGGGAGTTGTGGATCGGGCACGGGGGCCGCCGTCCCCTGCTCCTCGCCGAGGCCCGACGACTGGAGTCCGACCTGCGCGAACGACGGATACGGGTTGATGTCGCGCAGGCTCTCGTTGACGGCGCCCGCCGCGCTGCCCGCGCGGGCCGTGCCGGTGAGCCAGGCCAGGTTCTCGGGCCGCTGGCCGTCGCAGGCGGTGAGGGTGGCCACCACCGTCTGCGCCGGGCCGTCCAGGGCGCCCAGGAGGATCAGGTACTTGGGGTCGTACATGGCGTGTCCGGCCGGCGCGCCGCTGAAGCAGTTGGCCAGCACCAGTTCCGCGGCGCGAATGGCGCGGGCCGGGATCAGCTTGTCCATCGGCTTGGTGCAGCCCAGTTTGTAGGCGCACTTGGGGCCGGGAGCGCCGGGCAGCGCGGCGACGGGGCTCGCCCCGCACAGGGTGAACTGGCCCAGGTTGAGCTGGTCGTCCTTGCCGTTGCCGTGGAACAGCACCCGCCGCCACACCCGGCCCAGCGCCACCTCCTTGATGTCCAGGCGGCGCACGTCGTCCGCGCCGCACCACACGTCCGCGCCCGGCACCGCCTTTGCGGCGTCCAGTTCGGAGACGACGCCCACCGCGGCGCCCGGCACCACCCGGGCGTACTGCTTGGCCACCACCCAGCTCAGACTGTGCACGTCACGGCCGGTGAGGAGGAACAGCGGCCGTCCGGCGGCGTACGCGGCGTCGACGACCGGCTGCACCTCGTCCCCGCGCAGCCCGCCGTACGTGCCGACCAGCAGCACCGAGCCCTCCTCGGGCAGCCGCGCCGGGGCTGTCACCCAGTGGCGGGCCAGCGGGGCGACGAGGGCGCGCAGCGCCTCGGGCAGCGGGTCGTCGCCGAGCAGGACGCCGGTGTCGGCCGGGTCGGGGGCGCGGTGGCCGCCGTAGAGCTGCTCGGCGAGGGCGATGCCGTCCAGGAGGTCGGCGCGGCTGCCGGTCCACACCGGCAGTGGGCCGTATCCGGCCTCTGCGTCCGCCACCGCCCGTGTGTAGTCGTCGAGTTCGGTGTACGGGGCGAACACGGGCCCGTTGGGGATGCTCATGACTGGGCTCCCTCGTCGACCTTCAGTTCGAAGTGGCGCAGTACGGCGTGCATCCGCTCCTCGACCTCGGCCGCGGTGGCGCCCTCCACGTGCACATAGCCGGTGGAGGCGTGCGAGGCGCGCGGCGGGTCCAGTACGTCGCCCGCAGCCGCGGTCAGGTGTGCGCCGATCACGCCGGGCAGGCGCAGCAGCTCCTCCTCGGAGGTGATGTGGACGACGCGGCCGGGCGCGGTCGGCAGCAGCAGGTCGCCCACCGCACGGTCGCGCGTGTAGTGCGGCACCGGCACCCGGTCGAGGTAGGTGTCGAGGACGACGTGCAGGAAGTCGAAGCCGAAGGCGAGGCCGTGGTTCATCGGCACCTCGCAGCCGCTGAGCCGGGCCGCGACCTCGCTCATCACGAACTCGCCGTCGTCGGTGAGGAAGAACTCGCCGTGCAGATAGCCGTACGGGATCTGCAGCCCGTCGGTGAGCTGCTGGGCCAGCGCGCGGGCGTCGACGGGGATCTCCTCGCTCGGCGCGTAGGTGATGTTGGCGTTGATCTTGCCGTCCAGGACCTCCAGGATCGGGACCGGGTTCTTCGACAGATACGCGCCCAGGACCACACCGCGGGAGATCACCGCGCACAGCTGGAACTCCCGGCCCCTGATGTACTCCTCGGCCGTCCACTCCAGCGCCGGGTCGAGGGGCGGTACGTCCGCCAGGCCGGCCGGGGAGTCGATGCGGTAGGTGCCGATGCAGGAGTCGGCGTCGACCGGCTTGAGGATCACCGGCCAGCCGTGCTCCTCACCGAAGGCGACCACGTCCTCGAGCGCCTGCACCGGTCGGTACCTGGCGTGCGGGATGCCGAGTTCGGCGTACCGGTCCTTCATCGTCATCTTGTTGCGCACCCAGCCGACCTGCTCCTCGGACAGGTGCGGCAGCCCCACCTGCGCGGCGAAGCGCTGGGCGGCCGACTGCAGGGCCTCGTTGGGGTTGCAGAAGTACGTCGGCCTCGGCAGGCCCTTGGTGCCCTTCATCCAGCGCAGATAGCGGGCGGCCTCGTCCTGGAGGGGCGCGGAGGTGTCCAGGGTGAACGTCGGGACGTGGGCGGTGCGCTCGACGTACTCCTCGCTCAGCGGGACGGAGTCGAAGCGCAGCAGGACGACGTCGACGTCGTCGCGGGCCAGGACGTGGTCGGTGAAGGCGGCCCGGCGGCTCTCGACGAGCAGGACGGCGGGGCGGGCGGGGCTGCTGCCGGTGGCGCTCATGGTCGTACTCCTGTCGGGTCAGGTCCGTGGTGGGGGAGGGGAGTTCAGCCGATGACGCGGGTCGAGCCGTCGAGCCGGCCGGGGCGGGTGCGGCGCAGGTCGCGGACGAGGTTGACCCGCTTGAGCCAGCGGTCGCCGCCGTCGAAGCCGGCGCGGAAGGAGCGCCGGCCGTGCACCACGTTGCGGTTGTCGACGAAGCAGACCGCGCCGGTGGGCACGACCACGTCGGTGAGATTGCCGTCCAGGTGGGCGACGATCCAGGCCAGCGCCTCGGCGGCCTCCGGGTCGCCGTCCCGGGCGCGGAAGAAGTCCCGGTCGATGCGCAGCACCGGCAGGTCCTGGTGGCCCTCGAGGATCGGCACCGGCTCGGGGACGAACTCGCCCTCGGCGAACTCGTGCGCGGAGTCGGGCAGCGCCACGAAGCGGGGCTCGCCGAGCACGGCGCGGATGCGGTCGGGCAGGCGGCGTACGTCGACGTGGGCGACGGTCGTGGGCACCCGGCCCTCGTTGCGCAGCGCGAACAGGCCCACCCAGTCGGCCCGGTACGGCGAGAAGGCGTCCTCGGTGTGCCAGGCCAGCTCCAGCTCGCTGGAGGCGGAGATCAGGCTGGTCTCGAAGCCCTTGCTCGGCAGGATGTCGGTCACCAGGCGGCCCGCCTGCTGGGTGGCCCAGCCGGTGAGGTCGCCGAGCAGTGCCGCGTACAGCACCAGCAGGCAGCCGTAGACCTGGCTCGCCTCGGTGTCCGCCTCGCTCCAGTGGCCGGGCGTGGCGCCGAGGGCCGCCTGGTCGACCGTGTTGCCGCGGATCACCGTCACGTGCGTGGCCTCGTCGCGCCGCGCGGAGTTGAGGTGCCGGCGCACCGTCAGCGGCAGCTCGTGCGCGAGGACGGGGGCCTCGTCGAGGAACCGCGGGTCGTCCGCCGCCTTGTAGACCTCGAGGCAGGACGCGGCCAGTGCGCGTGCCGCGCGGGCCTCGCGGAGGGTGAGGTCGAGGGTGTGGTGGCAGGGGCGGTCGGCGGGGGCGGTGTTGGTCATGGCTGTCCTCCGGGTGCGGGTGCGGGTGTGTGGGTGTGTGGGTGTGTGGGTGGGCACCCGGCCTTCGGCCGGGTGCGGGGTTCCCATCCGCACCACCCGTGCTGCTCTCGTTGTCGGGTGCGGGGCGGCCCCTGGGGGGTCTCGTCGGCGGCCGCGGGCTAGAACGGGTCGTTCAGGTGGTCGTTGATGTGGTCCAGGCAGAGTTCGTACAGGTCCTCGGGGTGGGTCTCGTACCAGCCGTCGGGGACGAGGGCCGTCGCGGGCCACAGGGCGCGGTGGTCGGTGGCGTCGGCGAGGACGACGAACGTGGCGAACTCGTCCGCGAAGGGGTCGTCCTGTGCCGGGCGGTCCAGCACCCGGAGGTTGCCGTCGGCGTCCAGCCGGGCGGCGCGGCCGGTGCGCCACATGCGGGCGGTGCCGCCGTCGGGGCCGCCGAACGGGTCGGGCAGGAACCGCTCACCGGTGGCCGCGGGCGCCCCGGCGTAGCCCTGGGCCACGCCCGCGCCCGCGATGTAGAGGGCACCGGTCTCGCCGGGGGCCACCGGCTGCAGCCGGGCGTCGAGGACGTAGGCGCGGTAGCCGGGCGCCGGGCGGGACGGGCCGCCGGGGACCTGCTCCACCACGAGCCGGCCCTCGGCCCAGCCGCCGCTCACGGTCAGCTCGGCGTTCTCGGTCCGGGCCAGCGCGACCAGCGCGGTCAGCGCGTCGTCGGCGCCGCCGAGCACCATCCGGGCGCCCTCCTGCCGCAGCCAGCGCAGCACCTCGTGCGGCACCGCCTGGGCGAGGGAGCCGTCCGGGACGTGCACCCGGGCGCCGGAGGCCAGCGCGCCCAGCAGGCCCAGCGCGGCATCCCCGTCGGGGTAGCCGTGCACCAGCCAGGCGGCGTCGGCCGGTTCGGCCAGGGTCGCCGCGGCGACCGGCTCGGCGCCGATCAGCGTCGTACCGTCCTCGCCGGGCACCAGCAGCACCGGGTCGCCCGCCTGGAGCGGCCGCTTCCGGTCCCGGTCGGTCACCGGCCAGTGCCCGGCCGCCGGCAGCCGGTCGGCGGCGTCGTCGCGGACCAGCCGGGCCGCGCCCGGTACGGCGGGCAGCAGCAGGTCGGCCGTCTCGTCGAGCAGCAGCACGGCCGGCCTGAGCGACTCCGCCAGGTCCAGGCAGGGGTCGACCGGCAGCAGCGCGGCACCCGTCTTGGCGACGGCGAGCGCGGCCACCGCGAACCCGGTGGGCGAGGACAGCGCGGTCAGTACCGAGGTGCCCGGGCCCGCGTGGTGGTCGATCAGGGCGTGCGCCAACAGGTTGGCGCGGGCGTCGAGTTCGGCGTAGCCCATGCCGGCCAGTGCGGGCGCCTTTGGGGCGCGTGCCACCTGGGCGGCGAACAGCGCGGCCACGTCCCCGGCCGGGAGCACGGCGCTCCTGCCCGCCCACACCCCGCCGTCGGTGGCGGTGCCGGGCAGCAGGCGCAGCCGGCTCAGTGCGGTCGCCGGGTTGTCCAGGGCCGCTTCCAGTAGGGCGGTGAGCTGGCCGGTGAGGGAGGCGGCGGCCGTCTCGCCGACCGTCTCGTGCCGGTAGGCGGCCGTGACACAGATGCCCGCGGGCGCGCCCGCGGGCGTCTGCCGTTCGGTCAGCGTCAGGCCCAGGTCGGCTGCGGGCAGCGGCAGTTCGGGCTGGTCCGGTTGCACGGTGAGCCCGGCCGCCTCGAAGGAGCCGTCGGCCTCCTGCAGCACCGTCAGCGCGACGCCGCCGGGCAGTGCCAGGGCCGCCTCGCCGTCCCGGTAGGCGGCGAGGTCCGCCTCCCGGACCCGGCTCAGCAGCTCGCCGAAGGCCGGGTCGCCCGAGGTGTCCACCGACAGCGCCAGGATGCGTCCGTACGGGCCGACCGCACCGCGCAGCGCGGCGCTGTCCCGGGCCGGGACCGGCGCGGCCACGGTGACCTCGCCGGATACGCCGAGCCGGGCCAGCAGCGCGGCGAGCGCGGTGTGCACCACCATGAACACGGTGCTGCCGTGCTCGGCCGCGAACCGGCTGAGCCGCGCGTGCAGTTCGTCGCCGAGCTCGGCCTCGAGGGTGCCGTAGGAGGTGTCGCCGGCCTGCGGCACGCTGCCGGGCAGCGGGGTGGGCGGCAGGTCGCCGAAGATCGCGCGGGGTGCCGCCTCCGGCGCGGCCGGGGCGCGGCGCGGGGTGTCGCCGGTGGCCCGGGCGCCGTAGGCCTGGGCGAGTTCGGCGGCCAGCGGCAGATGCGACCACAGGTCGACCGAGGAGGCGGGCAGGGCGAGGTCCAGCAGGTGGTCGTCGGCGGACAGGGTGCGCAGTCGGGTGCCGGCCGAGCCGAGGCGGGAGTTGCGCAGCGCCTCGTGCCGGTGCCCCAGGTCCTCCAGGGCCTCCTCCAGGGCCCGTTCGTTCAGCGCGCCGCGCAGCCTCAGCGGCAGCCGCGCGCTGTCCGTGCCCGCGCCGCCCGGCCCGGTGGCCGCGGCGGGAAAGTCGCCGAGCAGCGCGGCGAACTCGGCCGGCGTCGGTGCCTCGTACAGCGCGCGGCTGCCCGGGTCGGCGCCCAGCGTCTCGCGGGCCCGCGACAGCAGCCGGGCCGAGGCCAGCGAGTGGCCGCCGATGCGGAAGAAGTCGGAGTCGGCGTGCACCTTGCGCCGCGGCAGGCCCACCACCTCGGCGAACAGGTCGCGGACGATCTCCTGGATCGGTGTGCCCGGCTGTGTGCCGGGCCGGTCCGCGGTGAAGGCGGGGGCGGGCAATGCTGTGCGGTCGACTTTGCCGTTGGCGTTCAGCGGCATCGCGTCCAGGGTCATCAGCGCGGACGGGATCATGTAGTCCGGCAGCCGCTCCTGGAGGTGGCCGCGGAGTACGACCTCCAGGTCGATGGTGCGGTCGAAGGCGGTCGGCGTGTTGGCGCAGTCCTCGACGGCGGCCACCGGTGCCGCGTACACGCCGCTCAGCGGGCCGGCGGGGACCAGGTCCGGGTCGACGAAGACGATGTCGAGCAGCTCGGCGCCGTCGCCCGACCAGGTCGGCAGGGCCCGGTAGCCCAGGCGCTCACCGGCCGCGCACAGCGCCTCCGGGTCGGGGGCGGGCGCGTCCTGGGCTGCCAGGTCGATGCTCTCGAGGGGGTCGTCCAGGGAGTGCATCGCGGCGTGCTCGTCGTGCACCCGGCGGTTGGGGATCCCGGCCAGCCGCAGCACGGCGGGGTGCTGGGCGTTGAGGTGGTCCTCGGCTTCGGTGACCGAGGAGACCTCGCGGTCCCAGCGGACGGTCGGCGCGGCGGTGAGGTCGGCGGCCGGCTCGGCGGTGGACAGGACGACCTCGTAGCGGTAGCGGGTCAGCTCGTTGTGGTGGACGCCCCGCTTGGCGCGTACGTCCACCGCGCGCACCGCCGGCAGTTCGCGGGCGAGGGCGGCGAACAGGGCGGGGGAGAGCAGGAGTTCGGTCTCCATGGCCACGCGCTGGTCGACGGAGCGGCGCAGCGCCTCGCGGGGGCTGTCGGCCGCGCCCGGCCGGGCGAGCTCGATGCCGGCCTGGAAGCAGCGGGCGAGGTCGAGGTTGCGCAGGTCGCCCAGCAGGATGGAGCCGCCGGGGGCGAGCAGCGCCAGCGCCCGCTCGATCACGGTGCGCAGGTAGGCGAGGCTCGGGAAGTACTGGATCACCGAGTTGACGACGATCGCGTCGAAGTGGCCGGCGGGCAGTCCGGTGGTGTCCTCGGCGCCCTGGCAGCGCAGCCGGACCTTGTCGGCGAGGTCCGGGTCGGCCTGCGTCTGGGCGGCGAGCGCGGTGACGACGGAGGCGGAGAAGTCGGTCGCCCAGTACTCCTCGCACTCCTTCTCGCGGGCCAGGTGGCCCATCAGCAGCCCGGTGCCCACGCCGATCTCCAGGACGCGGCGCCGGGGCAGCTCTCGCACCCGCTCCAAGGTGGCCTCCTGCCACTCCCGCATGTGCTCGAGCGGGATCGGCAGTGCGTCGTAACTGCTGTTCCAGCCTGCGAAGTTGGTGCCCGGCTCGGCCGCGGTGGCGTCGTCGTACAGGGCCTCGTAGATCTCCTTCCACTCGGTGATCTGCGCGCTCTCCTCGGCTCCGGCCGCGGCCGGAGCCGCGGGCACCACATGCGCCACCAGCCGCTTGTCCCCGTCCTCGGCCCGGTGCAGGGAGACCGCGGCGGCGGACACGCCGGGGTGGGCGGCCAGCACCGACTCGATCTCCCCGAGTTCGATGCGGAAGCCACGCAGCTTGATCTGGTCGTCCACCCGCCCCACGAACTCCAGCGCACCGTCCTCGCGCAGCACCACCAGGTCCCCGGTGCGGTACAGCACACCGCCACTGCCGCCGAACCGGTCCTCGACGAACCGCTGCGCGGTCAGCTCGGGCCGGCCCAGATAGCCGGTGGCCAACCCGGGTCCGCCGAGCAGGAGTTCACCGGTGCCGCCGGGTCCGACGGGACTCCCGTCGCGGCCCACGACCACCGACACGGTGGCACCGACCGCCCGCCCGATCGGGATCGTGCGATCGCCCTCGGCGGGCTCGGCGACCTCGTGCCAGGTGGCGAACGTGGTGGTCTCGGTCGGCCCGTACACGTGCAGCAGCCGCCCGGGCGCACCGGCCGCGAACACCTCGCGGACCCGACGCGGGTCGCAGGCCTCGCCGCCGAAGAGCACGGTGCGCAGCGGCGCGAAGGCGGCGGGCCGCTCGCGGGCGATCTGGTTGAACAGCGCGGTGGTCAGGAAGATCACCGAGATCCCGTACGCCCGGACCGCCTCCTGGAAGCGTCCCGGGTCGACGACGGTGTCCCTGGCCAGACCGACCAGCCGGGCACCGGCGGTGAGCGTCGTCCACACCTCGAAGGTGACGGCGTCGAAGGCGGGATTGGCGGCCTGGGCGACCACGTCGTCGGACGCCAGCCGCAGGTAGTCGTAGGACTGGACGAAGTCCAGCACGGCCCGGTGCGGTACGACGACACCCTTGGGCGTCCCGGTCGTACCGGAGGTGTAGCAGACGTAGACGGCGTCGTCAGGGCCGGTCGTCTCCGCGGGCAGGGCGTCGCAGCGCCCGGCGATCTCGGCGGCCTCGGCGTCGAGGGAGACGACCGCCGCGTCCAGGCCCTCGTAGTCCTCGGCGCCCGCGCCCTCGGTCAGCACCGCCCGGGCGGCGCTGTCCCGCACGATGAGCCGGCGGCGCTCGGCGGGGTTGGACGGGTCGACGGGGACGTAGGCCGCGCCGGCCCGCACGATCCCGAGGAACGC
>NZ_JBIAQV010000093.1:0-11179 GCF_042889305.1 Streptomyces sp. NPDC002619 | reverse complement strand
TGGAGACGGTGTAAGACCTCAACGGAACACTCCGGGCGGGCAGTCGTCGGTGAAGCAGGAAACCCCAGCCCGCAAAGGCTAGGAATCCCCCTCGTTTACTTGGGGCAGGACGTCAACTGCGTGCTCTCCTCTTCGGATTCATCAAAGCCCGCCCAGGATGGTGAAGGCGCCCCACAAGCCCGGGTGAGCGAACTTCGGGTCCGCGAGGAGAGCGAGCTGGGCGTTGCGTACGGCCGTGCCCACCTGCGTTCCGGGGCGGGCGAGTTGGCCGTAGAGGATGGAGTTGAAGGCGAGGGCGGCGTCGTCACGTACGGGCCACAGCGGCGCGACGACGGTCTCGGCTCCGGCCGCGAGGAAGGACGCCGCCAGGCCCTCGCCCTCGCCGCCGAGGTTGCGGCGTTCGGCGGCGGCGCGGCAGCCGCTGAGGTTGACCAGTTGGGGGGCGGCGCTGGCGGTGGCGACTTCGAAGGCGAACAGCGGCCGGTCGGCGAGCAGGATGCGGGCCATGTTCGGATGTGCCGGGTCGAAGGCCGCGTGGCCGGCGAGGTGCAGTACATCGCAGGATTCGACGGCTTCCCGGACCGCGTGGGCGGTGGCCTCGTCGTCGTGAAGTGCGACGGCCGCGGGAAACGCCCGGCGGACTGCCTCGGCTTCGGTACGCAGCGTCGGCAGTTCGGGCAGCACTTCGTACCGCGGTTGCCGGACCGTGGCGACGCGGGCGCGCAGTGCGGCGCCCTGCGGAGCTGTCCGGCGGCGTCGTTCCCCTGCCGATCCGAGCAGTGCCAGCGACGGCAGGGTGCGGACCTGAACACTGGCCACCAGGGGTTTGTCGTGGAAGGGGGCGGCGTGGAACGGGAAGTCGGCGAGGGGACCTTGGGCCGTGACGAAGACGCGGGACGCCGTGGCGAGGAGGTCGGCCACGGGGGCCAGGAGTACTTTGCCGAGGTGGCGCACGGTCTGGGGGTCAGTGCGCCGTACACACTCGTCGTGGGCGAGCGCGACGAGCCGGCTGAGCCGGTCTGCGGGCAGCTCGGCTGTCCGATACAGCACCGTCCCGTCGGTGACCGCGAGGACGACGATCTCGTTCTGTGACGATTGCGCGTAGGCCAGGGCGAGTTCACCGTGCCCGGCCGCGAAAAGGACGGCCCGCGTCAGGTCCGCGACGGTCACAGGTTCCCGCACCTTGCCGCTGCGCGCGCCGTGCACCAGCGCGTCCCGCGTCTCCAGGAGGATGCGCGCGCGGTCGTCATGTGCCGTGAGGGCGCTGGCGTCGCCCGCCACTGCGGCACTCGTGGCCTTGCGCGCGAGGGTCCGGATCTCCTCATCGAGCGGCCGCACCCCTCCCGGCGCGGGCCCTTGAGGTCGTCGCGGACGGCGGGTGGCCATCGCGGCGAGCATGCCGACGACGAGATCGGCGCGGCCGATGGACAGGGCGGCCCCTATGGCCTCGCCGAAGAGTTTGGCGCTGTTCTCCAGATAGTGGGTGCGCCCCGGCAGGGTCGCCGTGTCCAGCGCGGCGAACCGGGTGTCGATGGCGCGGATGAACACATCGACCGCCTCGTTGTTCCGGTTCTGCCGCAGCCGGAGCTGTCCGGTGACGACGAGGCGATCGAACTGGTCCCCATCTCCCGCCTCTCGGCGCCAGTCGGCGAGTGCGGATTCCGCATCGTCGTCGAACCCCATGAGCATCAGGGCCCGTGCGCGACGGAGGTGCAGAGTATGGGTGATGTGGGCTTGTCCCATGGCCGGTCGACCGGTCGGCCCTGTCGGTGCGGTAAGGCTTCGGCCGATCCGCAGGCCGGCCTCGGCGTGCAGGAGCGACTGCTCGATCAGTCCGATCTCGCCCATGACTAGTGCTAGCCGGGCGTGCGCAGCACGCAGTCCGTGCTCATCGCCTGCCTCTTCGAGCAGCGCGCGGCCGCGTTCGTAGGCTGTCAGGGCGTCCGGCATGCGACGGCAGCGCTCCAGGGCCGTGCCTATAGCCAGGTAGGCGCGGCCCTCGTGGCGGCTCATGCCCCGGCCGCGGAACGCTTCGAGGGCGGAAAGGGTCAGGCGTAGATAGCGCTGGGGGTCGGCGTCGGCGCGCTGGGGATTACCACCGAGTGCGGCAAGCACCTGCGCCCCCAACGCTGGGTTCACTCCGTGCCGGGCGAGCGGTTCCACCGCCTCCCAAGCGGCCGTGAAGACCAGCTCGAAGGTCATCGTCGAGCCCGCCCCCACGTCTCGGACGAAGCTCAGCGGGACCAGAAGCTCCTCTTCCACGAGGAAGGGCAGGGTCAGCGCCCCCTCCCCGAGGTGCATCACCGCGAACTCGTCATTCCCGTCTTTCGCGTCGGCGAAGAACTCGGCGAACACGGAAGGGGTCTTCTGCGGACCGGAGTTCATGGCGCACCCCCGTACCCGTTGAGATGGTCGGCGGCCTCGTGGGCCAGCTTGGCTTGTTCGGTGGCGCCGTACACCTTCAGGATGGCCGAGAGTGCCAGCCACAGGTTCGCGTCGCCCTCCAGCCACATCACGTCAAAGAGCGCGAGTTCTCTCAGGGCGGCGAAGTCCCCGGCTTGAAAGGATGCCCGACGGGCGTCGCCTCGAGACGCCAACTCCGTCTCGTCCGGCATCGGTTCGTTCACCAGACGGGACAGGAGTTCCTTGTGCAGGCCCGTGGGGTCACCCGGCCAGCCATCCAGGGCCAAGAGTGCGGCCACGTGCTCACGGTGGCCCTGGGCGACCGCACGGCGGGCGAGATCGAGCACTCGCAACAGATGCTTGCCCGCCCCCGCTGGGACGGGTGCCCGGACGACGACGGAGAAGGCCAACTCGGGCCGTCCGAGAACTTCGTAGCAGTGTGCGAGCACCTGAGCGACGAGTCCCCTCAAAGGATCATGGGGGTTGACGAGCGCCGCCACCTGAGCGGTTTCGGCGACGAGTTGCTCGGGGGGCTCTCCGGTCAGCGTGCCGTAGACAGCGGCCATGACGGCCATGTGCCGCAGATGATCGCGCAGACCCTCCTCCTGGGTACGCCGGTCGACGGCGTCATTGCCTGCGGCGCCGAACTCTACGGCGCGTAACCAGCGCGCACACCGGTCCGCTTCCCGGCGAAACAGCGCCCGGGCCTGGTCGGGTGCGAGGCGGGCCGCCTGTGCGCGGACAGCGGCGGAGTCGAAGCTCGCGCTCTGATCCTGGGGCTCGAGGGGGCCGTTGGCGAGTGCCTCAGTGAGTTTCGCCTCGATGGCCAGTGACTCGATCTGGTGCGGATCCTCGGCTCGGATCGTGTAATCCCCCGGCTCGTCCCCCATAGGTGCAGGCTACTCGGTCACGTCTCTTCGGTCAGGTGGCTCGTTGTTCTGGGCCTGCCCAGCGGGAGGGATCTCACCGACGACGCGTGGGCGGGCAGTCATGTTCTCGATGGCCGGACCGGTGCCTCCGCAGCGACACGAAAGTCGCACTCACTTTCCCAAGCTGTCCACAGACGTCGGCCGGGAGATCGAGGCTAAGTGGCCGACGATGCTTCCCCGTTCTCCCCGCTCGGTGGGGCAAGGCCGTGCTCGTAGGCGAAGAGCACCGCGTGTACCCGGTCGCGCAGGGCGAGCTTGGTGAGTGCGTGGTTGACGTGCGTTTTTACGGTGGTCTCGGCGACGGACAGGGTGCGGGCGATCTGGGCGTTGGTACGGCCGCACACGAGCAGGTCGAAGACCTGCCGTTCGCGCACGGTGAGCCGATCCAGGCCGGCCGGGGGCCGGACGGGCCGGGGCAGTTGCTGGGTGAAGGTGCTCAGCAGGCGTTTGGTGACGGTGGGGGAGATCAGCGCGCCGCCGTCCGCCGCGGCGCGGACCCCGAGCAGCAGTTCCTCCGGCGGGGCGTGCTTGAGGAGGAAGCCGCTGGCCCCGGCGCGGAGTGCTTCATAGACGTATTCGTCCAGGTCGTAAGTGGTGAGCACGACCACGCGGGGCGGTGCCGGCTTGACGAGGATCCTGCGGGTGGCCTCCAGGCCGTCCAGCCGCGGCATCCTGATGTCCATCAGGACCACGTCCGGGGAGAGCTCACGGGTCAGCGCCAGGGCCTCTGCGCCGTCCTCGGCTTGGCCGACCACGGTGAAGTCGGGGCGGGTGCCCAGCAGGGTGGCCAGCGCGGCTCGGATCATGGCCTGGTCGTCGGCGAGCAGGATACGGACCGTCATCGGCCTACCTCGTCGGCTCGTTGGCATAGGGGAGGCAAGTGGACAACGCGAAGCCGCCGTCCGGTGTGGGAGCCGCATCCAGGCGGCCTCCGTAGAGGGCGACGCGCTCGCGGATGCCGAGCAGGCCCCGGTTGCCACCAGTCGCCACCGGCCGAGGGCTCAAGGGCGGCCCGTTGACCACTGTCAGCTCCAGATGGTCAGCGCGGTAGCCCAGGGTGATCCGGACGGGGGCGCTGGGGGCGTGCCGTGCGGCGTTGGTCAGTGCCTCCTGCGCGATCCGGTACACAGACAACTCCAGACCCGGCGTCAGCGATTCCGGTGCGGTGCCGTCCACCTCGAACGCAACCCTGGCCCCGGCCGCCCGGGTCCCGTTGATCAGGTCGTTGAGCGCGGCAAGCGTGGGTGCCGGGCGGCGGTCCGGTGCCGCTGTCCGGTCCTGGCGCAATGCGCCGAGCAAGTGGCTGAGTTCGGTCAGGGCCTCGCGGCCGAGCTGTTCAACTGCGGCCAGCACGCGGGTGGGGTCGGCCGGGGGCGCCAGACGGGCGGCTCCGGCCTGCACGGTGATGGCGGAGAGCTGATGGGCCAGCACGTCGTGCAGTTCGCGGGCGATCCGTGCGCGTTCGCCCAGGTGCGCGGCCTCGGTGGCAGCCGCGGCTGCCTGGCGCCGTGCAGTGGCGGCATCGCCCAGCAGGAATGCCGCTCCGAGCAGCGCCCAGGGCACACCGGTGTTCCGGTGGTAGTTGTCGAACACTCCGATGCCGAACGCAGCGGCCATCGACAGCGCGCCGAGCGTCTGCGGCACTCGCCGGTGGGTGCCGTGCGCCCCCACCCCGTACGCGGCGACCAGCACCGCGGCACCTGCTGCGGCTTGGTGCTGGACGAGCGCCCCGCGCAGCAGGTATGCCCCCGCCGTGACGCTCAGGACGGCCAGCGGGATCCGCCGCCGCCACAGGAACGGCACCGACTGGGCGAGGGCCACCACCAGGTAGCCGACGACCACCGGGGTACTCGCCCCGTGCCCTGGCGGCCGCCACCACCAAGGCACATCGGGCAGCGACCAGAGCACCAGCACGGCCGTCAGCGCCGTGTCGACTCCGCGAGACGAGATGCGCATGCTCTGACTGTATTGCCGGATTGCCTGGTTCAGCCGGGTCATCCGGTCACGTCGCTGCGGCGGAATACGGTGCTGGCGCCCCAGGCACAGGCGACGGTCAGTCCGGCAAGGGCGCCCGCCTCCAGCCTGGTCATCAGGTGGCTGGACTCCGCGCCGGTAGCGGCTATGAAGCGGGACCAGAAGTTGTCCGGCAGGGCCGTGATCGAGGCTCGGCCGACGCCGAAGCCCATCCAGTCCTGTACCCAGGTCGCCGGGGTCCACCTGCCCAGTCCCGGCAGGGAAGCGGTGGCCAGGACACCGACGAACACCCCGGCGCAGGTTCCGAGAGTCCCGATGGCGCTGCGTGTGAGGACCGAGCCCAGCACGCCCACCTCTGCAAACAGGGCGAGCACCAACAGGGCGCGCGCGAACTGCCCCGAGGAGTGCTGGAGGGCCGAGGCGAGGGACTGGTGTGCTGCCGGCAGGCCGTCCCAGTGGACGGCGAGCGGCCCGGCGACGGCCAGCGCCGCCCAGCCCGCAGCCATGACCCCGACCGAGGCCAGCCACAGACTCGCCGCCTTGGCGGCCAGGACTCGGCGCCGCCAACCGCACTGGGTGAGCAGGGACTTGATGGTGTGTCCTGACCATTCACCGCCCACGTGGCCGCCGGCCAGCAGGGAGACCACCAGCACGCCGGGCAGCGACGCCATGAGCCCGGCGGACTGGGCGCCTCCCCCGAGCGGGTTCAGCTGCTCGGCGGTGTGCACTGCGGCTGCGAACCGGGCGGGATGCGTCTCTGCATCCCTGGCCTTGGCCGTCCTCTGGGCTTCGGCGCAGGAGAGGTTCGCGGGCAGGTGCAGCGCGGAGCAGCTCGGCACCGGGGCGAGCTGGGCGTACTGCTTCGCGTTGCTCGCACCGCCCACCGCGAGGACCACGGCGAACAGGGCGAAGCCGAGGGTGGCGAACCAGAACAGCGGGCGGTTGAGCTTGCGGAGTTCAGCGTGCAGTAGGCGCATGGGAAGCCTCGGAGCTCTGGTGGTCGGCGGTGAGGTGCAGGAAGCGGGTCTCCAGCGTGCCGCGCTCCCGGGACACTTCGTGGGCCCACAATCCGGCTCGGCCGAGCACCTGGTTGACGGCGCGCGGTTCGGCGCCGTCGATGAGGAGTTGGCCGGGGCCTGTGGGGTGCGTCTGCCAGGCGGCCAGGAGCTGCTGGGCGCGCGCCAGGTCGGCGGGGTCCACGGTGACTCGTACCGTGGCGCGGTCTCCGGCGACCGCGGTCACCAGTCCCTCCTCGATCAGCCGCCCGGCGTGCAGCACTGCGACCCGGTCGCAGACCTGCTCGATCTCGGAGAGCAGGTGGCTGGAAAGGAAGACGGTGGTCCCGGCGTCCGCGAGTGTGCGCAGCAGGGCACGCATCTCCTGGATACCGGCCGGGTCCATGCCGTTGGTGGGTTCGTCGAGGATGAGCAGTGACGGGTCGCGCAGCAGCGCGGCGGCCAGGCCGAGCCGCTGCCGCATGCCCTGCGAGTACGTCATCACCCGGCGGTCGGCAGCGGCGGCGAGTCCGACCCGGTCCAGTGCGACCTCCACGGCGTCGGGGCGGCGGAGCGGCGGCCCGCTGAGGGCCAGGAACTGCAGGTTGCGGCGGCCGCTGGCCCAGGGGTGGAAGCCCGGCTCTTCTACCATCGAGCCGATCGCGCCCAGTCCGTCCGGGTCGGGCAGCGGGCGGCCGTGGATCCAGGCCCGCCCCAAGGTGGGGTGCACCAGGCCGAGCAGCATCCGCATGGTGGTGGTCTTACCGGACCCGTTGGGCCCCAGGAAGCCGAAGACCTGCGCGGGCCCGACGGTCAGGCTCAGATTGTCGACAGCGCGCGT
Source organism: Streptomyces sp. NPDC002619 (assembly GCF_042889305.1). Taxonomy (NCBI): domain Bacteria; kingdom Bacillati; phylum Actinomycetota; class Actinomycetes; order Kitasatosporales; family Streptomycetaceae; genus Streptomyces; species Streptomyces sp. NPDC002619. The sequence continues at coordinate 4,037 of NZ_JBIAQV010000093.1, read as the reverse complement.
CGAACCGTACTTCTTGGTTAGGCCCTCGCAGCGAATTGCGTTGTCCATGCCGTCGACGCTATGCAGCGCAGGCCACCGCGTCGTCAGCGCGTGGTCGAGATCGCCCTCGTCGATTCGACGAGGTGGTGCGCGACCGCTGCTTGCGGAAGAAGCGGACCGGTGGCTCGGGCGCAGCCTGCCCAAGCGGGGCAGGCCTGCTTTGCATCTGCGAGGCGCCTTGCCGTTCGTGCCTGGTGGAAGCGTCGTGACTCCCATCGTCGCAGGTCAGCGGGCACCTCCTCGCGCTTCATCTGCGCTGGCGCAACACCAACGCCCGCCACCCCGACATCCTGGCCGCCCAGCGCAGGGAACGCGCCCGCATCCGCAGCGAGAAGGGCATCCGGTGGGGCCGCCCCGCCACGCGAGCGGCGTGATCAATCCAGGTGCAACCCGTGAGCCCTGCCTCATAGCCTCGGCCCCATGACTGACCATGCCCTCGTCCCCGACGACTTCGTCGTCCCCGCGGACCTGATCACCCCGCAGTTCCGTTTGGAGCCTCTGGGGCCCCAGCACAACGCCGCCGACCACGCCGCCTGGACCAGCAGCATCGAGCACATCCGTGCGACCCCGGGCTTCCAGGACCGAGGATGGCCTCCTGCGGACGGGATGGCCCTGGAGGCGAACCTCGTCGACCTGCAGCGTCACGCGGACGACTTCGCTCAGCGCCGCGGATTCACCCACACCGTCATCGAGACCGCTAGTGGCGAGGTGATCGGTTGCGTCTATATCTATCCCTCCCGCAGCGACGACCACGACACCGACGTCCGCTCCTGGGTCCGCGCCGACAGAGCCGAGCTGGACGCGCCATTGAAGGCGGCCGTCACGACCTGGTTGTCTACGAACTGGCCCCTCGGAACTCTCAACTATCAGCCCCGCTGACAACCATGTGGTCCCGCAGCGACCAGCCACACCGACCCCTGCGGGACACCTGGCCTTCGAATGCCCCGACCGCGGTATGGAACGAACACACCTTCCCGGTCACAGCACTAGCGAGGGCCCTGACATGACACCGTCCCGCACCTGGCTGTCCCGGATGAACCGCGCCACCGCCCCAGGTGGGGTGATGTGGATCCGTTTCTACGTGGGGGCGGAACGCCGCCACTTCACCCGACGCGTCGGGGCGGGCGTGTCCTACCCCCATTTCTTGCGGTGATACGTAGCGTTTCGCACAGGCTGAAAGACCCCGAAGTCAGCGATCCTTTCTGATTTCGCCCCCCGCACTCAGGCAGCACGCGGGGCAGCGTCGGGCGATCGCACGTGCCGCCGGGTAGCGGCAACGCTGAGACGGTGCCCGGGGCCGTCCTCCCGGCTCAGATTGGTCGCAGGTCGCGCAGGTGCAGAAAGGACAGTCGGCACAGTGGCAGATAACGACGAAGGAAACCCGTCCGGTGCGGAGCAACGCGGGGCATCGAGTAGACGAGGCTTTCTTGCGGGGGCAACCCTCGGCGCCGCCCTGGCCTCTGCCGGCATTTACGAGCTCATCGATCAGATTGCTCCGCCACCCAAGCGACTTGCCGCCCCAACCGGCAAGCCGTTGCCGCCGGAACAATATGCCATCCCAAAGTCGCGGCTCATCATGGACAACGGCTCAGGCGTTGCCAGCAGCACTGGCACGATCCCAGTCCTGATCCCGCCAATGCACAACCATGTGATCACGGCGAAATTGAAGATCCCGGCGAACGTAAAATCCCTGCAAGAGGCACAGCACCACCTGGAATCCGTCATCAAGGGTCTGGAAATGCAATTCCCTCCACCACCCAGTGGCTTGGGCGTGGTGGTCTCCTGGGGGCTTCCGTACTTCCATCATTACATCCCCCGCCTTGGAAAGGCTTCGAGTTTTTTCAAGGCGGGGACGCGCTACCCGGAATATTTGCCGGTCGACCTGATCACGTCCAAACAGCGGGGCCACACCGTCTATGCGCTCCAGGATGCCAGGACGTTCCCCAGCGACCAGCCTCCTGCTGGCTTCGGAGCGGTTCGCCTGGAGCAAAACGATGTGGCCGTGCTGCTGCGAAGTGACTCCCTCGACAACATCATGGCGGGCACCAACGCCCTGTTCGGGACGGAACGCAACCAGGCAGGCAGTCTGTTCAAAGTGACCAGTATCCGCAGGGGCTTCACCGGTGGTGGACACACCGGAAAGCAGTCACTGGCAAGCAAACTGGCACTGGCCGCAAAAATCCCCGGCGCGAAGTCGATCCCCATCCATTCTCCGGTCTTCCTCGGCTTCACCACGACCATCAAATCCGCGGAGAGCTCCACTCCGGTCTCGAACCTGGAGACGCTGCCCGGCTGGACCGACCAGTGGCCCAACGGGTACTTCCGGTACGGAACCGTCATGCCGCTCTCGCACCTGTTCCAAGACCTGGCCGCCTGGTACGGGAGCGGAGGAGAGGGGCCGCGTGACTTTCCCACCTATGCCGACCGTGTCCAAGCGATGTACCGGCCCGGTCTCTCACTCTCGGCGGGAACGGTCACCGCGAGTCCTCCCGTCGAAACCGAGACCGACGTGGACCACGACGTCCAAAAATACCGGGCATACGGCCACAACGGGAGCATGCAGCCGACGAATCGTCTGCAGAAGGAGACGACCAGCAACTACGGCCACCGCTACCCGGCTACGACCCCCATCTCCAACCGTGGGGATTTCGCCACGCTCGACAACCCGTTCTACTACACCTCCGATCCCACCGGAGACCACTACAGCAGCCGTAAAGCCGCCGGGCTGCACTTCCTGATCTTCGTGCCGACGACTGAGACCTTCAATCGCGTGCGCCTCGCGATGGATGGCCACTATCCCGACGGCAAAACTGTCAGTGTCTCTCCGCGCTCGCCCGACGCAGGTTTGAATTCGGTCGTGTACACGACTCACCGACAGAACTACCTGATTCCACCGCGGGTCCATCGCTCCTTCCCGCTTGCCGAGTTTCTGGCCTGACAACGACCACCAGGCACAGACCAGGAGGGTCCGTCCGTAGGGCAGCCGGGGAGGATGTCGAGGCCGACCTGCCCTACGCCCGCACCGCGACGCCGGCGTTCACCACCGCGGGCAATGCGGCGGCCAGTCGCCCCGGCCCCTGGGCCGCCCGCGAACGGTCAGGAGTACCCCGCCGCCGGGCGCCCGCAGTATCGGCACCGATAACCGATAACCATGCAACGGGGGCCCTGACATGACACCGCCCCGCACCTGGCTGTCCCGGATGAGCCGCACCACCGCCCGGGTGCGGTGATGTGGATCCGCCTCTACGTGGGAGCGGTCTTCCTGTGCGAGGGCATCCTGAAGTTCCTGCGCCCCGTCGCGCTGGGGACCGGCCGGTTCGCCAAGGCCGGCGTGTTCCTCGCCTACGCCTCCAGCAAGGGAAGGGCGCTGATCGACCGTCGGCTCTACCTTCCCGAGCACTCCTGGTGCCAGGACGCCGTACCCGTGCCGGGGTCCCCAACCGGGTGGATTTCGCAACCAAGCCGGCCCTGGCCGGGCAGATGATCGCGGCGGCAGTGGATACCGGGATCAGCGCCTCCTGGGCGACCGGAGACGAGGCATATGGCCAAGACCCCATCCTGCGCGCCTTGTTGGAGTCCCGCCGGATCGACTACGTCTTGGCCGTCGCTTGTAGCACCCGAGTGCGGATCAACCACGGTCGAACCGCCGTTCGCGCGGACACCGTCGCCGACCAGCTGCCCGCTTCGGCCTGGCAGCGGCAAAGCGCCGGAGCCGGGGCGAAGGGACCCTGTTACTACGACTGGGCCTGGATCGAGATCGGTGCCGACGCCGATCGGCACTTGCTGATCCGTCGCAACCCGGGCACCAGGGAGCTGGCCTTCTACCTGTGTTGGTCCCCGCGGCGGGGGCCCTTGTCCGAGCTGGTGCGGGTGGCCGGGATCAGGTGGTGCATCGAGGAAGGCTTGTGCGCCACGAGGCGCTCTGCCGTATCCCCGGTTCAGCCGGGAGGAATTGGAGGGAGGTTCCTGGGTTCGATGGCTTACCTGATGCCGAAAGG
>NZ_JBIAQV010000092.1:0-11506 GCF_042889305.1 Streptomyces sp. NPDC002619 | reverse complement strand
CCCAACGAATACGAACACCGACACCACACCGCTAAACTCACGCTCGCCGCGTGATCAATAACCGCGTGCCCACCTTCACGGGGGAAGGCCCCTGGAAGTTCCCAGAGCTTGCCGACTTGCGGCTCGTCTCCCCGCTCGCCTGCTCCACCCCAGAGCAGGCACTGCTGACCACTCTCCAGCGGGCCTGGACGATTGCCACACCGTGGGGTCTCCTCAACCCCGAATCAGGCGCACATCACGAGTTCACAGGCATCGCGTCCGCCAACGTCGGTGCCAGGTTCAGCGTCGTCGGCATCGACTGGATGGAGTTCACCATCACTGATCGCCGTGAGGACACCGCCGCGGGCGCTCAGGCCTGACCATCGACCTGTCGCGGCGCAGCCAGACAGGGAGGGCTCTTCCCGTACCGCTGCTGTGCGGCTACAGCCGCACCTGTGCAACCAGGTTGCTGGCCTCCCAAGGGCATGTCTCTCGGAGCTTCACGGCCGCGGCACAGCGGATGTGCGATCGGGGCGCCTTCAGGGAGTTGCACGACAGGATCGGTGCCGACTTGGGCAAGGGGAGGACAGGGTGGGGATCTTCAGCCGACGCCGCGCGGACACCATCACCGCTCTCGCGGAACTGTTCAGCCCCGACCACGGGTGCGTCCGCGACGCCGCCGCGGGCATCGGCACGGGCCGATGGCGAGTAAGGGGGGTCACCGGGCGGTGCCTCCTGTGCCACGAACGGCGCGCTTGGAGGCGACAGCCTGGGCCGTCTCTGGGCCGTCCGAGGGTGACAACGACCCAGCGACAACGACAGGCGACGCCCATGGACGATGGCGCTGTCCGGACGACCGCAGAGGCTCATCGCCGCAAGTCAGATCCAGGTGTCGAGCCACATCCTCGCGTGCCAGCCGGTGTACGGGATCGTCTGCCCCGTGTAGATCGGGAAGAAATAGATGAAGTTCCAGGCAATGAGCAGGACAAGTACGCTTGCGGCCACCGAACCTCGTATGCGGCGTTTGCCAGCCGCTCCCGGCGGACCTAGCAGGGCTCCCAGCATCATCGTCACGGCCAGGCTCAGGTACGGCACGAAGACGACCGCGTAGAAGGAGAAGATCGTGCGGTCCTGGTAGAGGAACCAGGGCAGGTAGCCGGCACCCACCGCACAAAGGATGGCGCCGCAGCGCCAGTCACGGCGCAGCGCCCATCGGTAGAGCAGGTACACGAGTGCGCAGCATGCCGACCACCACAGGAGCGGTGTTCCCAGGGCGAGGATCGTCTGTGAGCAGTCGGCCGCTGTGTTGCAGCCGTCTGTACCGGGTTTTGGCGACTCGTAGTAGAACAGCACAGGGCGGCCGAGGACCAGCCAGCTCCAGGGGTTCGACTCGTACTTGTGGGGAGTGTGCAGCCCCACATTGAACCGGTAGACGCCGTACTCGTAGTGCCACAGGCTGCGGAGCGGCGCCGGGATCCACGACCATGTGCCGCCGCGGCCGTCCGCCCAGTGGCGTCCGTAGCCGTTGTCGGACAGGAACCAGCCGGTCCATGTGGCCAGATACGTCACGACGGCGACCGGAACGAGGGACAGCACTGACCAGCCGAGGTCCTTGCGCAGCACCGCGCGGTAGGGGCGGTGCGCCCCCGCTACGCGGCGAGCATCGACGTCCCACAGCAGGGTAAGGACCACGAAGAAGGCGAGGAAGTACAGGCCGTTCCATTTGGTTGAGGCCGCCAGTCCCAGGAAGAAGCCAGCTGCGAGCCGCCAAGGACGCACTCCCGTCCCGGCATGGTCACCGGTGCGTCCATCCGGGCGTACCCGGCCGTCCTCGTCGACCGGCAAGGCTTCCGCGAGCCGGGCCCGCGCACTGTCCCGGTCGATGAGCAGGCATCCGAACGCCGCCAGTACGAAGAACATGACGACGAGGTCGAGCAGAGCGTTGCGGCTCATCACGAAGTGCAGACCGTCCACCGCCATCAGAGCTCCGGCCAGGCAGCCCAGCAGTGTCGAACGGAACAGGCGTCGTCCTATTCGGCACAGCATCAGCACCGACAGCGTGCCGAAGGCCGCCATCATGAAGCGCCAGCCGAACGGGCTGAGGCCGAACATCCACTCGCCGAGGGCGATCACCCACTTGCCCGTCGGCGGGTGCGCGACGAAGGCCCCGGCATCGGAGAGCGGGATCACCTGGGGATGGGCCAGGATCTGCGGGTCGGAGATCTTGCGGTCCGGCCAGGTGCTCTCGTAGCCGAGCCGCAGCAAGGACCAGGCGTCCTTGGCGTAGTACGTCTCGTCGAACACGACCGCCCGCGGGCTGCCCAGACGCCAAAAGCGCGGCAGCCCGGCGAGGAGCGCCACCAGCAGCGGCCCGCCCCAACCCGACCAGCGCGCCAGCCGGCACGCCGCTACCGGTGACAGCCCGAGCATGCGCCACAGCCGTGACCCGGGTTTGGGAAACGGCACGACCAGACGGTCGCGCACGGACGTACGCGGGCGCTCGACGTGCCCGAAGCGGCGCAGCCGCCGCTCCCAGGAGATCGGCCGGCTGTTAGCTGCCTTCCGTGGCTCGTCGACAAACGCGGGCGCGCGCTCATGGATCACGTGGTGAGCTTTCTGACTTGTGGAGAGCAGGACACGCGGGGATCAGCCGCCCGGTGGTCGGTGGTGGTCACGCCGGCTCGGTCAGGCCTCACTGATCGGGACCGCTGGAACCTGGCCAAGGCGCTACCTGGTTGACGTCCGTTTCGGCGTCGGTCCCGGCCCGCGCATTGAGGGGCGGTAGGGCATCGGCACCCCATTGGCAGTCGAGGCATGGCGGGCCGTCGACGGCATCGGGATCGACTCGGCAGAGGTGACGGGGCGGGGCTGAGGACCAGTGGATCCACCCTGAGCGAAAAAGCTTGCCAGGACCATCAGTCCGACTCCAAGTCCGGCAATGGTCAGCACGGATCCGGTGGCCATCCAGGCCGTCCGGGCCCGCTGTCGGGCGCGAACGCCGGCCTGCAGGCGGTGTTGGTGCCGGCCCTCGTAGGGCGTGTCCTCCCGGCTGTCACGCATCATGCGTGCCAGCTCCTGCTCGAAGTGATCCATGGCTCCTTCTTCACTCGACCGGCTTGACTGCCTCAGCCATGAGCTGCCGTAACCGTGCAACGCCGCGTGCCGTGAGTGAGCGGGCGGTACCCACAGGACACCCCAGCACTTCCGCGACGTGCTGCTCGGGCAGGTCCTGGTAGTAGCGCAGTACCACCGCAGCCCGCTGTCGCGCTGACAGCAATGCCAGCATGGCCTCCAACCGGGTGCGTTCGTCCACGGCCGCGATCTCGTCTCCCGCCTCGGGCGGGTCGGGCAGCTGGTCCACGGGGTGCTCGCCCCACCAGCGACGCCGTGCCGAGCGAGCCGCGGCACGGGCCAGGATCCTGCGCACATACGCCTCGGGCGCCTGCTCGGCCACCTTCGGCCAGGCAAACCACAGCTTGACAAGCGCTTCCTGCAGCAGATCCTCCGCCCGGTGCTGGTCTCCGCCGGTGAGCAGCCGCGCCAGGTGAAGCAACGCCGACCACCGAGTTGCCACGAACCGGTCGAACTCATCGGCCCGCAACTGCCCCATCAGCGTCGCCCCCTTACCTCCCTGCCGAGCACGCCGGCCGCAGCCTCGTGGGGCCGCAGGGCAGCGCACGCGTCATCGACCACGTACGTCGCCGCACGCCCGCGGACACGCCCCTACACCTTCAAGAAAGACACTGGCCCTTACCCCGCTATGCACCCACACCATGTGGTGTGGATCACACACGTAATCTGGACCTTCTTGGACGCCGACGCGTCGAGGTCCTCGGTCCAGCCCACGATCGTCAATCCACGGGCGGCGGACGTGTTGAGGATGCTTGAGCGCTGCCGTTGCGGTGCTGTCGTCACGTCCGTCGTGTCGGAGACGCGAACGACTCCGACCACTCGCTCGTCCGTGGGGCCATCCTCGGCCTGGGTGCGCAGGGCAGTATCAAGCGGCCATCTCATTTGGTCAATCGCCGGTAACAGTGGAGAGTGCAGGCGATGCTGGTGAAGGTCAGGAAGTGGCTGGCTGTGCGCTCGTAGCGTCGGTGCAGGCGTCGGCATCCGGCCCGCATGTTCACCGAGTCGATCGCGCACCGCGTCCAGTCCAGCGCGCCCCGAGATCCCAACTCGTCGAGGACCAGGCGGTGCAGTTTGGCCCACACCCGGGCCTTGCTCCACTCGGTGAACCGCCGGTGAGCGGTAGCACCAGACGGGCCGAACGAGGCGGACGGCAGCTGCTGCCAGGTGCACCCCGACGTCGCCACGAACACGATCGCCGCCAGCACCTCCCGGTCACCGTGCCGGCGGCGGCCCCCACCCTGCGGCCGGGCTGACTTCATACGGCCCAGCCACGGCCCCGGACTTTGCGTTCTCCGCGGCGGATGACCAGCACGGCGACGTCGTCGAGGTGGTCGACCGCGACCGCGGCGTCGAGGACTCGATCGGCAACATCCTCGGCGCTCAGTCCGTTGTGCAGGGCTGCGCCGGCCAGTGTTCCGGCCCGCTCGAGTCCGGCGTCCAGCGTGAGGCCCGGTCCTTCGACCACTCCGTCGGTGACCATGACCAGCGTGCTGTCTTCGTCCAGGGTGAAGGTCTCCTCGCGGTAGTCGGTGTCGGGCACGACTCCCAGGACCGGCCCGCCCGGCAGCTCGCGGATGCTGTGGCTGCCGTCCTTGTGCGCGCACAGCAACGGCACGTGGCCGGCGCTGGTGCCGGTGACCCGTCCGTCGCTCGGGTCGATATGCAGCATGGTGCAGCTGGCGAATCGTGCCGCGCCCATCGTGACGAGCAGCTCGTTGGTGCGCGTCAGCACGGCTCCCGGATGCGCCTCGTGGGCGGCGATCCCGCGCATGAACGAGCGCACTTGTCCCATGGCTGCGGCGGCGTCGACGTCGTGCCCTTGGGCGTCGCCGATCTCCATGGCGACGGTGCCGTCGGGCATCATGAAGGCGTCGTACCAGTCTCCGCCGATGTCCAGCCCGTCGCGGCTGGGTCGGTAGCGGGCGGCGACCTCCAGGCCCGCGAGGTGCTCGGGCAGCGTGGGGAGCATGGTCTGCTGCAGCGCCGTGGCCAGCTCGATTCGTGCCTGCTGAAGCCTGATGCGCCTCAGTGCCTGGCCTGCCAGGTCGGCCAGCGTACCCATGAGGGTCCGCTTGTCCAGGGACGGCCGGTATCCGCTGCCGTAGGTCACCAGCCACGCCCCGAGGGGCTGGTTGCCGGCCTCGCTGAGGGGCATGATGGAGGTGGCGTAGTCGGGGCCGAGCCGGGCGAGGTGCGGATATTGGGCCGCGTGTGGCCAGCGGCGGATGTAATCCTCCCGGTCGGGGATGAAGTGCGACTTGCCGGTGCGGATCGCCTCGGGCAGCGGGCTCGGATGTTCCAGCGACATGCCGTGCATGACGTCGACTTCCCACATGGCTATCCCGGCATCGGTGGAGACGCGCAGGCGGCCTTCGTCGACGAGCGCGAGCAGGGCGCCGGCGGCGCCGAAGGTTGCGGCGAGCCGGGTCAGGACGACCTGCTGCAGTTCCTGCTCCGTGGCTGCGGTGATCAAGGCGGAGGAGAAGTCGGCGATGTCTTTGGCGCGCTGTCGCTCGGCAGTAAGCGCGGCCTGCGCCTTCTCCTTGTGCTTCTCCTGCTTGGTGTCGTCGCGGACCATTCCGAAGATCCGCTCGGGGCCGCCATATCCCAACTGGATCCGGCGGGTCTGGGCGGCCAATTGGCGCCAGCCCTCATGCTTGGTGAGGTACCGCAAACTGACCCAGGGGGAGTGCGCGGAGGCCGAGCGCACCAGCTGCCGGAAGGCTCCCTGGTCACCAGGGTGGACTGACGACGTCACGCGGGCCATGGCCGCAGTGGGATCCGGGAAGAGCGCGGACACGGCGGGTGAGCCGCCGAGCCACTCCAGACGGTCGTCATGGGACGAATACATCCACAGGCCGAGGTTGGCGGCTGCGGTGGCCAGCCGGAACGGGATCAATAGGCTGGTCAGGTCGTTTCGCGCGTTCAGCGCGTGCACCCATACCAGGCGCTCGGCACTTTCGGGATCCTTGACCGGGCGCGCCTCGAACAAGCAGGCAACGGATGCTCCGCCCGGCCCGGGGTAGTTCAGTACCCGCATCGCGACCGTCTTCGCGGTGGCGGCATGGATCACGAGACTCCTGGCCGAGATCCTCTCGCCTGCAGGCCATAGATCACCGAAATCATGTCCCAGGCACTGCTCCGCCGGCCTGCTGAGCGCCGTGGCCATCGCAGCGTTGAGACCGCTGATGACACCGTCCAGAGTCAGCAGAGCCGACGGGTCAGCCCTGTGAAGGAGTTCGTCCGAGGCAGCCATCTGCCGCTCCTTGACAATCGTTGAGCAGGAAGATTCATCCCGAATAGGTCCGCCGTCAGGCCTGGCAAGGTTGCGCTGTCCAGCGTCCGCGGTACCTGCCCCACGGCTGGAACGCCGAAGGGGCGGCGCGCTGGGTGCACTCGGCCCCTGTGTCACCAGCGACGCCGGACAGAAGAAACGGCGCCTGCGTGGCCTGCGCTCGTGCCCGCTTCCGGAGGGTCATAGGCATAGTGGGCGGCACGCTGGACAGCCTGCCGATAGAGATCTCATTGGAGTGGTGCCCGAACCGCCCGCTGAGTTCTGGATTCACGCGATCAGCGTCCTCGCTTCACCGACCCCGGACCGTTCGGGACCACCTTCCAGCGTGCACGGGGACCAGCGCCTTCCAGCGTGCAATGGAGACGAGACGGCGACTATGTCCTGACCACACGAGTTCATGGCGAGAGCTTGTTGCCAACGCACAAGCACCTATCGGACGAGTGCGCACCACGACGTCGACGGGCGTGTCGCTCACCATCCACGGACCAGCTGGTGCCCTGTACGCGCCGGTACACGTACGCCGACCAGTACACGCAGCGCCGCGGCTATGAGTCACATGGACCGGCTGTTCAGGAGGCGGCCCGGTCGTCTGTGACCGACCTCGTTGATGAAGCTCCCCTAGGCCGTCAAGCGGTCTGGATGAGTGACTGTGGTGGGGTGTGTTGTTGGGTGAGGTACTTGTAGACGTCGCGGGCGATGAAGCGTTTGAGGCAGACAAATCATGATGCCGCCGACGCCCTGGACAGGTGTGGACATTGGGGCGAGGGGCAGGCACGGCCGGAGACCGGCGATCGGGGCCGTGAATTGGGCGGATATTTTATCGGCACCCGCAGAGCCCGTCGAGTGGGAGGTGGGCGTGCGGAGGAAGCCAGCCGTCGGCCCTCGCCCCGGTCAGGGCCGGCATGCGAGGCCCGTATGAGCCCAGTCAGATCCCTGGGCCCGGGTTGGGCGCGGGGCCGGGGTGGACGCCGGCGAGGGAGTAGTGCGCGCCCGGGGTCCGGACGCTGCGTTCGCCGCCCCACATCGCGCGGACGACGGTGATCGCCTCGTCGAGTGCGTCGACGGCGGCCTTGGGCTCACGGCGCGGGCCGCTCATGGCCTCGATGGCTTCCCAGAAGGCCCCGGCGCCCGGGCCGAGTTGGACCCGGGAGACGGTCAGCCTGTCCAGGGTCGCGGTGGCCTTCGCCGGCACTGCCGGTGGGCGCAGCGGCAGTGAGTTGACCGGACCAGCGTGACGTTCTGCGTCCGGGCGGCCGGGAAGCTGAGCAGCGTCCAGGTGTTGTCGAACGCCGCCGGATATGGGTGTTCTTGGATGGTGAGGAGGTCCAGGCCGAGGCCGTCGATGAGCAGTGTCCGCTCACCGGAGCGGCCGACGGGCAGCGCGAGCGGGTCGACTCGCGCCACAGGCGGCCCCATATTGCCGGGGGCGTACAACCGTTGGACGGTGGAACGAGTCTCACCTTCGGAGCCGCCGCAGTGGGGGCAACGGTTCCTGTGTTGCGATTCGCAGAGACGTCGGGCGAACGCATGCGTTGCTACCGGTCGGGGGATCCATCGTGATGGTGGCGGAGTTCCGGACGAGTCACATGTCCGCGGCGGAGCGTTTCGACTACTGGTGCAGGATGACCGCGGACACGCTGGTACCCAATGCATTGCGCAGTGATCACGCCTCCGATTTCCAGGCGCGGATGCGGCTGCTGGACCTCGGCCTGGTGAAGGTCTCCCAGTTGAGCTATCCGTCGTTGGAGACGCGTCGGCCCGCGCATCTGATCCGGCGGTCCGATCCCGAGGCGTACCAGCTGATGCTGAATCTCCGCGGGGGCCACAGAATCATCCAGGGCGGCAAGGACACGACAAGCAAAGCGGGGGAGCTGACGGTCTACGACACCTCACGCCCTTGGCACGGATGGGCGAGCGCCGACACCGGCCCGGTCGAGGGCCTCCTGGTGCAACTGCCCCGGGAGCTGCTGCCGCTGCCGGCAGACCGGATCCGCTCCCTCACCGCTGTGCCCATGTCCGCGCGCGACGGGCTCGGCGCCCTCCTGGCCGGCTACCTCACCCAGTTGGTCACCGGTGCCGACGGGTATACAGAGGCGGACTGCCCCCGGCTCGCAACCATCACGCTCGACCTCCTGACATCCCTGTGCGCTCACCACCTCGACGCCGAGCGCACGGTACCGCCAGAAGCCCACCGCCAGACCCTGCTCCTGAACATCCGCTCCTTCATCGAGGAGCACCTCGCGGATCCTGATCTCACCCCCGCGACGGTAGCCGCCGCTTGCCGGATCTCCACCCGCCACCTGCACCGCCTGTTCCAGGACGAGGGCCTGACGGTCGCCGACTTGATACGTCAGCGCCGACTGCAGCGCTGTCGCCGCGACCTGGCCGACCCCGCCCAGAACCACCGCTCCATCCGGGCCATCGCCGCCCGCAGAGGATTCGGCGACGCCGCACACTTCAGCCGCGTCTTCCGCGCCGCGCACGGTCTGGCGCCCAGCGACTTCCGGCGCGTGGCACAGGGTGGGTAAGGGTAGCCGTTTCGCGGATCAAACCGTCGTGGCCGGCGTTTTGGGCCGCGTCAAGCTGCCGGGCCCCTTCAGGGTGCGCCGTCCTTCCACGCTTCCTGCCTTCCGGGGGCTGTCCGCAACCACCGAGCTGTCACTCGCAGGCCGCCTCCTGGACGGAATTCCCAACTCGGCGCCGGTCCGCAACGGTTGCACGAACAGGTCGGCCCGTATCGTCAACTGCGTGGCGCTGCCGGACAACGACAGGCGATCCGCTTCTGCCGATGCTGGAGAAAACCCCGAGCCGTTTCACTGCGAAACCGAAATCACGACGGAAAGGAGGAAACGAACCGTGCTCAAGAGACTCGCAATTGTCCTGGCCGCCAGCACAGGTCTCGGGAGGACGATTGCGGGCGAAAAGGGACGTTCGACCCATCTTTCCCGGGCAAGCGCGTGGCGGTGAGTTGGGCGACCAGGTACGTCGCGCGGAACCCGGACCAATCAGCTCAGGAGCCTTCACGTGCGTAGTAAGCGACTCACCAGAAGAAGCCGGATATCCGCCACGGCCGCCGCGACCGTCCTGCTGACGATCGGCACCACGATCACCGCGACGTCATCTCCCGCCTCAGCTGCCCCCACGGCTGTGGCTCACGACGACTTCAACGGCGACGGCTACCCCGACCTCGTCGTCTCCGCCCCCGGCGGCACCGTCAGCGCCATGAAGGGCGCCGGGTATGTCGCCGTCCTGTACGGCTCCGCCAGCGGCATCTCCGCCTCCCGGCGGGCGACGTTCAGCCTGAGCACCCCCGGCATACAAGGTCTCGCCCAGACCAACGACCACTTCGGCAAGGTGACCGCGTCCGGTGACCTGGACGGCGACGGCTATGCCGATCTCGTCGTCGGCATGCCCGGCAAGGACATCGGCTCCGCCACGGACGCGGGCGCGGCAACCGTGCTGTTCGGCTCGAGGACCGGGCTGCACGGCGCCGACAGCCTCTGGCTTCAGGACGACACCCCGAAGGAGGGCGACCAATTTACCCTGGGCCTGGCCACCGGCCGGTTCAGCGCCTCCGGCACCCAACTCGCCGTCCTGACCAAGACCACCATGCAGACGTACTTTTTCGAGGTCACAATCGACGCCCGGCGCACATCCGCGGACGCCGACTCCCTCTCCTCGTTCTCCTCGCAAGGGCCCGGCGACTTCCAGCCCGCCGCCCTCACCTCGGGTGACTACAACAACGACGGCGCCGACGACCTGGTCCTGCTCGGAACCAGCAGCTATTACCCGGCGGAGCTCTATGGCATGTCTCTGTACCTGCCCGGTGGCCCCGATGGGCTGCCTGACGGCTTGCACGGCGCGGAGATTTCCGGCGGCGGCCCGGTCGGCGCTTCCGGCGACATCAACAGGGACGGTTACACCGACCTCGTCGTGGGCTCCCCCACCGAGCGCGATAGCGGCGGCAACCCCTCCGGCGCCGGTGTCTTCTTCGTCCAGTTCGGCGGGCCCAACGGCCCAGGCGGCCCAAGCGGATCCAACCGCCAGTTCTGGACCCAGAACTCCTCCGGCGTCCCCGGCGTCAACAAGATCGGCGACGCCTTCGGCGGCGCCATCAGCGTCGGAGACATCAACGGCGACGGCTACGCGGACGCCGCCATCGCCGCCCCCGGCAACGACATCGGCACGGCCACCGACGCGGGCACTGTCTGGATCTTCCGGGGCTCCGCCACCGGCCTGACCACAAAGGGCATCCGCACCCTCAGCCAGGACATCTCCTCCGTCCCCGGCACCGCCGAGAAGGCCGACCAGTTCGGCAGCGCCCTCCGCCTCATCGACGCCAACCGGGACCGCAGGGCCGGCCTGGTCGTCGGCGCCCCCGGTGAGGACACGAACGACGGCGGCGCCTGGGTCTTCTCCGGGACCAGCAGCGGCCTGGCCACCAGCGGCTCGTGGTGGTTCAACGGCGCCAAACTCCATGCCCCGTCCCCGGACGCCCGCTTCGGCGAGACCCTCGCCCCGTAACCGCCGCGCCACAGCTTCACAGCAACGCCGCCCGCCCTGGGGCCGGGGGCCCGCTCTCCCGTCCCACCGGACCTGGCGGTACCTCGCAGTCAGAACTCGTGGCCAAGCCACCCGGGCACGTATGCAGGAAGAATCGGGGAGGGGCATATCACTATGCGGAGAACCCAGGGTCAGTACCCACGCCGTCGCCGATGGCTCGCTCTCGTCGCTGTGTTGGGCGCCGCCTCCCCTGCGGAGCGGCCTCTGTTGTTGTTCGTCTGGGCGAAGCCCAACTCTGCGACGAAGCACGGAACTTCGGAGAGGCTTGGTCAGGCCGAGGTAAGGACTGCGCAGGTCACTTCTTGTTCACTCCATGGATCTACCCGCATGGACCCGGTGGTGGTGTCATGCCGTCGGCCGCCCGGCACCCCACTGTCTGGACCGACCCTGCGGGAGAACCCACATGCGCCGCTCCTGCGCGCCGAGGGTTGAGCCTGCGCCGGCGGCCAGGTCTCGGTGCCCTTCACTTACCAAACATGGCTCAGCGACGCTGGGCGCCTTCATGATCGTAGCCCTCTGGCGAGAGGCAGTTCCAGC
>NZ_JBIAQV010000091.1:0-11783 GCF_042889305.1 Streptomyces sp. NPDC002619 | reverse complement strand
GCGCGTTCGGCCACGCCGTGGACGCCTCGGATGACGGAGTTGAACGCCTTGGCGTCGTCGGTGAGTTCGCCGCCCTTGGGTTTTTTGACCGGGTGACGGAGGCCGGCCCCGGCGTTCTGGTAGCCGAGGCCGGTCAGGGTGGGGATGTCGAGGGTGTCGGCGAGCCGGTTCAGGGCAGCGATCAGGCCGTGGGTACGGGCGCAGGTGGTGTCGTGCTCGCGACCGGGCCAGACAGGCGAGCCCCAGAGCGGCCAGCCGTCGGGTGCGGAAATGACCTGGACGTTGCTGCCGTGGTGCTTGTGCTTGCCCGACCACCACAGGTCGGCCTTGTTCGGGCCGGGGCAGTGACGCGATCGGTACGGATGACGGTGCCGTCGAGGTTGAGGTGTGTACAGCCGGCCACGGCCGCGCGCTCCAGTGAGGTGGACAGGTCCGGGGCGTGGTCGGCGAACACAGTCAGCCCTTCGTGGAAGTAGCGATAGGCCGTCGGAACGAGTCGGTGGTCGCGCCGCCAGCCAGATATGTAACTGCCCATGGCTTCGATCCCGTCAGCCGATAGCGCTTGGTGGCCTGACAGAGCCGTTGAGTCGATACGCCCACCAGCCACTGCGGGCACGAGGCGCGGGACGATCTTGGTACTGCTGCTGCGTCAGTCCCCCGAGGGGATGAGCATTCTGCCCTGTTCACGCTTGGGTTATGTCACGGGTTTGTGGTGGCCTGCGGCATCGGCTTTCGTGATCCATTTGTGCAGGGTGGCCAGCAGGACATCGGGTGCTACTGGCTTGGTGAGGTAGTCCGAGGCGCCGGCGGCCTGGGCCTTTTCGCGGTCTTCCGGCATGGCCCTCGCGGTCAGCATGATGATCGGCAGTTCGGCGTGCTTGGGCATGGACCGGATAGCTTCGGTCGCTTTGTATCCGTCCATTTCGGGCATCATGATGTCCATCAGGACGCCCGAAATGTTGTCGTGCTGTTCGAGGACCTCGATGGCCTCGCGACCGTTCTCGGCGAGCAGCACGCTCAAGCCGTACCGTTCGAGGACGCTGGTGACGGCGAACGTGTTGCGGATGTCGTCGTCGACGATCAGCAGCCTTTGGTCGTCGAACTGAACATCAGTCTGTGACTGCAGCGTTTGAGGCAGTTGGCCGGGCTGGTTCGGCGGGTCTGGTTCGCTCGGGGTGAGCGGCAGGTACAGGGTGAACGTCGAGCCGCGTCCGAGTTGGCTGTGGACGTGGATCTCTCCTTGGAGCAGATCCGGTCTCGGGTGAGATTCCCTACGGGCGCTCCTCCTGCGAGCACCGCGCGGTCCCCGCGGCTGAAGGCGGGCCTGGGGTTGCTGCGCTGCAGGATGGCCAGCTGGTGCCAGAGCACCAGTATCTCGACGTCCTCGGCCGTGGAGGACCGCGCCAGCAGGCGCAGCCAGCCGAGCAGCAGGCAGCCGAATCGGTAGACCAGACGGAACGTCACGACTCCCCAGCGTGTACCGACGGGCTCACGAGCGCTTTCGACGTGATCACATCGTGACCCTCAAGTCGCAGCTCAGCGTAGGTGACAGGATTGTCGGCACCCACAGGCAACGAGAGGTGCACACGATGAGCGCGCTGTTTTACGACGGCACGGAAGACCTGCCTGATTCGGTGTCCTTCGCGGACCTTCTCCTGTCCAGCCACCGGCGCCTGACGGGCGGCCCCTTGTGTTCCTCGGGGCCTTCGTCTACGGGAGAGGCGGCCCGTTGGCTGTACGAAGGCGCCCCTTTCGGGCTGCTCGCACACAACGCGAGCGCCGATCCGGTCTTCGTCTATGCGAACAGAACGGCTCAGAGATGCTTCGAATACGGCTGGGAGGAGTTCGTGCGGCTTCCGTCCCGGCTGTCCGCGGCCCCGGACGCACAGGTCGACCGGGAAGCTTTCGTGCGATCCGTGGCCGAGCGGGGGTACGCCTCCGGCTACCGGGGCTTGAGGATCGCCAAATCCGGCCGCAGATTCTGGATAGAGGACGTCACGATGTGGAACCTCGTGGACGCCGAGGGTACTTGCCATGGCCAGGCGGCTGTGTTCCGGTCGTGGACGGACGTCCGGGAGGCGTGAGCAACTGTCGTTCTCCGCTTGTCTGGCTGAGCTGACGGCGGCGCGAGCGGACGAGATGGACGCCGGCACCGTCAGCCGGGGGCTTTCCATTGCGCGCAAATTGATCGGCTGACGGCAGTGACGAGGCTGGATCGCATGCGATCCGACGATCGGGATCGAGTGGTGCCCGCCACCGCCGGACCGCCCCCGGGCCCTCGCCGAGCACCAGACCGTGTCCCGCTCGGAAATACGATTCCGGGTCTGGCCTGCAGCTTCTCCGCGCGGGGCGATGGCCTCCACGGCGCCTGGGATGATCCTTCGATGCTGCTGTCCATCGTCACGGTGCCCGCTGGCATCCTGCGCAGCCGCGTGGCCAAGGATGCGGAGGTGTTGGTGCTGCGGCACGAGAACGCGGTGCTGCGCCGTCAGATCGTCCGGGTCCGCTACGAGCCCGCCGACCGGATCTGGCTCGCCGTCCTCTCCCGGCTGGTCCCGCGCGCGGTGGCGCCAGGCCTTCGCGGTCACGCCCGCGACGTTGCTGGCCTGGCACCGGCGACTGGTCGCCCGGACGTGGACATTTTCCCGGCACCGCCGCCCGGGCCGGCCGTCCACCGCATCCACCGTCAAGCAGCTCATCCTGCGTCTGGCGCGGGAGAACAGCGCCTGGGGCCACCGGCGCATACAAGGCGAGCTCGCCCGCCTCGGCTACCCGATCGCCCCGTCCACGGTCTGGCAGATTCTGCACGCCACCGGCATCGATCCCGCCCCGAACCACGCCGAGCCACCCACCCCGGCCACCGCCACCGACCTCCAGGCCCACCGAATCCGGCGACAACCCCTCCTCGGTGGCCTGATCAACCAGTACCAGAGAATCGCCTGACCGAACGGCCTCGCCGCAGCTCACAGCGCCGAATCGTATTTTCGAGCGGCACAGGTGTAGCGGGCGGGCGTTCGTGATGCCCTGGTGGGGTCGATGCACGCTCCCGTGCGATCAGCGCTGCGCCCGGTCGATCTTCGTGGCGGCATCGGGGACGGTCCGGCCGTGGACGGCGGGGCGACCGCCGTAGGGGTCCTCGTCGCTCCACAGAGTCGTCGGGGCAGCCTTGCGGACCACCGGTATGACCTCGCTCGCGAACCGTTCGAGCATGGCGAGCTGCTGCTCGTGCGGGATCACCGTCGGGAGGCTGAAGGACTGAAGATCGTGTCCGAACGCCTCGTGGAACCAGAGGATCTTCTCGGCGATCTGCTGCGGTGACCCGACCAGGACGGGGCCGCGCTCGATGGCGTCGTCGATGGTCGCGAACGTCATCTCGTTGCCGGGCGTGTGGTTCCCGGGCTGGTTGAAGTACGCCACGATCTGCTCGTACGTCGGCCCGAAGGCCTTTTTCGCCTCCTGGGTCGTGTCGGCCAGGTAGAGGAAGCCGGCCCCTGCGCCGACGTAGGCGAACCGGGGGTCGTGCCCGTGCCGGACGTACTCCGTGCGGTAGTGATCGATGAGTAGGGTGTACTTGTCGCGGGGCTGGATGGCGTTGGCGGAGAAGAGCGGGTCGCCCCACTTCGCCGCGAGGCTCGCCGAGGTCAGCGTGGTCGCCGACCCGTGCCATACCCGAGGGGCGCCGGCGAAGGGGCGCGGCAGGCTGGTGACCTCGTTCAGCGGTCCGCGGAAGAGGCCCTCCCAGGTGACCTTCTCCTCGCGCCACAGTCGGCGCAGCAGCTCGTACTTCTCCGCCAGCGCGTCCCACTGGTCGCCGTTCTCGATACCGAACATCGGCAGCTGGCGCATTTCGTTGCCCTTGCCGATGACGAGCTCGAGCCGGCCGCGGGAGAGCTGGTCGACCGTGGCGTAGTCTTCGGCGACGCGCAGCGGGTCGTGGATCGACAGGACCGTGACGCCCGTCTGGATCCGGACCCGGCTGGTGGTCGCGGCGATCGCACCGAGCAGGACCGTGACGCCGCTGGAGAGGAAGGCACCGGCGTGCCGTTCGCCCAGCCCGACCGCGTCGAAGCCGAACTGCTCGGCGTAGCGCGCGGAGGTCAGCGCCTGGGAGTACCGCTCGTCGGGGCGGATCTCGCGCCCGGTCACGGGGTTCTTGAGGTTCGGCAGGATGTCGAGGACTTGGAACTTCATGAGTGGACCTCCCATTCTTCGCTGGACGTGCCCGTCGGGCCGACAAGGGACAGTGCGGTGGCCTTCCACTGCCGCAGCAGGCTGTTGACCGCCTGGCGGCCGGCGCGGTTGGAGCCGACGGTGGACTGGGACGGTCCGAAGCCGACCAGGTGCACGCGTGGTTCGCCGGCCACCTGGGTGCCGCGCATGGTGATCCCGCCGAGCTCGTTGCGCAGCCCCAGAGGCTCCAGGTGCGCCAGGGCGGCCTTGAAACCCGTGGCCCACAGGATGGCGTCGACAGCCGTGAACGAACCGTCCGCTTCGCGGACGCCGTCGGGTTCGATGGCGGTGAACATGGGACGACGCCTCAGGACCCCGCGCTCCTTCGCCGCCAACGCGTACGGAGTCCAGGCCAGGTCGGTGTAGGAGACGACGCTGCCGGTGGGCCTGCCCGCTTCGACGTCGGCGGCGACCTTGGCGACGATCTCACGGCCGGCGACCTCGCGCTCGAACTCGCCCTCGCGGAAAACGGGTTCGCGACGCGTGTACCAGAACGTGGTGGCCACCCGTGAGATCTCCTCCAGTTGCTGGAGTGCCGAGATGCCGCCGCCGACTACGGCGACCCGCAGGCCGGCGAACCGGTCGGCCGAGACGTAGTCATGGGTGTGCACCTGGATGCCGGTGAAGGTCTCCTGTCCCGGGTAGTGGGGGCGGACGGGGTTGGTCCAGGTGCCGGTGGCGTTGATGACCGCCCGGGTGGTCCACGTCCCCGCGCTGGACTGCACTACCAGCTCTCCGTCGGGCCGGTCGTCCACGGTCCGTACGCAGGTGACGGTCACCGGACGCAGGATGGGCACGTCGGTCGCCTGCTCGAAGGCGGCGAAATAGCGCGGCACCGCTGTACGACTGGGCTCGTCGGGGTCGACGGGTGGTTGCGGGAAGTCAGGCAGGTCGAAGATGCCGTTCACGGTCCCCATCCGCAGCGACTCCCAGCGGTGCCGCCACGCCCCGCCGGCCGCCGGTTCGGCATCGAGTACCACGAAGGTCCGGTCGTTGTCGGAGCCGACCGGGCCGGTCAGGGCGCTGGCGAAGCCGCGCCGCTTGAGGTGGTAGCCGGCCGAGAGCCCCGACTGTCCGCCTCCTATGACCACCACCGTCGCGCGTCGGCCTGCTCGCTCGTATCCCGCCTGTCCCCTTTCCGGGGCGGGTGCGTCAACGTACACCGGCCCGGTCACCACCTTGAGGGCGTGCGCTTCCGCCGGTGGCGAGTCGCATGAGGTCGGTGGTGAAGTCGACGTCGTCCAGGGACCGTTGCGCTCGTGTGGCGTTGCCGCCGAACTGGTGGTCGTAGCCAGTCCAGTTGCTGTCGGCGATCTGCCGACCGGCTCCGCTGCGCAGCATGACGGAGACCTCTTGTGCGGCTCGGGCGATGCGCTTGCCGAGGTCGGTCGACGCCCAGTCCTCGGGTGCGGCGTACAGGGAGGTGGGCACCGGGATGGTGCGCAGGAACCCGAACAGCGGCCGGAGCTGGTCGTCGACGACCATGGCGTGTCGTGCGCTTTGGCCCGTCGCGGCGAGGACGACCGGTTTGGCGATGAGCAGGTCGTTGTCGATCAGGTCGGCGAACGACTTGAACAGGCCACTGATCCCCGCCTTGTAAACCGGTGTGGCGGCGATGACCGCGTCGGCCCGGGCGAGCAGCTCCATGGCCGACTGCACCTTCGGGTTCAGCATGCCGGAGACGATGCTCTGCGCGATGTCCGTGGCGAGAGGACCGAGATCGAGTGAGCGCACGGTGGCTGTCGTGCCTGACGCCCCGAGGGTGTCGACCGTCTTCTGGGCTATGCGGTCGGCGAGCAGCCGGGTCGAGGACGGATCGCTGACGCCGGCGTTGACGACGGCGATCGTCACCGAGGTCGCGGCGGGGGTGAGGTCGTTCATGCGGTGTCCCTCGCGGGTGCTTTCGTGTGGTGGGTGGCAGTGGCCGGGGCCGCGGCGACCAGTGCGCGGCCGAGCTCGCGCAGCGTCTCCAGTTGCTCGCGGGTCAGGGCCCGGGTCATCGCGGTCGTGACATGCCGAGCGTGTGCGCGGCCGAGGCGCCGTTGCACTTCACGGCCTTCGGCGGTGAGAACGATGCGGCAGGCGCGGGCGTCGTCGGGATCGGGCCGCCGTTCGACGAGCCCCCGCTTCTCCAGGCGGGCGACGAGCCGGGACACCCCCGCCTGGGTGAGCAGGGCGTCGTCGATCAGGTCGGTGATCCGCAAGCCGTCCCTCGCTCCGGCCAGCGCGTAGAGCACGCCGTACTCGCGCGGCGGAAAGCCACCCCAGTCGCCCTCGTATTCGAACTCTCGCGCGAGGGTCGCCTGGGCCCGGAACATCGCCTCCCAGGCCTCGTTCGCCAGTCGGCTGACGCCGGTCATCAGAACGCCGCCGGGAAGCTGGCTTCGACGGCCGGGTCGCTGTCCTGGTACGGCGAGGTGCCCGACAGGTTGTCGCCTCGGTTCGGGTTCGGGCGCGGCTGACGCGGCTCGGCGTCGCCGTACTTCGCCTTGACCAGGGAAGCGTGCGTCGGAGCGTCCGGGACACCGGGCTTACGGCGGGCCGCCATCTCCTTGCGCAGCACCGGCACCACCTCGGTGCCCAGCAGTTCGACCTGCTCCAACGCCATGTTGACTGGCAGGCCGAGGGCGTCGACGTTGAAGAGTTGGCGCTGGTAGTCCCCGAAGCCCTCCTGGAAGGTGAGGACCTTCTCGATCACTTCCTGCGGGCTGCCGACGGTCAGCGGCGTGCCCGCCATGTAGTCCTCCAGCTTCGAGCCGCGGAAGACCGGATAGTTCTCGAAGTAGGGCCGATAGGTGTTGACCGCGTCCTGGGAGCGCTTGGCGACGAACGCCTGGCCGCCCAGTCCGACGATGGCCTGCTCGGCGGTGCCGTGGCCGTAGTGCTCATACCGTCGCCGGTAGAGTTCGACGATCGGCTTGAAGTGGAAGTTCGGGGCCAGGATGTGGTTGGCGAAGAACCCGTTGCCGTAGTACGCCGCCTGTTCGGCGGTCTCAGGGCTGCGGATCGAGCCGTGCCACACGAACGGCGGGACGTCGTCCAGCGGGCGCGGGGTGGAGGTGAAGCCCTGCAGCGGGGTGCGGAACTGTCCTTCCCAGTCGACCACGTCCTCGCGCCACAGTCGGTGGAGCAGGTTGTAGTTCTCCAGGGCAAGGGGGACGCCCTGGCGGATGTCCTTGCCGAACCACGGATATACCGGCACGGTGTTCCCGCGGCCGAGCATCAGGTCCAGCCGCCCCTTGGCGACGTGCTGCACCATCGCGTAGTCCTCGGCGATCTTCACTGGGTCATT
Source organism: Streptomyces sp. NPDC002619 (assembly GCF_042889305.1). NCBI lineage: Bacteria > Bacillati > Actinomycetota > Actinomycetes > Kitasatosporales > Streptomycetaceae > Streptomyces > Streptomyces sp. NPDC002619. Next base: position 4,261 of record NZ_JBIAQV010000091.1, on the reverse strand, counting down.
AGTCGTGATCAGGGTCACCGCGGTGCTCAGGATGACCCGCTCCGTCAGCGCCGCGATGTGGGCGAGCAGCGCCGGCGGCGAGGACATCACGAACGGTGGATTGTGGTGCTCGCCCAGCGCGAAGACATCGAGGCCCACCTCGTCGGCCCGCCGGGCGATCTTGATCAGGTTGCCGATCCGCTCCGCCTCGCTCTGGGTGTGTCCCGTGGTCGGGTCGGGCGAGATGTCACCGACCCCGAAGATGCCGAACTGCATGCTGCGCTCCCTGCTAATACATGACTTCGCATGCAAATCAAACAACATGACTGAGCATGTATTCCCCTGGGTCGACCAGCGGCGTTGTGATCCCCGTCATAGCCCGTACGACGACTCGGACGCCGACGGCCGGCGTTGTCACGTTGTTGGGTGTGGTGGTGTCTGACGGTGTGTCGGGGTGTGGTGGAGCCGGGTTCGATGGCTGTGCTCAGGCCGTGGTGGACAGACCGGTGGTGCCGGTGATCTGCTCCCAGATCTCGAAGCGGATGGTCATCTCGGCTCGGTAGTGGTGTGCGGTCATCCGGTGGCGGCGGGGCCGGAAGTGGGGTGAGATTCCGCTGAACGCGGACAAGAACCGCTGGGCCGCGTCGACGCTGCGGAAGCCCTTCATCGCACATTCACGCTGCCTGGTGGGCTGGTGGCTGTTCTCCGCCCGGTCGTTCAGCATGATTCTTGCGAGGAACCCCGGGCGTTCACGACTCCGTCCGCCACGGCTGCGGCGGCGAGCGCGGCAGCGGTGATCAGACCGACCGAGTGCAGGAACTCGGTGGCGGCCGTGCCCGCGAAGTAGCCGAGGAGCACGTTGCCCACGCCCCAGACCAACGACGCGGCGGTGCTGTAGAGGAAGAAGCGGCGGTGCGGCATGTTGGACGCCCCGGCGGCGGAGACAGGAAGGTTCGTACGAAACCGATGAACCGTCCTGTGAACACCGCCGCCCCGCCGTAGCGCATCAGGAAGGCGTGGGTCCGCCCGGTCCGGCGGCCGGGCCGGAACCGGCCTGCCCGCGCGCTCGGGCGCCGCGTACACCAGCGCATAGCCGAGATTGTCACCGGCCATGCCCCCCGCCACGACCGCAGCGGCAAGTACCACGGCATTCAGATCACCGCGGCCCGCGATCGCGGACGCGAGGAGAATGATCGTCTCACCGGGGACCAGCAGACCGATGAAAGCGCCGGTCTCGCCGGCCGTCACGGCGAAGACGAGCACATACGACCACCATCCGGCCGCCTCGATCAGGCCATCGACGTGCATGGCCGTCAGACCGTCTGCCGCAGCGGTACGGAATGGGGGGCGGTCCGTTGTTCCGGCACCTCGGCACGAGGCCGGAACGGAACCGCATCCCCCTGCGGTTCCCAGGCGTCCGCAGCCCCGCGACTCCGTGCCCATTGCCGCTGGATGCGCCCTGCGGCGTACCACGCCATAAGCGGCACACCCGCAGCCCACACGGCGCCGAGCACGTGGTGATCGGCAGTCAGCACCGCCACCGCGACCGCGGACAGCGCGATCACCATCACGGCGATGCGTGCCCGGATCGCCGAGATGCAGGCGACCACCGCCAGGGCCATCAGCACGTACCAGCCTGTAAGCACACCGGGCAGCGCCAGGCAATCACGGACGAGGCCCTCGTGCACCGGCAGACCCCGCAGTGAGACGGACGCGGCCAGCCCGGCCGCGCCGGACAGCAGCAACGCGATGGCGCCGCGCACATAGACCGCATGGTGCCGGTGGGCCAGCCAGAGCAAGGTCAGCGCCATCAAGGGCCAAGGGGCCACGGCATGGATCCGGGCCAGTACGGGCGCCGTGCCTGTCCAGCCGAGGTCGACATAGGACTCGTCACCTGCGGTCACCCCCAGGAGGGCCGCATGAATGAGCGCGGTCGCCGCCGCACCCGTCCCTACGCGCCGCAGGATCCGCCACACCGTATCTCCCCGCGGGCGTCGGATGCGATGGACACCGGAAGAGTTCACCGAGCCCGCCCGAAATCAAGGACAGAGCCATGGCTGCCGGACCCAACCGGGCCGGCGGAGACATCGAGGCGATGCGTCACAGCCGCCACCCACAACGGCACGACGTCCCTGGCCTCATGCTCCACCGTGCAATGCCCGAATCCCAGCCCCAACAGGTCGGTCAGGTGGTGCTTGGTGACCTGGCTCCAACCGCGTGTGCGGGCGGTGATCTCATCGGCTTCGGCGTCGAGTTGGGGCAGGACCGTGCGCAGCAGACGCCCGGCGATCGTCGCGGCGGTGTCCGGGCAGGATGCGTCGGCGACGATGTCCGGGGCGTGCGGGTAGGGGTCGGGGTGCTCGGCGTACACCTCGAGGCGGGTGGTGTCGGCCTGGACGACCTGCAGGGCACGCCGCCCATCGGCCGGGCGGCCGCAGGGCGCGGCAGGAGCCGCGGGGGGAGCCGTGATCACAGGGGTGTCTCTTTCAATTTCGAAGCGGGGCCCGGCGATTGCAAACCGGGGGATAGGCCAGGCCGGCGGTCCAGGGGCCACGCCGGGCTGCGACGTCCCGGCCCGGCGAGGCCAAGGGCTTGGGGTTCCGGCAGCCGGCCCCTCTGCCGGATGCCGGGCACGCCCGGCTCGATGAGGAGATCGTGTTCGTCCGGGAGCAGGACCGGTGCCACCTCAGCCGGGCGATGCGTGCCGTCCTCGAGACCCGGAAGGCGTGGTTGACGATCCTCAGCTGCCCAGGTGCGGACCCGAACCGAATCCTGCCGGGGGCATCCGGGCCCGCCTCAAGAGCCAGGTGCGCACCCTTGTCCCGTGCGACACGGACGGGCTCCTGGCGATGGTCAAGACGAAGCTCAAACGGATTCCGTGCCGCCCGGGCCTCCTCGACGGCTTCATCGCCGAGACCGGACTGATCCACGAACCCCCGTGATACCGGCACCCACAGCGGCACCGAATTCTGACCCTGAGGGGCAGCCATGCGTCAGGCACCACGCCAGCAGGAGCAGCAGCCTGGACACGCCTCACCCGCTCGGTGTTCACAACAGCGGCGGGCAGGTGAGCTCTCTTGCCGCACTCCTTATCTGAAATTGGTGCGGCGATGGCGGCCGTGCGGGGCCTGCTCGATGCGGTCGTCCTTGGCCAGCGGCCCGCGGTGGCGGCCGGTTGCCTCGCTGCCCTCAGCGACGGCCTTGGCGAGCTGGTGCACGTTTCCGATCGAGGAGTAGGAGATGACAGCGGCCATGGCGCTCATGACGAGGCCCCTTCCCAGGTAGAGGTAAGCGGATTTCTATCCGGTTGTTCCGTGGGGAAAGCTAACCGGATGACTATCCGATTAGCAAGGGGGTTCGGTAACCTCCGAGGGATGGGAGACAAGCGCGGCCCAGGCCGCATCGAACTGGCAGTCACCGGGCAGCCCCCGACCGAGCGCGCGGACGCCGCACGCAACCGGGAGAAGATCCTCGACGCGGCCGCACGGCTCCTGGCCGAGCGCGGGCCCGACGCCGTCACCATGAACGCCGTGGCCCAGGCCGCCGGCATCGGCGTGGGCACGGTCTACCGCCGCTTCGGCGATGTCGCACACCTGCTGTTGGCACTGCTCGACGACCGCGAACGGCAGTTCCAGGCGGAATTCCTCACCGGCCCCGCCCCGCTCGGGCCCGGCGCGCCGCCCGCCGACCGGCTGCGCGCCTTCCTCCACGCCTACGCCGACTACATCGGCGACCAGCAGACCCTGATGTCTGCCGCGGAGGCCGCGTCACCCGTCGCGCGTTACAACAGCGGCCCGTATCTCGCCATCCACCTGCACGTGTCCATGCTCCTGCGCCAACTGCGACCCGAGGCCGACGCGGCCCTCCTCGCCCACCTGCTCCTCGCACCGTTCACGCCGAGCCTGCTCCACCACCTCAAAACCGAAAGGGGAGCAACCCGGGAGCAGATCAAGACCGGCCTCGATCAGCTCCTGGGTGTGTCAATTTAACGCTGATCTTGGTTGTTGAGGTTCAGTTGCTGGCCGGGGCCAGTTGGCCTTCGAAGGCGATCTGGAAGGCGTTGAGAGGCGCCTTCCAGCGCATGGTCCTGCGGGTGCCGGAAACCCCGTCCATGCTGGTCATGCCGCATGTTGATACTCATGCAGGATGCCGCCGAGCCGATGGGCGTGGGCAGCGGGCGTAGCGGTCGGGCGTTTGCGATGCCCTGGTGAGGCCGGTGTCCGTTGTAGAAGCGCTCGAACTCGCGCAGGACGTGGAGCAGATGCCGCTGGTTCCAGATCAA
>NZ_JBIAQV010000090.1:0-12490 GCF_042889305.1 Streptomyces sp. NPDC002619 | reverse complement strand
TGGCAAAAGGACAGGGCGGGCATCCCGGCTCGCACTCTGGCTGGGAGTGGATCACTTGACCTGCGGGTCCGTGAGCCAAAGTGACCACCACGGCCAGCGGTTCGTCCCTTTCCCAACGGAGTCGTGAACGCCCGGGGTTCCTCACAAGGAACAAGCTGAAGCCCCTTGGCGAGACGCGCCCCTTGACCGACGCGGGCGGACGACGCCGTGATCCGCGCGGCCGTCGCCACGGACGCCCCCGCCCTGGCAGTGACCCCGTCATTGAGGCGGGCGAGACGTCTCCTGCGGCAGGTATCGGAGCGCTGCTGCGCTCGAAGTGACATCGAGCATGCGGGGGGCCACCGGTTTCCGACCCGTGTGCTTGGTTACCCGAAAGACGCCCCGGATCCTTTCGGTGACGGAGGTGTTGGCTCATGCCCGAATTCGGCTACTTCCTCTCGTGCGAGGAGTTCGGACCCGCGGATCTGCTCGACCAGGCGCGGGCGGCCGAGCAGGCCGGATTCCAGTCCTTGTGGATCTCCGACCACTACCACCCGTGGAACGACGCCCAGGGCCAGAGCCCGTTCGTCTGGTCCGTGATCGGCGCGCTCTCGCAGGCGGTGTCACTGCCCGTCGAGACCGCCGTCACTTGTCCCACCGTACGTATGCGGCCCGCAGTGGTTCCTGGGCGAAGTCCCCCTCCGGTACGTGGCTCACGACGGCGACCAGGCCGTGGTGGGTCAGCAGCCTGGGCGGGTCGCCCGCCACGCCCGTCAACTGAGCCTGGAGGGCGCCGCCGAAGGGGCGGCAGACCGCGTATACGTAGCGCATTCCCGTCATCCGGACTCCTCCCGCACGCGGACCGGCTCCAGTTCGGCCAGACGTTCCGGCAACTCGGCGTGCTCACGGGCAAGTTCACGTCCGTAGGGCTGCGGGAATCGAGACACGCGGCGCAGCCGACCCACCGGGAACAGCTGTACGACCGGGTAGCCGACGTGACGGTCAATCGTCGTTCGCGCTACCGGGAGGTCGATTGTGCCTCAGCCGTGCCGACCTTGGTCAGGACGTCGCTGAGTACCAGCTGTACGGACTCCGGCAGGGGGGTGCCGGAGACGGTGTCCACCAGGCCCTGGGCGACGCGGTGCACCTTGGCGTTGGTGTGTTGCGAGGTCATGACCAGAGCGCTCCAGGCGTCCTCCGGGGTGAGTCCGAAGGAGGCCATGAGGATGCCGCGGGCCAGGTCGATGGTCGGGCGCGTCTGCATGGCCCGGCGCAGCTGTATGACTTCGGTCCGCAGTCGCTCGTCGGCGCCGTCCGCCCAGGCCGGTGCCGGAAGCGGAGCGGGGGGAGGGGCGCGGTCGGCGGAGATTTCGGGTGCCGCCTCGGGGCCTGCGTCGTCCGAGGTGTCGGAATCGGAGTCGTCCGCCGCCTTGAAAAAGGGCCACGTACCGGTCAGCGTAAGTACGCGGTGGACGGCGGGACTGGCGGCGCGAATGGTCACGGTCTTGGACTGGCGGCGTGCCTGCAGCCTCACGGCCAGCAGGGTATTGAGTCCGGAGCAGTCACAGAACGTGACCCCGCTCAGATCGAGTTCGATGCCCCAGACCGACCGGGTCACCGCCGCGCGCAAGGCGTGGTCCAGTTCCCAGTCAACGTCGATGTCGAGTTCTCCACGCACTGTGACGGTCGTGCGGTCGCCGTCCACGAGGACGTCGAACGTGAGCGCCGGCGTCTGGCTTACGCCTGTGACCTCGGCGAACCCGGTGCAGGCACCGTCCGTCCCCGCTTGAGCGAAGTAAGGCACCTGTGGCATGGCTGCTTCTCCCGTGAGGATTTCGCCTGCTTCACCACGCTCCCCCAAGAGACAACACACGTCAAGAGATACATGAAATGATCTTCATGTTTTTGTATACGCGAATGCCCTCTCGTAGGATTGCCTTATGGATGGACTCCCTGGACAGCGGACGACGTGGACGTTCCTCACCAACCACGCGCGCGTTCTGGCCACCATCGCCGACGACGCGAATGTACGCATCCGCGACATCGCAGCGCACTGCCGACTCACGGAGCGCGCCGTCCAAAAGATCATTTTTGATCTGGAGCAGGACGGCTACCTCTCCCACACCCGGGCCGGCCGCACCAACATGTACCAGATCGAAGCCGACAAGGTCCTGCGACATCCCGCCGAAGCCGGACTGACCGTGGCATCCCTGCTCTCCGTCCTCGCCCACGACGACGCACAGCGCACCGCCGATCTCGACGGCGACGCTCCCACCGACGGACGCTAGACACGGATCGGCTCGACGGTGTCGCCGCTCAGTGATGGCCGTTCGGATGCAGGACCACCTTGGTCCAGCCCGCGTCGCGGTTGTCGAAGTACTCATACGCCGTCGAGGCCTCGTCCAGGCTCAGTTCGTACGAGACGACGAAACTGGGGCGCCCGTTCGTGTCGATCGGGATGGTGCCGATCCTCTCGGCCTGCCGCAGCCGGTCGGCATGGTGCCCCCCCCACACCCGCCCGATGCCCCTGAGGATCGCCGCGTGGGCGTGCACGATCCGGGCCAAACCCTATGCAGGAAACCATGGGCGTTACTTCTGGTGCCGAGGGGTACTCGTGTGCCGTCGCTGGCGTGTGTCCGGCGCACCACCCGCTACGTCGATCACATTTTCTCGAGGCACCCCCATGCCGACCGAAACCCTCATCTCCCCCGCCCTGCCGCGCTGTTGGGTTCCCCGGGGCGTCTACGCGCCGCAGGCCGACACACGGCTCCTGCGGCGGGCGATGCGGCGCGAGGGGATCACCAGCCGGACGGACGTGCTCGACCTGGGCACCGGCAGTGGCGTACTCGCGGTGGAGGCGGCTCGGCTGGGCGGGCGGGTCACCGCGGTGGACATCTCCTGGCGGGCCGTCGCGGCCGCCTGGTGCAACGCGCTGTTGAACAGACAGACCGTCCGCGTGCGCCACGGCGACCTGGCGTCCGCCGTGCCGGGCCGTCGCTTCGACCTCGTGGTCACCAATCCCCCGTACGTGCCCGCTCCGTACGAGGATCCCCGGGGCACGGCCAGGGCCTGGGACGCCGGGGCGGACGGCCGGCTGCTGATCGACCGGATCTGCGACACCGCGCCGGCGGTGATGCGCTCGACGGGAACGCTGCTGATCGTGCACTCGGACCTGTGCGGTGTCGACGACACTCTGGCCCGGCTCACGCGGGCCGGTCTGCGCCCGGAGGTGGTCGACCGGGCCCGACTGCCTTTCGGCCGGGTGCTGCTCTCCCGCCTGGCCTGGCTGCGCGAGCGGGGACTGGCCGACGGAGGCACGACCGAGGAGCTGGTGGTGATCCGTGCCGAACATGCCTGACCGTCCCCGGCGTATCCAAGTCCAGCGCGACGGGCCCCTCCTGGTGGAAGGGCCAGTCGAAGTGGTGGGCGAGGACGGCGAGGTGACGGTCTCGACGCGCTTCACGGTGGCGATCTGCACCTGCCGCCGCAGCCGGATTCAGCCCTGGTGCGACACCAGCCACCGCCGCCGCGAGAAGCGGCAGGGCCCGGCGACCGGAGGCCGTGCGGAATCCGGCCGCGGCGGCACGACGCACCCCGAGGGCGATGCCGTATGACGAGGGTCAGCCGACGGGTGGAGCGGTACGCGCCTCCGCCCCTGCCCGAGCCCCGCGGCGCCCTGTCGGACGCGGTGGTGAGCACCCTGCGCGGATCGGCAGGCACCAACCACCCACCGCTCCCCGCCGCCTGCTCCGCCTATGGAGACGACCTGCAACTCGCCCTCTACCTCCTCTACGAGCTGCACTACCAGGGCTTCGAGGGAGTGTCCGAGGACTGCGAATGGGACAGTGGCCTGCTGGCCCGACGCGGCGCGATCGAGGACCACTTCCTCGGCGCCCTGCGCACGGACGTCCCGATCGATGGCGCGGAGACCGCCGAACAGGCGCTGGACGAGCTCCAGTTGGAACCCATCGGCGATGAGGGCAGCGTCTCGCACTTCCTCCGCGACCGAGGCAGTCTCGAGAACCTGCGTGAATACGCGGCGTTGCGCTCGCTGTACCACCTCAAGGAGGCGGACCCGCACGCCTGGGTCATTCCCCGGCTCCGCGGGCGGGCCAAAGCGGCCATGGTCGCGGTGGAGTTCGACGAGTTCGGCGCGGGCCGGGCCGACGAGATCCATGCGGAACTGTTCGCCGACCTCATGGCGGACCTGCGGCTCGACACGTCATACGGCCACTACGTCGACGCCGCGCCGGCCGAGGCGCTCGCGACCGTCAACCTCATGTCCCTGTTCGGGCTGCACCGGGCGCTGCGGGCGGCGCTCGTCGGGCATTTCGCCGCCGTCGAGGTGACCTCCTCCCCTGCTTCGCGCCGCCTGGCCGAGGCGCTGCGCCGGGTGGGCGGCGGTCCGGCCGCCGTTCGGTTCTACACGGAGCACGTGGAGGCGGACGCCGTACACGAACAGGTCGTACGGCATGACGTCGTCGGCGGGCTGCTCGAGAGCGAACCGCGGCTCGACGCCGACGTGGTGTTCGGGATCCGCGCGACCTCCTACCTCGAGGACCGGCTGGCGGCCCGGCTGCTGGGCGCCTGGCGGGAGGGAGGCTCGGCCCTGCGCGGAGAGAGATCTGAGTGAGGCGTCAGAGTTCCTTCTCCATACCGATCGCGTTGCGCAACCTTTCGTCGGCTTCGTGCTTCCCGTCTCCCTCCCGGGCGAGCAACGCGGCCGCGATGCTGTCGAGTTTGCGCTGGATGGCGTGCTCGGCTCGGCGCTCGGAGTTCTTCAGCAGAGCCAGCAGGAGCAGGTTCACCGACGTCATGACGTCGCCCACCAACAGCTGCCAGTTCAGGCCGAGACCGGCGGCGTGGATCGCGATGAAAACCAACACCAGCAAGATGCAGAAGCCGTAGAACACCCTGGAGCTCGTGAAGTTGGAGGCCGTTTCGGCCAGTCGCTCGAACCAGCCCCGACCGTCCCGAGAACGCTCCGCCGGGTGCGTCATGGTCTTCGACCTCCTCGACCCTCCTGCCGCGCGTAAGGGGACTACATGTTGGGCCTGGCGGCGCTGATGTCGCCCAGAGCCGAGTTCTCGTCCCGTTCGATCGCCAGGTCTCCAAGGGAGGCAATGCCGATCGGCTGGTCGGCATCGTCGACGACGGGAAGACGGCGGACGGTGTGCTCACGCATCAACCCGACCGCCTGGTCGAGGCTGTCGTCCGCGGTGATGGTGATCAGGTCGCCCCTGCAGGCCCGGGCCACGGTCGTCCGCTCGGGGTCCGTGCCTTCGGCGAACGCACAGACCACCAGGTCGCGATCGCTCACCAGGCCAGGCAGCCGGCCATCCTCCGTCACCAGCACGGCGCCGACGTCCTGGTCGCGCATCAGCCGGGCCACGGCGGCCACCGCGGCCTGTGGCTCGACGGTCACAAGATCGTCGCTCATGATGTCACGCACACGCTGGGCTATGACGAGCCCCTTCCGTCGTCGGATGTCATGTCTCGGCGACCGGGTACCCCCGCTCGCGCTGCCTCACCTCACCGACGCCGGGGTCCAGCGCCGCGTTCCGGGTACCCGGTGGGCACGCATCCGTCGGGCGCGATGCGGCCCCTACCATGCACCGGCTGCTGCCCCTGCTGAAACCGGTCGAGGATCCCGCGTGGCGGCGGAAGATCGAGGACAACGTGGCGCGCTGGTGGGACGTCATGAAGCGCCCGTGCCGCAGTCGACGCCGGGAATTCCTGGACCTTGGACTTGAAACCCTGCCTGTCACGAAGTCCAGCCCGGCCCCTTGTTGGCGAACGTGCCCGAGCGGACCACGCCTTCACGTGCTGGGGGTCGGTGCCACCGTAGGGGCGTGGTCGGGCTGGGTGTGTTGTGCGGTCTGCAGGTCAGTGAGGGCGACCACGCCCACGGGGGTGCCGTGGGCATCGACGACCGGGAGGCGGCGTACGCCGTGGTCGCGCATCAGACCCGCCGCGTCGCCGATCTCCTCGTCCGGGCCGACGGTGACCACGTCCTCGCTCACGGTCCGGCCCACCGTCATGTGCTCCAGGTCCGTGCCGTCGGCCAGGGCGCGGACGACCAGGTCGCGGTCGGTGACCAGGCCCCTGAGACGGTCGTGGTCGGTCACCAGGACCGCGCCGACGTCCTGGTCGCGCATCAGCCGGGCCACCTCGATCACCGGTTCCCGCGGTTCGACGGTCACGGGAGAGCTGGTCATGATGTCGCGTACGTAGTGAACCACGACGGGCTCCTTTCGCGTTCGAGCGGTGCCGGTCACCCTTCCACCGCCGGGTACCCATCCCCCGCACACGTCAACGTCCGCGCGCGCCTACGCCGGGCCCTCGTCTCCCAGCGCGGAGAGCGGTGTCGCGATGTCCTCGAGGGAGCGGCCCTCCGCCGTGACCGCGAAGAACACTGCGACCAGCCCCGCGAGGGGCATCAGCGCGGCGCCGACGCAGAAGGCGAGGACCGCGTCGGAGACGACGCCGCTCTCGGTCAGGCCGGCGAAGACGAGCGGTCCGGTGATGCCGCCGACGGCCGTGCCGAGGGCGTAGAAGAAGGCGATCGACATCGCCCGGGTCTCCATCGGGAAGATCTCGCTGACCGTGAGATAAGCCGAACTGGCGACCTCCGGCGCGAAGAAGAGGACCACACACCAGCACACCGTCATGGTGATGCGTCGAGGACCCCGGCGTCGAAGAGTACGGCGGTGCCGAAGAGCAGTGGCCCCGACAGGGCGCACGTGCCGGCGATCATCGGCCGCCGTCCCCAGGTGTCGAAGAGGCGCCCGCGAAACAGCGGGCCGAGGAAGTCGCCGAGCGTGATCACGGCAAAGTAATAGCCGGTCACTCCGTTCGGGACGTCGAAGAACCGCACCAGGATCGAGCCGAAGCCGAAGGTGATGGCGTTGTAGAGGAACGCTGCCCGACGAGGAGCGCGAAGCCCAGGGTGGCGCGCTGGGGGTAGCCCTGGAAGACGGTGTGTCACCTCCCTGAGGGGAGGTGATTCCTGCCACGGTCGTCTGACCGTCTCGGTGGGTTCCTGCTTCAACGCGCTGTGCCGGTACGAGTACCGGTTTTACCCGCGCTCCACAGGCTGACACCGTCAGTCCGGCGGCCATGGCGACGTTGACCGCAGCGTTGCTGTCCCGATCCAGGACGGCCCCGCGCAGGCACCGCAGTCCCATACGCGGATGTGGAGGGACTTGGGGCTGTCCTTGACGCCGCAGTCCGAGCAGACCTGAGAGGTCGGCTCGAACCGCCCGATACGGTTCGTGCACGGACTTGGCCAGGCGCGTGCAAGCAGGAACCGGACCGGGTACCCGTCGGGCGCGAACGAGACTCAGGACGGGACGGTACGGTACGGCGTGACAGCACAGCGGACGGGACGGAGTGGGCGGGAGCAGGACGGCCGGACGCGGGTGACGGTTCTGGTCGCCCTCGGCGCGAATCTGGTGATCGCCGCCGCGAAGGCGGTCGCCGGTCTGCTGGCCGCCTCCCCCGCGCTGCTCTCGGAGGCCGCGCATTCGGTCGCGGACAGTCTCAACGAGGTGTTCCTGCTGGTGGCGCTGTGACGCAGCCGCCGCCCCCCGGACGCCCGGCACCCCTTCGGGTACGGCAAGGAGCGCTACTTCTGGGCGCTCCTCGCCGCCGTGGGGATTTTCGTCATGGGCGGCTGTTTCTCCGTCTACCAGGGGCTGCACGCGCTGCGAGCGGGCGGTCAGGAGTCGCACGAGGGCTACGTGGCCGGACTCTCCGTCCTGGGCGTCGCGCTGCTGGCCGAAGGCGGCTCACTGGTGCGCGCCCTGCACCAGGCCCACCGGAAGGGGAAGGTACGGGACCCTGCGCTGCGCACCGTGATCGCCGAGGACTCGACGGCGGTGCTCGGCGTGGTGCTCGCCGCCGTGGGGATGATCCTGCACCTGGTGACTGGGCAGGTGGTGTGGGAAGCCGCCACCTCCGTGGCCATCGGTCTCCTGCTCGTCTACGTGGCGTACCGGCTGGCGCGGGAGGCCCGGGACCGGCTGATCGGCGAGGCCGTGGATCCGGAACTCAGCGGCCGGATCGGCACGTTCCTCTCCTCCCAGAAGGAGATCGACAATGTCGCGGCCCTGTTCACGATGCGGCTCGGACTCGACTCGGTGCTCGTGGCCGCCCGTGTCGACCTCGCACCCGGCATCGACAGCGAGCAGGTCGAGCTGGCGTGCGTACGGATCAGGCGCCGGATCACCGAGCAGTGGCCGCAGGCCGACCAGGTCTTCCTCGACATCACGGAAGCACCGCACACCGATCCGCACGCGCCCGGCTCTCGCCGGTGGAGCCGGGCGTCGAGCCGCCCACGGGAGGCGTGAGCACCCGGATCTGGTACGGCAGCCGGTCGTTGCCCAGGGGCCCGGGCCGGTCGGCGTCGTACGCATGGTCGGTTCGTCCGTCGGCCCTTGGTCAGTCGTGGGTGTGGCGGGTGCCCCGTTCGTCGACCATCGGGGCGGTCGGCGGGACCATCACCCGGTAGCGGCGCGCGATACCCGCGAAGACGACGGTGCCGATCAGGCCGACCGCCATCAGAATCACGCCGACCACATCGAGGTTGGCGCCCTTCACATGCCAGTCCGTAGCGAACGTGAGGATGGCTCCTACGGCCATCAGGACGATTTCATCCTCCCAAGCCCATCGATTCTCACCCTTTTCCGTGCGATTGGCTCACACCTTCGGGTACCCGGGTGGGAACCGCCAATCTGAGCCGACGCCCGGCAGATCCGGGTATCGAGAGGAGTGAGCAGAGGTGAGGATCGCCTTTCTGGTAGCGCCCGAGGGCATCGAGCAGGTGGAGCTGACCGAGCCGTGGCAGGCCGTTGTGGACGCGGGTGACACGCCGTCGCTGGTGTCCACGCAGGCGGGGCGCGTGCAGGCGTTCGACCATCTCGACCGGGCGGACACCTTTCCCGTCGACGAGGTGGTGGACGAGGCGGACCCTGCGGACTACGGGGCGCTCGTGCTGCCCGGTGGTGTCGCCAATCCGGACGCCCTGCGCATGGACGACGCCGCCGTGGCGTTCGTGCGGTCGTTCTTCGACGCCGGAAAACCGGTGGCCGCCATCTGCCACGCGCCCTGGACACTCGTGGAGGCCGACGTGCTGGGCGGCCGCACACTGACGTCCTGGCCCAGTCTGCGCACGGACATCCGCAACGCCGGCGGCACCTGGGTGGACGAGTCGGTCAGCATCTGCCGCGAGGGCCCCAACACGCTGATCACCAGCCGCAAGCCGGACGACCTGAAGAACTTCACCACCGCGTTCACACAGGAGTTCGCGAAATCACCGGCGTCCTGAGAGCCGTTCGAAGCCGACGCGTCTCCCTGCAGCACCACCGGCCCGTCAGCTCACGCGGACAGCACCACCCGACAGCACCACCCGACAGGACCAGCACGCCGAGGACCGTCGTGCCGACCAGCAACCAGGCGACGTACTCACCGATGTGCCCGGACTGCATACGTCGCAGCACGCACGCCCACGCCGGTTCCGGCAGGCGGGCCGGGCGGTGGCTGGCGTCGGCCGCGAAGCCGCAGGCCAACGCGGTGGAGAGCAGACCGAGGAGGATCCCGTGGGCGGCCCAGTGGGGCGGGGTGCCGTCCTTGGAGTGGACCGCGTGGAGCGCGCCGTCCGCGAGGTCCGGTACGCGACCGATGGCGAGCGCCCCGGCCAGGAGCGCGGAGGGGACGGCGAGCATGGTGACCGGTACGCCGCGCAGCAGTCCCCGGGTCTCGGGCTCCTCATCGCTGCCGCTGGTCTCCTCGTGGCACTCGCCGTGGGGGGCGGGGGCCGAGCCCGGCGAAGACCCGTCCTGCCGCCCTGAGCACCGCGGCCGCGGTCAGCGCGGAGACGGCGACGAAGACCGCGGTGAGCAACGGGCCGACGGCCTCTTCGGCGGCGGCCTCGCCCAGTGCCGTACCGAACGGTGGCAGTCCGGCCAGCGCCAGACCGCCGAGCGTGAACAGGACACCGACCACCGGCAGATCGCGGGCGCGCCCGTGGAGGTCGTGCTCGTCGACGCTCGCGTAGCGGTCGAGGAGGATGCCGACGCAGGCGAAGAGGACGGCCTTCACACCCACGTGCGCGAGGACGTACAGGCCCACGCCCGCGGTCGCGTCGGGGGTGAGCCGGGCGATGCCGGTGAGGAAGAGGCCGGAGTGGGCGACCGTGGAGAAGGCGAGCAGTCGCTTCAGATGCCGCTGCAGCCAGCACATCACCGCACCGAGCACGGCGGTGAGCACACCGATGACGGTCAGGGCGCGCTCGACGGCGGATGCCGGGATGCCGCCGGCGCCGGAGAAGACGAGGGTGTGGACGCGCCAGATGCCGTAGACGCCGAGTTGGACCATCACTCCGGACAGAAGCATGCACACCGGCGTGGGCGCGACGGCGTGGGCGTCGGGCAGCCAGAAGTGGAAGGGCACGGCCGCGGCCTTCACCAGCAGGCCGGTGACCACCAGGACGAACGCGGCGAGGACTAGTGCCGCATCAGGCAACGTTCGCCCTGTGGTGATGTGTCGCCCGGTTGCTGCGCCGGGCGGCATCGGACGGCCAGAATGATCAGGTGGCTGAACGTCGAGGTGACCGAAGACGTGGGGGCGGGACGGACATCAGGAAGGAAGGTTGACGGTCATGACCGGAGCATCATGGACGACGGCAGGGGTGTTCGCGGGACGGGGCGGCGTGCGTACCGACGAGGCCGGAATCGTGACCGGCGACCTGACGTTGCACACCACCTGGGATCGCGGCAAGGCCCATGTGGCGGTTCAGTACAGCGGCGCCTCCCAGTGGTTCACCCTGGCCGGAAGCCCGGTGCCCTGCCCCACCCGGCAGGAGAGCCGGCAACTGCACCAGGCGGTCGTGGAAGCTGTGCGGGCCGGCGGCGGTGCCACCGTTCCGCAGCACGACCGCGCGTGGAGGGCGTCATCGGCGTAACGCGGCAGGATGCCGGTACCTCGGGGCAGGCGAGCAGGCTGTCCTGATGAAGCTGTGGTACCCGACCTGGCAGCACGAAGGCGGCGGCCGACGTGTCGTTTGCGCCTCTCGGTCGCCCGGCGGATGGTGGAAGTGGGGGAGGCTGTCGCAGGCAGATTGCCCGCCGGGCCTTCCGCGTGGCTGGGCGACCGGAGATTTCCTCCCCACGGGCAGAAGCTGTCACTCGAAGTTGACCCGTCCACTTACCCCGAGGGGCAGGCGAGAGCAATGGCATCCCCTGACATGCGGGTGGTCGTCGTAGGTGCCACCGGCAATCTCGGCACCAGCATCGTCAAGGCACTTGGCACGGACCCGTCCATCGGCTCGGTCCTGGGACTGGCACGCCGCCTGCCACAGTGGTCCCCGCCCAAGACCGGGTGGGCGAGTGTCGACATCGCGGACGAAAGTGC
Organism: Streptomyces sp. NPDC002619; assembly: GCF_042889305.1. Lineage (NCBI taxonomy): Bacteria > Bacillati > Actinomycetota > Actinomycetes > Kitasatosporales > Streptomycetaceae > Streptomyces > Streptomyces sp. NPDC002619. Next base: position 1,099 of record NZ_JBIAQV010000090.1, on the reverse strand, counting down.
CGACCTGACCACTCAGCTCGCCGGCGCCGACGCCGTCATCCACCTGGCCTGGCTGTTCCAGCCCACGCACCATCCGACGACGACCTGGCGCACCAACGTCCTCGGATCGGTACGCGTCTTCGACGCGGCGGCCGAAGCGGGCGTGCCCACCCTGGTGTACGCGTCGTTCGTCGGAGCGTACTCACCCGGGCCCAAGGACCACGCCGTGGACGAGTCCTGGCCCACCCACGGTTGGCCGGAGGCCGCGCTGTGCCGGGAGAAGGCTTATCTCGAGCGTGTCCTGGACACCTTCGAGCGCGATCATCCCGCCATGCGCGTCGTCCGAATGCGGCCCGGCTTCATGTTCAAGGCCGAGGCCGCGTGCGAGCAGCACCGCCTCTTCCGCGGCCCGTTGGTGCCGAAACGGCTGACTCGCCCGGAGCGCATGCCGGCCTTCCCCGACATCCCCGGCATGCGGTACCAGGCTCTGCACACCGACGATGCGGCTGCGGCCTTCTGCCAGGCCATGCTGCGGGATGTGCGCGGAGCGTTCAACCTGGCTGCCGAGCCGGTGGTGGACGCCGCGATGCTGGCCGAGCTGTTCGGCGGCCGGACCGTCTCGGTGCCGGGCTGGCCGGTCCGGGCCGCTGTCTCCGCCGCCTGGCGGGCCCATCTGCTGCGTACGCCTCCGGAGCTGTTCGACGCCATCATCCATTTCCCGGTCATGGACACCTCGCGGGCGATGCGGGAATTGGATTGGGCTCCGACGTACACCGTGCAAGAGACATTGCAGGAGTGGCTGCGCGGGCTGCGCGAAGGCGCGGCCGTACCGACCGCACCCCTGGCCTCGGCGACCGGATCCGCCGCCTGAGCCCGGTCGCCACAGGCCTGGCGTGCGTCGCAGGATGCCTCACCGCGTTCGTGGACGAGCGTGGTGGTTCCGTTACTTCGATCCTCAATGGATCTCAGCAATCCAGGCATTTCGGCCCGGGTGGTCCGTCACATCACCAAAGCGTGAGGGCTTTGGCTTGAGTACGGTCTCCCGTTTCCGTCTGCCGCTGGTGCGGCAGGTTTGCGCCACCTGCCCGCCCCGTCCCCGTCTTGCGGCGGGGACGGGTGA
>NZ_JBIAQV010000089.1:0-12946 GCF_042889305.1 Streptomyces sp. NPDC002619 | reverse complement strand
CCGAGTAGTCCTTCATCGCCATCGGCGGTCTTCTCGCTTCCTCCGGATCAAGCAGATCCAGTATCAGCGTGTCCACCACTCAGGGGGAGGCCCCCCCGATGCCTATCGCCGCCTCATGGCACAAGGACGTCGAGCTGCATCGACAAATCAGGCAGACAGCACATGGACACACACTCCACCACGCAAGACCGACCTCCTCAAGAAGGGCCCTCGGCCCCCACAACTGCCCCCTCCCGGCGAGCGCCGACGACTGCGAGAACTATGGGGGCCGCCGTCGATGAAATGGCCAGTGCTCTCAACGTGGAACCCGACACCATGTCCGCGTGGGAAGCCGGGCGCCATACCGCAGACGCGGCCGACACCTACGCCTACCTGCGCCTGCTCAATGCCTTCAGAGAGCAACTTCCCCCCGCCTACAAACCCGGCTGGGCAGCCCTCCGCAACCCCCCAGCCGCGTCGACTACCGCCGCCAGCACCCCGGTAGCGGGGCCCGTAGCCTCGGCAAGCGCCCCAGCCCGCCGCCGAGGTACCTCCTGGACGCAAAACGAGAAGGGCTACCTGCGCACAGAGTTCCTCGCCGGCGCCACCGTCGAGGAACTAGCCGAAGACCTCCAGCGTAGCGAGAGGGCCGTGCGATGGGCGCTGTACCACCTCAGGCTCATCACCTTCCCGGCCGACGACGTACCCACCCCGCGCGCAAGGCCGGAAGAGCCCAAGTCCTACACCGTGGCGGACAAGCGCAAGGCCCACCCCAACGCCTACAAGCGGTGGAGCGCCGAGGACGAACAGCGCCTGGCTGAACGCTGTGCGCAAGGCGCCTCCTTGGCCGAGCTGGCAGGGGAATTCGGCCGCAACGAAGGAGGGATCGCCTCCCGCCTCGTCAAGATCAATGCCGAAGGGCCCGCTGCGGAAGAAGCCTGGGACTACGGGGGAGAGAACCCCGATGCCGCGCTTTGACAGCCCACTGCAACCACCCATAACGTTAATGTCTGATCGGATATCAGAGTGCGCATGTAAGGGGGTGCGGTTCGGTGCTGCTGACGACCGGGCAGGCTGCCGAAGAGCTGGGTTGCGCCGTCACCACGTTCCGGCGCCTCGTGCACGCGGGGCTACTGCCGGGACTGTCCCACCGCGGTGTACGTGTCATGATCCCGCTCCACGTCGTCCAGGCCCTCAGCACACGCCCGGAAGCACCGCTGGACCGGCTAGGCGCTGAAGAGATCGCCGTCCTGCGCGTCGATGTGGCCCGACCGGCAGACGACCCGGACCGGGACTGGATCGGCTTCGCCACCTCCCTCACCCCCGACGATCTCCTCAAAGCGCTGCGTGGCTGGTGGCGGTGCGACGCAGCGAGCGTCGCGGCCGGGGGAGTGCTGCCCGTGACCCTGTCCGGCTACGTCGTCGCCGCCCTGGCCGGCCTGCAGCGGTGGGAGAAGAACGATCAGGGCCGTCGCACCTTCCCCGACGCCCGCCTGATCGGCTACGTCACCGACCTGGCGGCCCCACGCCTCACCATGACCTCCAGCGTGGACGGCGACCGCCACCTCGCCGATCTACTGCTGGGCAAGCGACTCGCCTCCCACTCGGGCGGGGCGATCGCCTACATCCCCACGAACACCGTCGGCTGAAGCCCCGCTCGGACAAGGAACCCCGATGGACGCACAGAGCTACAACACCGCGCTCGCCGACCTGCGTGCCATGCGGGACCAGATCAAGAAGACCCGGGCGGAACTGGCGAAACTGGAAGCAGCCCGGGACCAGCAGATCGCCCAACTGGCCACCTACGAGAAGGCGAAGGCAGAGCGAATCGCTCCCGCAGCCGGGCTGAGCGTGGCCGATGTCGTCGCCGTAGCCCCCACCTTGGCCCCCGAAAGCCTTGCCGGAGACAGCGACGCTCCGCAGCCGTCTCCGGCCCCCGACACACCCACGGCCCCCGCCAGCACCGAGCCCGAACCGGCCCCGCAGCCACGAGCGGTGGCATCCGCACCCACCACCCCCCGCCACCAGCAGCCTGCTCCCTCACCCGCCCCCGCCGTAACAACCACCACCATCCCGACGCCTACGCAACTGGAGGCGCCGCGGACCTTGCCCTCAATCCCCGAGGGAGAAGCGGGCGACGCCTGGCTCACCCACGCCGCAGGCCTTGCCTCCCAGCGCCCCAACTTCACCCAGCAGGCCCGCTCCACCGTCTTCCTCGACACCGACAGCGGCGTCCTGGTCCACCGCAACCAGACCCACCACTTGGACCTCGGCAACCGGTCAGCCGCGGACATCCTCACCGCCGTCTTCCACACGATCCCCGAAGGCGTGGAGCGGATCTACATCACCTCCGGTGACCCCTGGCACCGCGACGCAGGCCGCTACCCCTACCTGCGCGACGCCGTCGCCGCCTGGCTGAACGCCCCCACGCCGGGCTGGCGCACCGACACCGGCCGCGGCCGCGACCGCATGGCCGGGCACTTCGTCCACGCCCGCAACCCCGTCGGCCGCTACCAACGCGACAACAACGACAGCCACGTGGAGATCCGCTCCGTGGGGGAGTGGTTCGACGTCGACGGCGACGACCCGGCCACCATCCGCGACGCGTTCGTCCTCTTGTGGCAGGCCCTGCGCCGCCACTGGAGCGACGCCGTGATCATGGGCTCTCCCTCGCAGACCGGCCGCGACCTGTGGACCCGCACCATCCCCACCCGCGGTCAGCACGCTGACGGCTTCCCCGTCCTGTCGGAGGAACTGCGCGGCCTCCTGCACGCCACCGCCGGCCAAGGCCGCAACGAACTGATCGCCCCACCAAGGGTTCCCGAGCAGCTGCCCCAACTCGTCGAGTACGACCGCACCTTCGCCTACGCCAAGCACACCTGGAAGTCCCCGGTAAGCACCCCCCGCCGTATCACCGCCGCCACGTTCGCTTCGTGGTCCGAGAAGGAGCAGACACGAGCCCTGTACGGGTGTGGGCACTGGCAGGTGCGGGTCACCGTTCCCGACACCTGGAACCACGTCGGCCTGCTGCCCGCTCCTGCCCCCGGGGACCGCGCCTGGCATTACCCCACCGAGCCTGGCACCACCTTCACCACCTGGGCCGGCGGCCCCGAAATCCACGCCGCCCTGGCCAACCCTATCGGGTCGTGGAAGGTCGAGATCCTCGACGGCATCCTGTGGGAGGACGGCAAACCGCTGGACGACTGGGCCAAGAAACTCAAGGAGACCTGGACCAACCTCTCCGCCCAGGCCCACTTCCAGGGTGACCCCCAGCAAGCTCGTGCCGCCCACCTCGCCTCCCGCGCCGTGCGCTCCATCCTTCTGTACGGCATCGGCTCCTTCGCTCAACGCCCTCGCATGGTCACCGGCACCACGCCCCGCACCGCTGAGCGGGACGTGCCTGCGGATGCGGAGATCATCGGCTTCGACGAGGAACGGATCACCTGGCAGAAGCCGACCGGGTTCAGCCGGGACCCCAACGCGCACCCCGAATGGGCGGCCGCGATCTGGTCTGGCGCCCGCGCCGCCCTGCTCACCCAGCGCCACCGCGAAGACAACACTTACGCCGGCGCCCTGCACACCCCGCCCGGCAGCGTCATCGCCTTCCGCACCGACGCCCTCTACCTCACCCAGCCCCAGAACTGGCCCCACCACCACCAGCCCGGCGACTACCTCCTCCGAGGCCACCTCACCGGCCCGGTTCCCGCACCCACCAGCGAAGAGGAACTCCTCACTCTCCGGGACACCGGACGCGCCGCCCTCACCGCCACCGGCCAGGAGGCCTGATGCCGCCCCGCCCCCGAAACCAGGGCGAGTTGAACGAAGCGGCCCACCTCGCCGACCGCCTCCAAGCAGCCGGCTACACCAAACGCGACATCGCCCGCATCATCAACCGCGACCCCTCCCTGGTCTCGCAGTTCTACACCAAGAACAAAGGCGCAGCCTTCGTCACCGCCCTGCGCCAAGTCGTGGCCGCCGTCGAAACCGGCGGCATCACCGACCTGCCCGAACTCGCCGCCATCGCCGCCCGCCACACCACCCGCCGCACCACCGCCTCCGGCGCCCCCGCCCGCGTCCGCACCAAAGCCGTCCTGATCACCCCCACCGGAACCGGCGCCGGCCGCGTCGCCGCCCAGGCCATCGCCTCCGGCTCCACCCGCCTGCGCCCCCTGATCGCCGAAGCCGCCCGCCAAGGCCTGCGCCTGGCCTTCACCGTCCGCCTCGCCAAAACCGGCTACATGCACCCCTCCGGAAGCCGCACGGACTCCCCCGGCATCCGCCGCAACGTCATCCAACGCGCAGACCACACCGAAGAACGCTCCTACGGCTCCGCCACCACTGGTGGCTTCGACGCCGTCGACTTCGCCTGCCGCGTCGACGCTGCCGCCGGCGACGTCACCGCCGCCGTGCACCAGTGGCTCGTGGAAACTGGACGCATCCGCGCAGATGCCCAGATCATCCATCTCGAAGTCCGCACCTGGCATCCGCGCTGACCTAACCAGCAGCAGTGCATGATCATGCCGGGGCTCTTCGATGGCTCCTGTGACGAAATGGCCGTTCGGGTCCTTCTGCGTGAAGCGGGGCGCGGTGCGTCGAGCATCATGCGGTGGCAGTACGCTTCCGGCTGCCCGCCCGTCCCTTCAGCTGTGTGGGCTGCTGCAGCAGCCCGCCCCCGCCGGTCAGCCGCAGCCCCTCAGAGCGAGCCCGATCCACCAGCGGCGCTGTCGCGGCATCGGATCGGATTGATTCATGCGCGGGTCCTGTTCCGTGCTTCCACTTGTGGCTTCAGGCCGCCGGGGCGTCGCGCTGGCTGTTGAGGGTCATTGCCCTGGCACGCCCCGTGGTGTCTCGGCGCGGGACTGGGTGGCGGCCGTCTGCGCCAACCGTTTGAGTGCTGCCTCTGATGGGCTGCCGGGTTCGGCCTTGCTTTTCTTCACATTTTCCGGCCTGTGAGAGTGCTGTGGGACGGATTTCTCGGTATCTGACGGGCTTTCAAGGAGAGGGGCCAGCGCACCCGCTGGCCCCTCTCACGCGACAACACATCCTCGACCGTCTTGCTCGCCACGGCAGGAAACACCCTGGCGAAACGATCCGCCGTTACCGCCCCTGACCTGGGGATTCACGGAACTGCGGACAGGTCGCGACCGCGCCCACCGGGACGGCGATGCCGTAGCCGGCAAGGAGTCCCGCGGCCATGGAGGCGATCATGCGGGCAAGAGCGTCGACCTTCGCGGTCGGCCCGGCTGCTGCTGAACTCGCACCGATCGGTCGGCGGAGGGCAACGGCAGGAAGACAGTCGTCGTGGTCATGAGCAGATCTTGTGGGCCACGCGGCTGCCCGGACAACTCAATTTTCGAGACACGCGAGGCAGCCCAGCGGCCACTGCTGTCTCCCAAGGCACCATGCGTTGACAGGCCCTTCACCCGCACGACGAGACGGCCGCCGCTCCCCGCAGCCGGTACCGCCCTCCATCATGCTCGCGAAAGTTGCACTATGAACCGCGTTGTCCGTTTCCATGAGACCGGCGGCCCCGAGGTCCTTCGCCTGGAAGAAGTACCTGTTCCCAGCCCGGGGCCGGGCGAGGTCCTCATCTGTACCCGGGCTCTGGGGCTGAACCGGGCCGAGTCCATGTTCCGTCTGGGCCAGTACGGCTACGATCCCGTCTTTCCTTCGGGCCTCGGATACGAGGCGTCCGGGGAGGTCGAGGCCGTCGGGGCGGGTGTCACCGGCCTCGCCGTGGGTGACGCGGTCAGCGTCGTGCCGTCCTTCAAGATGACCGACTACACGGTGCACGGCGAACACGTCCTGGCGCCCGCGCGCGCAGTCGTCGCCAACCCCGAGGGCCTGTCGTTCGAGGAGGCGGCCTCGGTATGGATGATGTTCATCACGGCCTACGGCGGCCTCATCGACCTTGCACACCTGGGCGCCGGAGACACCGTCCTGCTCCCCGCCGCTTCCAGCAGCGTCGGGCTCGCCGCGATCCAGATCGCCCACATGGTCGGCGCCCGCGCGGTCGCGCTGACCCGCACCAGCGCCAAGCGCCAGCAGCTCCTGGACGCGGGGGCCGACGCGGTCATCGCCACCACCGAGGAGGATGTCGTCGCCCGGGTGCGGGAACTGACCGGCAGCAACGGCGCCCGGGTCGTCTTCGACCCGATTGGGGGCCCGGCTCTGGCGGATCTGATCAGGGCCGCCGCCCAAGAGGGCATAATCGTGCTTTACGGCGTTCTGGACACCGAGCCCGCCCCCCTCGATGTCTTGGAGGTCCTGTTCAAGCACCAGACGATTCGCGGCTTCGAGATGATGGAGATCACTCTGGACGACACGCGCCGCCGTCAGGCCGTCGACTTCGTCCGGGACGGACTGGCCAAGGGAGACCTGACTCCGGTCATCGACAAGACCTTCCCCCTCGACGCCATCGTCGACGCCCACCGCTACCTGGAAGCCGGCAGACAGGTCGGCAAGGTCGTCGTCACCGTCCCCCGCTGACTGGCCGCGTTGGCGCCCGCGGGCGCAGCGGAACTGTTCTGACGCAGCCCGCGCCGCATGGTGTGCCGCTCGAAAAGTCGTCGCCGCACGTCACGCCGTATATCGGTACTCGTTGATCAGGCCACCGAGGATCCGGGTGCGTAGCACCTTGCGGGTGTCGAGGTCATGCACGGTGGCGGGCTGTTCGTGAGCCTCGGGCGGTAGCTGGTGTCGGGCCTGGTGAGGTCGGTGCTCGTTGTGGTGCCGCTCGTAGGCGGCAAGGACCTTTCGAGCATGGGCCTCGTTCGCGATGAGGACGTGGTCGAGGACCTCACGCCGCATGCTGCCGATGATCCGTTCGCAGTGGGCGTTCATCCGAGGAGCTCGCGGCGCGCTCTTGAGAATCTCCATGTCCTCGGCCTGGAAGACGCCGTCGAACGCCTCGCCGTACTTGCCATCACGATCACGCAGCAAAAAGCGCAGGGACTCCATGCGTATGCCCATGTCGACGGCGAGATTCCTCGCCTGCTGCACCGTCCAATCCCGCGTCGGATGGGCGGTGACCCCGGCGATGTGCAGGCGCCGGGTACCGTGCTCGAGGAACGCCAGCGCGTACAACCGCCTACCCAGCGCGGTGTCGATGGGGAAGAAATCTGCCGCGATGATGCCCTCGGCTTGGACGGTGAGGAACTCACGCCAAGTCGGGCCGGTACGACGCGGCGCCGGGTCGACGCCCGCGGCGTTCAGTATCTCCCAGACCGTGGAGGCGGCGATCTGATGCCCGAGTCGGGCCAACTCCCCCTGGATCCGCCTGTGTCCCCACCTCGGATTCTCCTGGGCCAGCCGCAGGACGAGCATCTTGACCGCCGCCCGGGTGGGTGGGCGTCCGGTGCGCCGGCGCGCGCTGTAGTCCCACTTCGCGGCGATGAACCTGCGGTGCCAGGCGAGCAGGGTGCCGGGGGTGACCGGGAAGACCTCGCGCCAGCGCCGCCGGGGTACCAGCGTGGACAGCACGGCGAATCAGAACCGGTCGGCGGGCTCGTAGCGGACCGGACCGGCCAACTGCTGGCGCAGCACCGCATTCTCGTGCCGCAACACCAGCAGTTCCGCGTCCTTCGCGGCCTCACTGCGGAGCAGTACCGACGGTGCGCACAGCAACTTCCGGGCCACCTTGTACAGCAAGGACACGATCACGCGGACATGGTCCCAGTGGACCCACCGCACCCCGCCCACCTGCGGCGACGACTTTTCGAGCGGCACAGGATCTAGTCAATCGCCCGTCTACCAGGAGCTTCACCTATCCGTACCCTGAGATGCGGACTATCCGGACCGCGCCGAGGACGCTGTCAGGCCATCACAGACCGCGGTTCGAGAAAGCCCTCAAGACCGAAGGTGCCGTATTCCCGCCCGATGCCCGACTGCTTGAACCCGCCGAACGGGGACAGCGGCTCATAGCCACCGTTGATCGCCACCCGGCCCGCCTCGAGCCGCGACGCGATGCGATGCGCTCGCGCGGGATCCGACGAGAACACATAGGCGTGCAGGCCGTAGTCGGTGTCGTTGGCGATCTCGACGGCGTGGTCCTCGTCACGATAGGTGAGGATCGAAAGAACCGGCCCGAAGATTTCCTCGCGCGCGATCGTCATGTCGTTGGTGACGTCCGCGAACAGGGTCGGTCGTACGAAGTATCCGTCCGCGAGTCCCTCGGGGCGGTCGGGTCCGCCGACGACGATCCGGGCGCCTTCCTCGACACCGCGACGGATGTAGCCCTGGACACGCTCCCACTGCCGTTCGCTCACCATCGGACCGATGGCGGTCGCCTGGTCGCGCGGATCGCCGACCGGGAAGTCGGCCATCTTCGCCGTGGCGACAGCGAGCATCTCGTCCAGCCGGTTCTCCGGGACGAGGATGCGGGTGCCGGCGACGCACGCCTGGCCGCTGTTGGCGAACCCGGCCATGAGCGCGCCCGTGACGGCTTCCTCGAGATCGGCGTCGTCGAGGATGATCGACGGAGACTTACCGCCGAGTTCGAGCGTCAGGCTCTTCATCGTCTCGGCCGCCTCGCGGAAGATGATCTTGCCGACCGCGGTCGAGCCGGTGAAGGAGATCTTGGCGACGTCAGGGTGACGGGTGATCGCGGACCCGACGACATCGCCGCGCCCCGTCACGATGTTGAAGACACCTCGGGGCAATCCGGCCTCGTGGAGTGCCTGGGTCACGACATGGGTCTGCGTCGCGCTCATCTCGCTCGGCTTGATGACGACGGTGCAGCCGGCCGCCAAAGCGGTCGCGAGCTTGTCGCAGATGATGAACGGATCGGAATTCCACGGCGTGATCAGGCCGGCGACACCGATCGGCGCCATTTCCACCGTTGCTTTGCCGATGCGCCGTGTGAAGTCGAAGCCCTCCAACGTCGTGATCATGTCGGCGATCGCACCGGGGGCCGAATCGACCATCCACGCGTTGCGCACTGGCGCGCCGTACTCCATGAGGACGGCGTCAGCGATTTCGTTCCTTCGCGCGGCGACCGCGGCCTGTAGCCGGCGCAGCGCGTCGAGCCGCTCTTCCTTCGATGTCGCGGACCAAGCCGGCAGCGCACGCTTCGCCGCTGCGACGGCCGCCGCTGTATCCACCTCGTCGGCGAGCTGGACCTGGCCGATCACTTTCCCGGTGGTGGGGTTGAACAGGTCGGCGAGTTCCGTGCCGTGCGGGGTGACGAACTCACCGTCTATGTAGATCTTGTTGATCACGTTCTCTTGCATGGTGGTCTCCTGGACTTGTTCGCCGCCGAAACCCACGGAGTGGGCCGGCGGTTGTCTGATCTGTGGCCGTCGCGCCGGCTGGGCGCACGTCACGGCCCAAGCCGGTGCAGGATGGTCAGCTGTGCCCGGCGTCGCGGATCACTGATGGTTCGGGCTATCCGGCCGGCGCCGAGGACGCTGTCCGCAACTGCTCGTCGTCGAACACGATCTCGACCAGCGGGCTGCGCGCGAGCCAGTCGTCGAGGCTCTGGCGCCGGCTGACCCGCGCGGCGATGTCGGGCCGGTTCTGCAGGTCGAGGACCGCGGTGATCACCCGCCGCCGTGTCGGCTCGTCGACCGGCGCCGCGGTCGCGGGCAGGTCGGCTGTGACCCCGTGTTTGAGATGCACGGTGAACCGCGGATGGGCGCGCAGGTTCGCGTACCAGTTACGAGGTCCGGGCATGCCGGTCAGATACCAGCGACCGTCGACGCGATGGAACCAGATCTCGATGCGCCGCGGGGTGCCGCTGCGTGCACCCAGTGTCGTGATGTCGATCGTGTACTCGGCCGTAGCGGAGTCCGGTCCGATGTCGAGGGCTCGGACGACGGCATCGTCCACGGTCACAGCCCGGTCTGCCGCTCATCGTCGAGGGGCGCGTCGCAGCCTTCGATCCGGGTCCGGCCCAGCATGCGGTACTTCATACTTCTCTCCCTTGGAGGCGGTCGGCGAGCATTCGGCGACCTGCATTACGTGCCTCCTGCTTCGTCCCGGAATTCGTGGAACGTTCCGGTACCTCCATGAAAACAATGCCGCGGGCTCCGGGCCAGCAAGATCCTCTCGCGTGGTTGCACAATCCTCTTCGCTCAGGCGGCTTTCACGGCAGCGCAACAGCGGTATCGGATCCGTCACGCATGCGCACTGCATCAAGGCTGGGCGGGGCGCCGAACTGGCGCCGGTACTCCCGGCTGAACTGGGAGGGATTGTCGTATCCGACGCGGTGCCCGACGCCGGTGATGTCGTGCGGATGGTTCGCCAGCAGCAATCTCGCTGCCTGCAGCCGGATGTGCTTCTGGAACTGGATCGGGGTCATCGCCGTCACCGTCTGGAAATTCCGGTGGAAAGCGGAGACACTCATGCCCGAAATTTGCGCTAGTTCCTCGACCCGGAACGGTCGGGTGTAATTCTCCCGGATCCACCGCACAGCGCGTCTGATGTGCGTCAGGCTGCTGTCGGCCAGGCCGAGCTGACGCACGGCGTCGCCTTGTTCCCCGGTCATCAACCGCCAGAGGATCTCGCGCTTGACCAGCGGGACCAGTGCCTTCCGGTCCCGTGGCCGGTCAAGGAGGCGTAGCAGCCGCACGATGGCGTCGAGCAACTCCTCCGGGGCCTCACTGACCGCGATTCCCGGGTGTGCGGTGCCGGGGGACGGCGGCAGGTCCTCCGGCCCGGCCTGCAGCAGCAGCTCCGCGATGGCGGCAGGTTCCAGAGTCATCCCGAAACCGAGCGCGGGGTAGCCCGGCGCCGCGTCGGTGGAGTGCCCCGTGACCGGGAGGTCGACCGAGGCGACGAGGTACTGACCAGCGCCGTACTCGTAGACGCGGTCTCCCAGCGCGAGACGCTTGCCGCCCTGAGCGATGACCGCCAGGACCGTGCCGGACGTCGCGGACTCCGGCGGAGTGGCGTGGTCGGTCTTGCAGATCCGAACGTCGTCGATGGCAGTGGTCGAATCGGGACGCACATGCCGTTCCAGCAGTTCGCGAAGCTCGTCCAGAGACATGTCACAATTGCAACACAGGACCCGTGCTGATCTCCAGAATCGAGAGGAATGTGCAGTGATCCGCGAGTTTCGTCATTGAGCGTGTTTCAACTTGAAGTTGCAGGTCGTGGGGCTGGTGTGGGTCGCGGCTGGGATGCTCGTGCCGGTCGGGGGTGTGATCGGTAGGAGGTGATCGTCCGTCAGCGGTGGACCTCGCCGTTCGTCAGCACGAGGAGCGCCCGCAGCAGCTTGGTCGCATGTCGGGCGTTCATGCGGACCTTGGTGAGGATCCGCCAGTTCTTCAGGTCGGCGAAGCCGTGCTCGTTCGCCGCTCGCTCGCGGCTGACCAGCCGGTTCGCCTCCTTCTGGGCGGCGGTGAGCGGATGGCCGCGGGTCGCCCGCCGGCCGGTGACGATGACCGGGTCGTGGGGGTCGTCGTCCAGGCCGACGAAGCCGAGATCGGCCAGGGCACCCAGGCCGGCCTCCCGCAGGTGACTGGTGATCTTGTTGTGACGGGCGGTGGTGATCTCGCTGGAGCGCCCCGGTTTCGCCGCCGAGATCCACACCAGGTTGCCGCGCTCGTCGGTCAAAGCGAGGAACAGCAGGCCATGGGCCTTGTGCTTGCCCGAATAGTTCGGCCGGTTCTCGTCCCCGGTGCGTCGGCGGGTGCGCACGAGGGTGCCGTCGAGCAGCACGACGACGCCACCCTTGCGGGCGATTTTCTTCAGCGCGCGGTCCAGGCGCGGGGCACGGGCCGACAGCAGCCCGATCACTTCCGGCAGCCAGCGGCGCACGGTGGACGCGGAGACGCCGTTGCCGCCTGCCATGTCACAAAGCCGCTGGTCGTGGCGGAGGACCGCGAGGACGATCAAGGCGATCCGGCGGGGCGGGAGCTTGCGCCAGCGGGAACGGATCTTCTTCAAGTGGGCGCGGATGAGGCCGGCAACCATGTCCAGGGTGACGCTCGACAGCGGCAGGCGGCACTGGTAGACAAGCCCATCCGGGCCCTCGACGGGGTGGGAGTTCTTCGACATGAGCGCCCCAACTGCCGTCGGGGGCCCGCCCGTTACGCCCTGATCGAGCCAGGTTCACTCATGGCCTGGGCCCGGTCAGCGGCGCATACCGGCCCGCCGGGGTGCGGTGCAGCCAGCCCCGCTCCGCCAGCCGCTTCAGCTTCGCGCGCACCGCCTCCACCTGGCCCGGCAGGGTTCCCTTGCCCAAGGCGACGCTGACCTCACCAGCCTTGACCGGCTCGGCCGCCCGGGCCACCACCTGCATGATCGCCTGGTAGTCCTCGGGCAGCAGGTCCGCGTCCATGTCGAGCTCGCGCTGCGGCACCAGCAGCATCCCGCCCGCTCCCGGCGTGCTGGTCACCTGCTCCAGCTCCGCGTCCATGGCCGGATCGTCCGCCTCACCCGCGCGCTCGGCCTCGGTGAACTGGCCGATCACCACCTCCGCTGCCTCCAGCCGGGCCACCTCGGCGTCGATCTCCGCCAGCTCCTTGCGCAACCGCTCGGCCCGCTCGGCCAGCACCATCCGCCGCTGCATCACCCACGTCAGTATCTCGGCCACAAGCCGCCCCTCACGCCGGTGAACTCCCCGTTTCCCGCGGACAGTAGGCGCCACGGACCATCACGGCGCACGTTTCCGACAAACCAGTCCCACGGCAGATGATCACCTGCTACCGATCACACACCCGACCAGCACGAGCAACCTGAATCCCATCCACACCAGCCCCGTGACCAGCAACTTCAAGATGAAACGGCGTCATTGAAGTTCCCCCGTTGATCTGGACAGCCTGATACTGGGACGGTTGGGTCCCGGAGGAAGCAGTCCAGGTAGTGAGCGGCAAGAGCAACATGAGCAAGCGGTACACGCCCGAGTTCAAGCGGGACGCGGTGGAGCTGGGGGCCTCCCCCTGAGTGGTGGACACGCTGATACTGGATCTGCTTGATCCGGAGGAAGCGAGAAGACCGCCGATGGCGATGAAGGACTACTCGG
>NZ_JBIAQV010000088.1:0-13937 GCF_042889305.1 Streptomyces sp. NPDC002619 | reverse complement strand
GCCCCAACGAATACGAACACCGACACCACACCGCTAAACTCACGCTCGCCGCGTGATCAATAACCGCGTGCCCACCTTCACGGGGGAAGGCCCCTGGTCCGATCCTCGGGGAGGAACGTGACCGAGGTCGCCCGGGAACTCGGCGTGAGTCCGGAGGGTCTGCGTGGCTGGGTCAAGCAGGCCCGGGTCGACCGGGGCGAGGGGCCGGCGGGCGCGCTGACTAGCCAACCGGGCGACTTCCTCCCGCAACCCTTCCACCCGCACACGGGCAGCCGTCTCCCGCTCCTCCAGCATTCCCAGCACCGACGCCAACGCGCACCCCTCACTAACGGAGCGGAAACAAGACGCCCGATGCCTCCCTCATCCGGAGCTAGACCATGCCTGACCAGCAGAAATCAAGCGATCACGTTCGGTTGAGACACGGCTTCTGAACGCCGGCCAGTGCCGAGCGACGGTGATGTGCAGGTAGACCCGCTCGCATCGCCAGACCGGCACCCGGCGTGCAAACGTGCACGCCGCGGAGCTCTTGCCGACCAGGGGCAATCCAATCCGGCGTGAAAGGTTGCACGTCAGAGGGCTGCGCAGGTGCTCAACCAATGTTGGGGCCAGTCGACCGGAGTGGCCGTAGCCCTCCTAGTTCGGCCGGCTCCCGGTCGCACGGTGTGATGCGGTGGGCCACCAGGGCGGCGAGGTCGTCGTCACGGGTGCCGTGGACGTAGGCGCGCAGGTCCTGGCGGAGGTGGTCGAGGAGTTGGCGGGGCGGGGCAAGGACCCATCGGCGGACGCGCTGGGCGAGGGGGTAGAAGGTCCCGGTACCGTCGCGGGTCTCGCTGACGCCGTCGGTGTAGAGCAGCAGGCGGTCGCCGGTGCCAAAGGGGATGGTGTCGACCTGGTAGTGGTCGCCGAGCAGGGCGGCCATGTTGATGGGTGGTGACGGTGCGCTGGGTTCCACCTCGCGCACTTCGCCGTCGTGCAGCAGCAGCGGCGGAGGGTGTCCGCAGTTGAGCAGGCGGGCGATGGGTTCTCCGGCGGGGATCTCGACGAGCAGGATGGTGACGAAGCGCTCCAGCGCGTCGTCGCTGGGGACGTGCTCGCCGTAACGGCTGGCGCTGGTCTCCAGCCGGTGTGCCAGGTCCGGCAGGTCGGGGGCGTTCTGGACGAATATCCGAAAGGAACTGAGGACGACCGAGGCGGCCTCGACGGCCTGGAGGCCCTTGCCGCGCACGTCACCGATGATCAGCCGCACTCCGTGCGGGGTCTGCTGCGCCTCGTAGAAGTCGCCGCCGATGCGGGCTTGCGCGGCGGCCGCCTGGTAGAGAACCTCGACGTCGATGTGTCCGAGGTGATGCGGGACCGGGCGCATCAGCACGTGCTGCGCCGTCTCCGCCACGGCGCGGACCTGGGCGAGGGTGCGTTCCCGGTTCTGCCGTACCCGGCTGGCGTAGGCGGCGGCCAGGGTGACAGCCACGATCGCGATCAAGGTGAAGATTCCGGGAGTCCGGTCCAGAGTGTGGTCGGCGGCGGAGATGGCGAAGCCGGCAATCAGGGTCAGCAGCCCGATGCCCAGCGTGCCGGCCACGGAGAACATCGCGGCGGCCAGCGCGGGGGCCGCCCCGAGCAGGCGGTAGAACTGCAGGTGGGGCGTAAAGAGGGCCGCCACCGAGGCCAGCACGATCACCAACAGCGGAGTCAGGAGCGCCGGCGAGAACGGCCGGTCCTCTTCCCGCATCCGCCGGGAGAGCCGCTTCGGGGCGATCACCTGCCTGAACGACCGAATGGCGGTGCCACGGGATGCGATGGACTCCTTGACCTGTACACCCATTTTCTGTCCTTAGGCGGAGACGGTTCGCCGATGCCCGCGTGCAGTTGGAACTGCCTGAACTCTGCCCAAATGAGGCAATAAAGTTGAACTCTAAACTGTCAGCGGTGGTGCGGCTGCTGCAGATCATGGTTGCGCCGGCCGATGGCCGCTACCGGCCCGAGGCGACCCCTCTCCGGGGCGCTGCGACTCCGGACGCGGGCCGAAGATCCGGCGCTCCTTCTCCTCGATCCGTACGTCGTTGATGCTCGCCTCGCGCCGCGTCATCAGACCGTGCTCGTCGAACTCCCACAACTCATTGCCGTACGAACGCCACCACTGCCCGTCGTCGGCGCGCGACTCGTACTGGAAGCGCACGGCGATGCGGTTGCCGTCGAAGGCCCACAGGTCCTTGCGCAGGGCGTACTCGTGCTCACGCGCCCACTTCGCCGTCAGGAGCTCCACGATCTGGGCGCGGCCGGTCACGAAGGTGTCGCGGTTGCGCCAGACCGAGTCCTCGGAGTAGGCGAGCGAGACCTTGCGGGGATCGCGGGTGTTCCAGGCGTCCTCGGCGGCCTGGACCTTCTGGGCGGCTGTCTCACGGGTGAAGGGCGGCAGGGGAGGGCGGTCGGTCATGGCGGGTTTCCTAGCGGAGAGAAGGTGAGAACGATCGTTCTCATCGGTGGTTGATACGCTAGAGAACGAACGTTCTCACGTCAAGGAGTGGTGGCCCCCCCATGGACAACGCAGTCGCCCGGGAGCAGGCGTTGGACGCCGCGGAGAAGTTGTTCTATGGCCGCGGCATTCAGTCCGTCGGCATGGATGACATCCGCGGCGCGTCGGGGGTGTCGCTCAAGCGGCTCTACCAGCTGTTCCCTGCCAAGGAGCGGCTCGTCGAGGCCTACCTGGAGCGGCGCGACATCCGCTGGCGGCAGCGGCTGGCCGAGCACGTCGACCGGCGCCAGGAACCGGCGGAGCGGATACTTGCGGTCTTCGACTGGCTGCGGCAGTGGTTCGCGGAGCCCGACTTCCGGGGATGTGCCTGGATCAACTCGTACGGGGAACTCGGCACCACGTCGCCCCGCGTCACCACCCAAGTGAAGGCACACAAAGCGGCGTTCAAGGACTATCTGGGGGGCCTCGTGGCCGACGCCGGGCTTCCGTCACCCCTCGCGGACCAGTTGTATCTGCTCGCCGAGGGCGCCATGGTCACCGCGGGCATCACGCGGAGCACGGAGCCCGCCGAGCAGGCGGCCGAGGCGGCGCGGCTGCTGATGGAAGCCCGGCGCTAGGGCCGGCGCCGGCCGCGGTGCCAGGCCCGCCGACAGGCCACCCGCTCAGGCGGCGAGCGTCGGGCAGCGGATCCCCGGACCGGATCGGGGAGGCGGACGACGAGGGCATCCCCCGGAGGAGGCCCTGCTCGTCGATTCCGTCGGACTCGCGCTGCCGGCGGTCCTCGACCCCGACGTCGTACGCCGGGCGGATCCCGTCGCCGTGCCGGTGGGCATGGCGACAGAGGTGCGTGGTGCGCGGGCCGTGGCTGAGGAGACGGTGCTCCTGAGGGACCGCGCGCGCCATGCGGCACTCGCGCTCGTCAACGGAGGCGTGGGACTGGTCGTCGCCCCGCGCGGACGGCTGCTCGTCGTGAGTCGCGCCGGGGACCGGGCCCTCTCTGGGCACCCACGGTGCCGGGCCGATAGAAATCGCAGCACAGCCGCCGCGGGGCGTGCTGGCCGGCGGGAACCGCGACAGGATGAGGTCATGGATCAAGGGGTGGCAGCTGTCCTTGGGGCGGCAGTTGGTGTGATCGGGACGTTAGGGACGGCTGTCTTCACCTACGCGGCGACCCGGGCACAAACTAGGGATGCCGGGATGGTGGAGCACGGCCACTGGCTGCGTGAGAAACGGCTAACTGCTTGTAGCGCCTTCCTGGAGGCCCTGGATTAAGTACAGGAAAACCTCAGTGACAGCCCTAGTGTGCTGCGCCGCAAGTTCGTTGAAGAAGTTATTGGAGGCATCGCACGACCAACTCGGCTACCAGCAGGCATTGTGACCGTCAGGCAGACCGGAGGACGCCCGAACTTATGTAGCGAATTTGCGGCGCAGGATACTAGAAGATCACTGAAGATCTTGCCTGGTCATCGTGGGTTTCGGGGCACTCGCCCCTGCCGTCATGGGGCGGCAGGGGCGAGTGCCCAGGTTCTGCCGGCGCGGATGAGTCCGAGGTTGATCAGTCGGCGGAGGTTGAGGGCAGCGGCCCGGGTGTGGAGCCAGGTGTCGTTCTTCAGGGTGCCGAGGTAGCGCAGGCGCCGGTTGCCGTGGGCGACGAGCCAGGCGACGCCGCGTTCGACCGGTGGCCGCCAACGCCGGTAGGCGGCCTGCCAGTCGGGGTCGGTGGCGGCCCGCCGGGCGGCGGCCTGTCGGTCGTGGTGCGGCCGGATGGTGAGGATCCGTCCGTTCCTGGCCTTGGTGCACCGGGGCCGCAGAGGGCAGTCGGTGCACAACTCGCCGAAGAACGCTTTGCGCTGGAGATGCTGCCCGGCGGGGTCGCCGAGCGGGACGGTGTGGCCGGCCGGGCAGGTCACCGTGGCGGCGGTGGTGTCGATGCGGAAGTCGTCCAGGGTGAAGCCGCCGGGGACGGCGGACTTGAGCGGGGCGGGCTTGCAGAACACCTGGTGTCCGGCCTCGGCCAGGGCGGCCCGGCAGCGGTGGCCGGAGTAGGCGGTGTCCCCGAAGACCTCAAGCGGCCCGGTCTCCTCGGCCAGCATCTCCAGGGCGACAGCGCCCTCGGCGTGGCCGGTGCCGCTTGCGGGGTGCAGGGCGAGGGCGGTGAACAGCCCCGTCTCCGGCTCGACGGCGAGGTGGCCTTTGAAGCCGTCCGCCTGGCGGTGAGTGGTCTTGTGGATGTGCCGGGCCTCGGGGTCGACGGTGGAGATCATGCGGTTGGCGGCGGTGCCGCGGGCGATGCGCCAGCGGCCGTCGCTGCCGTCGGAATCCTCGGCGGGCTCGACATCCTGCCCGGCCACCAGGGCCAGGATGCCCACCGCGCTCGCGGCCCGTTCCCCCAGCTCCCGGTCGGGCAGGTGGGCCAGGACCCGGATCGCGTCGGTGACCAGGGCGTCGACCAGTTCGGCCCGTGCCTTCTCGTCGTCCCAGGCGATCTTCGGTTTGCCCGGGCCGGCGAGGTAGTCGTGCCCGGTGCACCACGCCTGGACGGTCTCGGTGCCGCCCGGCACCTCGCGGGCGACCCGGCGGATCGCCGAGATCAGCTGGGTGACGGTGTCCTGGGTGGCCACCGCGTCCTCGAACACGGTGGAGTCCAGCGCCCGCCGGCGGCGGCCGCGCAGGATCCCGGTGGCCTCGACGACCTGGCGCACGGCGGTGAAGACGCGGTGCGGATCGCGCGAGTGCTGCAGACGGCGCCGGAAGTACGTCAGCAGCGACGAATCAAAGCCCGTGTCCAGCAGCCCGAGCCCGCACGCGGCCTTCCACCGCAGGTCACAGCGGAGTTCCTGGACCGCCTCCGTGTCCGACAGCCCGTGCAGGACCTGCAGCACCAGCACGGTGGACAGTACCTGGGGCGGGTAGCTGGGCCGCCCGTTGGACGACGGGTACATGTCCGCGAACATCCCCGCCGGGAACAGTGCCTCCCGGTGCTCGGCCAGGAACGCGAACACGCTCCGCTCGGGGATCGCGAACGGGCTGTGATCTTCGTAGTGGGCAGCCGCGCGCCGTTCCGGGTATTGCGTGCCCAACTCACCCGCGCGGACGGTAAGTCACACAGGCTTGTCGGGCAGACCCTCATCGGCGCGTGCGTCGAAGTCCGCCGCGCCCCGGACGCGCCACCCGCCGCGTCGAGGCGTGCTCACGCACGGTGGTTGCAGGGGCTGCGGGTAGTTCGGGCCTGCGGAGTACCGCGGCAAGCGCCATCGGCCTGCAAAGCGGTAAGCGGCTTCTCCACGAGCTCGCCGAAGGGCAGGGCGGGTGGGTTCGGAGTGCGCCGTGCGGCCCCCTCTTGGGTGTTGCTTCAGCACAGGGGGCCGCACGGGGTGCGGCGTCGAGTGGCGCCTGGCTTCCCATGATGAGGCATCAACGCCAGCGCGGGCAGGGAAGTGACGTTCCCCCCTCAAACGGTTGAATCATCCGGCGCCCGGCCTGGGAGAGAGGGTGGCGCGGGGTAGCGAGGGCTGGCTCTCACACTGGCATTGTTCCGTAACTCCATGATCACGTGGCGTGACGTCAGCGTGGCGGTCCATGCTGACGTCGCTCTCCTGATGGCGCTTCAGCACCGCTGTCAGGAAGGGCCGTTGAGGTGCGAACAGCTCACAGAAAACTGGTGCAATGTCGAGTAAGAAAGTGGTGACCGTTGCCGTCCTGGCGACGGTTCTCACGTGGAGCACGGTGATGACCGTACTGGGCCACGCAGCGGCGGTCGCCGCGCTGCTCCCGTCGCTGGGCCTGCTCGTACAGCAGATCGTCCAAGCCCTGACCCCGCCCGACAGCCCGCGCCCACCGGCCGCCCCCGGCTCCGCCGCTGCCGGGGAACAGGAGCCGCCGCGATGATCTGGTCCCCCGACGCAGGCCAGCCGCCTGCCCCGGATACCGGCGGCCGCCGCGGGCGCAAGCCCGCGCCGATCGCCGCGAGTGCCGGCCCGTCCCACCGGGCCTGGCTGGAGCCGGTCCGCAGCTTCCTGTTCGCCTCCGGCCTGACCCTGGACGACCTCGTCAGTCGCTCCGGCTACTCCAAGACCCGCATCAGCGAACTGCTGCGCGGCAACGGCTACTACCCCGCCTGGGAGATCACCTTCAGCGTGATCCACGCCCTGGGCCTGCCCGCCCAGCCGATGCGCCGCCTATGGAGCGCGGCGGCCCACGAGGCGCAGAAGCAACCCGGCTGGATCAAGCAGTGCATACAGCAGGTCGCCGTCCAGCCCGAACCGGCGCCCGTGGCCCACCAGGCGTTCACGGAGGCCATGAGCGACGTCTACACCGCCTACGCGCGCGTCTTCCTCCTCACCGACCAACGCGCCCACTGGGTGGTGACGGAAGCCTTCGACATCCTGTGGCTGTGCTGGAGCCACGCCGCCGTCAGCGAGAACCTCAGCCGCTACGCCTGGCGGCTGCTGCGCGCACGGGTCATGGCCCGCGCCCACCGTGACGGCGACGGCCACCCCGACCTGCGCGCCGCCGTCTTCTCCACCGCAGAGGTCCACGACGGCGTCCCCGGCCACTTCGTCGCCCTGAGCGAACTCGTGGACCTCTTCGCCGCGATCGGCCATCTCCCCGACGACCAGATGGACGTGACCGTCCTGCGCCACCTGTACGGCGTGGACCTGAAAGAGATCGCCGACGCTGTCGGCCTGAGCGAGGCCATCACCCACGCCGTCGACCACCACGCCCGCGCCGCCCTCGAACGTCTGCTCGACGCACCCAGCCCCCGGGAGTGAAACCAGCGCCATGCCCCCCATCGACGCCCTCCTCGCCCGCGCCCGCCTCCGCCACCACCCCGTGCCCGCCGACACCATCGCCTACGAGGACTGCACCTACTTCGACGCCGCCGCAGACACAGCGCCCCCGCTGCTCGACGAACCGGCCGGCGACACCGCGTCGGCCGACAACCTCGGCCACCTCTGCGAAGTCGTCGTCACCACGGTCGACCCCGACGTACTGGAGTTCCTCACCGACCAGCTACCCGAACCCACCGGCGCCTGGCTGCTGGGCTGCGCCCTCCACCTCGCCGGCGTCGAAGACGGCGCACGGTTTTGGTGGCAGTACGCCGCCGGCGCCGAACACACCCCCGCCGCCTACTGCCTGGCCCTCTACCACCACGCCCGCGGGGAGGACCATGCTGCTGCCTTCTGGTACGACCAGACCGGTCTGGACACTGCCAGTGACTCGGACCCCGACACCCTCACCGGCGTCTGGGCGTCCCTGCACCACTCCCGCTACGACGCCAGCAGCCTCACCGCCCTGCGCATCCTCAGCAGCCTCACCACACCAGGTCGCCGCCCGCGCACCCAACGCGCCGACGCCATCACCAACTTTGCCGCCCACGCCGTCACCCGCGGCTACCGGCGCCACCCCGGCGTCGAAATCCCCGTCCCCGGACCCCGATTCGCCGACCGTATCGGCTTCATCCTCGCCACCACACCACCCTGGACCCGCCGCATCACCCGCGCCTTCAACCCCGCCCTGCCCAGCCGCAGACAGAAACCCTCAAGCGGCAGCTACCGCACACGGGACACGGCCGTGGAACCCGCCGGGGGATGAACACCACCCTCCTCGGGCGACGCTCTTCACCGCTGGCCAAGCCTTCGCTGTGGCTAGCTCGCCGAGCCGCCGAAGCCTGCCCGGCAAGGGAGTTCAGCCGCAGCTGATCGGCTCGTACGCCGCTCTCTGGATGAATTCCGTCATCCCAGAAGTGATCAACAGATCGCTTTCGACACCGACGGCAACGACGTGCCAGCGGTGGAAGCCGGCTGGCTGCAGCTCAGTACCTGGAACCTATCCTCGCCCGGGTGCTCGTTGCCGGGCTCAGCCACTTCACCGCCCAAGTACGGGTGCGTACCCCGACAGGCCCGCAAGGAGCTCGGTGTCCTTGTCCCGCAGGCGGATCGAGGCATCGCGCATGGTGAGGGGCGTTGAACTTGTCCTGAGGCGAACGACCAAGTGTTGCTTCGTATGGCTGGCGGCAGACAGGTAGGAGGGGAGATCGAGGCGCTGGACGATTTTCGGCCGACCTCACACACCGTCACACGAAGACCAATGATCACTCTGCGTGCGCGACCATAAGAAGTGGGCCATCGCCGTGACTCGCGTACAAAGCCATGTGGGCCGGAAGTCGGACGTAGAGCCGTGGTGCGGAACATGGCAGACACGAGGGTGCTCTCCCTGTCGAGTACCCCCGCGTCTGCCGGCCTTCAGATCAGCTCCCTCAGCTGGTCGAGGAGGAAACGGATGGCGGCGGAGACGATGCCGGTGACGGTTGCGTTGCGCACTTCGTCCCACGACCCGTTATATCGACGGGACTTACGGTTGCGAGACATGGTGATGTCCTGACGTTGGTGGTGGATCGGGCAGCCGGCCGGCTTGCTCTCCACCCTCACGGGCTCGAAATGCCGCACGACGAAATGCGATCGGCTGTGAACTACCTCTGCGGATTGCCCAGTTCAGGGGATGCGCAGGATGCCACTCGGGCACGATGGAAACGATGAAACGCGATGAGACCACTGGAGGCCGCGGCCAGGGCAGGTCGCCAGGGTCATCGCAGCGACCGATCCCACGGCCGGTCGTGCCGCCGGGGCCGCTGGGCACGCTGAAGAGGCTGATCTACGAGGCCTATGTCGCGGCCGGCACACCCACGCTGAGCGCGATAGCAGACGCCACCGACCGCTGGGCACCGAAGGCCCGCCCGTCCAAGGACATGATCAACCAGATCATCGGGGATCCCACAGAGCTCGGAAAGCAGGCAGACGTCGTAGCCCTGGTGACCGCGCTGACACAGATGACCGGCGGCGAGGGGGAGCAGGCCGGCCTTCGCGCGGCCGCGTTGTGGACCGAGGTAAAGCTCACCGAACCCCTCGGCCGCCCCATCGCTGACGTTGACCCCTACGACCTGGAAGTCCATCACGCGATCACTATGCAGGGCGCGGATGGTCTGCCGGATTACGTAGAACGTGCGCACGACAGGGAGCTTCGCCGCCTGGTCGACGAAGCCGCCGCAGGTGAAAGCCGCCTGGTGATGCTGGTTGGTACCTCGTCCACCGGCAAGACCCGCGCCTGCTACGAAGCCGTCCAACACCTTCCTGAGGGCTGGCGGCTGTGGCATCCCATCAACCCCGAGAGAGCCCAGGCTGCCCTCGCCGACCTCGAACGAGTCGGTCCGAAAACGGTCGTCTGGCTCAACGAAGCCCACCGCTACCTGCTGGACGCCCAGCACGGCGAGGCGATCACGGCAGGGTTGCGGACCCTCCTGGCCGACACCTCCCGTGCGCCCGTCCTGGTCCTGGGAACCATCTGGCCCGGCGCGGGCTTCTTCGACGACCTGCGCAAGCACCCCCAGGCAGGCACCTTGGTCGCGGACCGCTCCCTGCACGTCCCAGCGGCTTTCGAGCCTTCCGTGGTCGACAGGCTCAGACAGTCGACCGATCCTCGGCTAGTTGCGGCTGCTCATTCCGCCCCAGCCAACATGATTACCCAGTATTTGGCTGCAGCATTTGAGCTGAAAGACGTCTACGAGACGGCGACGCCCGGTGCCCGGGCCCTACTTGACGCGGCGATCGATGCACGCCGACTCGGCCACCCTGTGAATCTGCCTCTGCCCTTCCTTGAGACCGCTGCCGAGGGATACCTGACAGAACCCGAATGGCAGTTGCTGCCCGGCAACTGGCTCGAACAGGCGCTGAGCCAACTCACCGAGTCTGTCAGGGGAGTTCCAGGCCCCCTCCACCGTCCAAAGCGGCCGCGGGGCTCCACCGAAGCGCCGATCGGCTCTGCGTACCAGTTGGCCGACTTCCTGGAAGACCACGGCCGGGCGACGCGCCACCTCGCGCGGGTCCCCGCTGAGTTCTGGCAAGCGGCTGAACGGCACTGCGGAAACGACGCCGCACGGAACCTTGCCCAAGAGGCGCTGAAACGCGGGCTCATGAAGACGGCCTGTTGCCTGTGGGCGAGTGGAAGCCAATACCGCGATGCCGTTCTCATCCTTGAAAGAGCCGGGCGTCGGGACGAGGCAATGGCTTGGTGCGAACGCGAGGCCGCCGTCGGAAACGCCGAAGCGCTAACCGCAAAGGGCGGAACCCTGGCGAGGGCGGGTCGTGTGGACGAGGCAATCGACTGCTACAAGCGTGCGGTTGACGCCGGTGACACAGGAGCCATCGAGTGGATTGCCACGCGTTTGAGCGACACCGGCCATCTGGACGAGGCCCTGGAATGGTACGAACGCGCCGCCGACGCCGGAGACGTCCATGCCCTCGTCGAAGCGGCCCACTGTCTGAACGGAACCCACCATCGTCGAGGACTTCCGCCCCGCGTAACAGACCGCTTGGACGAGGCGCTGGCCTGGTACGAGCGCGCGGCTGCCGCCGGCCACACTGACGCATTCCTCTACGCCGCCGCCGACCTATGGGGAGCGGGCCGAACCGAGGAAGCATTGGACTGGTGCGAACGTGCGGCCTCGGCTGGCGCAACCGACATGCTCGGCTGGGGAGCGTCGCAGTTGGCGTGGGCAGGGCGTCTGGACGAGGCTTCGGCGTGGTGTACACGCGCGGCTGACAAGGGGGATACCGAAAATCTTCGGGAAGCGGCCGACGCCTTCGCGCATAGAGGCCGTGCCGAAGACGCTGTCACCTGGTATGAGCGCGCGGCCGACAACGGGGATATCGAAGCCCAGGACGGGCTTACTGAACGGCTGACAGACGCCGTTGGGGGTCTAGACGGAGCGCTTGCCTGGTGCGAACGTAAGGCCTCCGCTGGAGGCACATATGCCCTCCGAGTCGGAGCAATCCAACTGACACACGCGGACCGCCTGGACAAGGCGCTGGAGTGGGCGGAGCGCGCCGCCGCCTCCGGAGAGACATTCGCCCTCTGGTACATGGCCGGGCAACTGGTGGACACAGACCGCCTGGACGAGGCACTGGGCTGCTATGAGCGCGCTGCTAACGCTGGTGACACTCGCGCCCTCTTGCGAGCCGCTGAGGAACTCGCGCGCCACGGCCGCTTGGAAGACGCTCTGGCCTGGTGCAAGCGAGTGCCCGAGGCTGGCGACGCTGCAGTGCTCACCACGAGGGCCGGTGTTCTGTGGCAGATGGGCCGCGTGGAAGAGGCATTGGCCTGCTATGGCCGAGCCGGCGAGGCCGGTGACATTGAAGCGCTCGAGTGGGCCGCCGCTCGGTTGGAGAATGCAGGGCGCCTGGATGACGCATTGGCCTGGTACGAGCGAGCGGCCGCCGCCGGTAAAGTCCTAGCGCTCACGACGGCGGCAGATGAACTGGCCAAGGCTGGCCGCCGGCAGGAGGCGCTGGCTTGGTACGAGCGAGCGACCACCGCTGGTGTGAACGCCCGCGCATATGAGGTCGACACCTTGCGGCTTCTCGGCCGTCGCGAAGAAGCGGATCGACTAGCTCGCTACGGTCGGGACATCCGCGGCCACATCGCCAATCCATGGAACATAGAGGCCGTACGCGAAGCGTGGATACCACAACACGTCTACGGACACTCCGAGGTCGACCCCACCTGATCCCAGAGTCACCACCCCGCCCCACAAGCCTTTGGGCCGTGCCTGGTCCATGGGGCACCGACGGAATCCACTAATCAGCACACATGAGCGCGGGTTTCTGCGGCAGATCCCACGCTCACGTTGATCGTTTCCCAGCAAGCATGGTGTGACCCATCGGTGGATGGTCACGAGAACGGGAACGCTCAAGGCCGGTGTCGCTCAGAGATCCAGACGGTCAGCAGATCTGTCCTCATCGGTACAACCCGGACAATTCCCTGTGTGAGCCCGCCCATTGCGAACGGATCGTCGTTGCGGAGGGCCGGTGCCCGAGGTGACAATGCGTGGAGGTGCCGGGTGGTCATCCCGGCGAAGTGTTGGAGGCGCTGCTTGTGAACACCGCATCGCGGTGCGCCTCGCTATGCGCGCCAGACGCTGACCACTTCGCTTCGCCCACCGGCTGACCTGCTTCGTTCGCGGTGGGCGCTTCCCCTCATGGGAGACCACCGTAGTGTCCGAAGACTTCGGGACGGTTGATCGCCGTCCTCTGGCAACGGTTCTTGCCGCCAACCTCGTTTCGATCGCGGGGAATTGCCTCACATACATGGGCGTGCCGTGGTTCGTGCTGCAGAGCACGGGCAGCGCCGCCAAGGCCGGGATCGTGGCGTTCTGCACACTGCTCCCCGCAGTGCTCGCTGCGCTCGTCACCGGTCCGGTCATCGACCGGATCGGGCGACGGCGGGTGAGTGTCGCCTCGGATCTCGCCTGCGGAGTCGCCGTTGCGGCGATCCCGCTGTTGCAGTTCGCCGGCATCCTGCAGTTCTGGATGCTGTGCGTGCTGATGGCGATGACAGGGCTGTCCCGTGCGCCGGGTGAAACCGCTCGCGGCGTGCTGTTGCCCACGCTCGCCGAACGCGCCGGAATGCCGCTGACCAGGGCTGCCGGGCTGTATGACGGTGCGGCACGCTGTGCGGCGCTGACTGCATCGGCTCTCGGAGGTGTGCTGATCGCCGTACTCGGAGCCGAGAACGTCCTGTTGGTGGATGCCGCGACCTTCGCCGTGGCTGCGCCACTGTTCGCGTTCGGAGTGCGCGGCCTGCCCGAGGCGCAGGCCCAACGACGGGCCGAGCCGACGTCGCTGCGGGCCTACCGTCGTGAACTCGCGGACGGCTATCGCTTCGTGGCGGCCACGCCGCTGCTGCTGGGCCTGTGCCTGATGACGCTGGTCACCAGGGGCCTCGACCAGGGATGGAGCGCCGTGCTCCTGCCCGTGCATGCCCGGGAGAAGCTTGACGGTGCCGTCGATCTCGGTCTGCTGAACGCGGCGTTCGGGGTTTGCGCTCTCACGGGAGCACTGGTCTATGGGGCGGTGGGCAGCCGCTTTCGGCGGTGGCCCGTGTTCACGATCGCCTTTCTCATCGGGGGCCTGCCGCGCTTCGTGGTGGCCGCCTTCACCGACACCTTCACCCCGCTGGCCGTGATCATGGCGGCGGAGGGTCTCGCCTTCGGTGTACTCAACCCCATCATGGCCACCGTGACGTATGAGACGGTGCCGGAGGACCTGCGCAGCCGCGTGCTGAGCGCGACAACGGCCTCGGTGCAGCTGGTCACTCCGCTGGGCGGACTGGCCGCGGGCTTCCTCGTGGATTCGGTCGGCTTGTCTTCCACGCTGCTGGCGGCCGGCGGTGTGTATCTGCTCGCCACGCTGTGCCCGGTGATCTTCCCGGCCTGGAGAAGGATGGACAGTACCGGTTCTCCCCACGACAGGGCGGAGGACCCGCTGCCGCAGGGTTCAGGGGCGAAATGAACCGTTCCGGGTTTGATCGAGACTCTAGTGCTCTGACCGGGAAGGTTCGCCGGATTGGCGGTTGCGGCGGTTGGATGTGTGGTGACATGCGATCCGACTGTCGGGGGGTGTGGTGGCTG
>NZ_JBIAQV010000087.1:0-14175 GCF_042889305.1 Streptomyces sp. NPDC002619 | reverse complement strand
CCGAACCTACCCGGGAGGACTGACAGTTGAGAGTTCTTGAGCGTTGTGGGCGGCCTCACCCCGTCACAGGGTGGACGCCGAATCGCCCTGACGGCGATCCGGCTGCCCCTGCCCTGCTCCGCAGGAGTCCGATTCCTCCCCGGCCTAAAGGCCGGGGCATCCTCGGAGGAACCCGGTGAACACGTACTACGAGCGGCCCGCGATGTTGGCCCTCGCCGGAGACGTGGCCGGCCGTCGGATCCTGGACGCCGGTTGCGGCTCGGGCCCCCTGTCCGCTGCACTGCGCGACCGCGGTGCGGTCGTCACCGGCATCGACGCCAGCGCCGGGATGCTGGCGTTGGCCAGGCGGCGGCTCGGTGACGACGTAGCCCTGCATGTGGTCGACCTGAGCGACCGCCTGCCGTTCGCCGACGGTGCGTTCGACGACGTGGTCGCGTCGCTGGTGCTGCACTACCTGGAGGACTGGGGGCCGACGCTGGCCGAGTTGCGGCGAGTGCTCAGGCCCGGCGGCCGGCTGATCGCGTCGGTGGAGCACCCTTTCGTGGCCTACACGTCCCAGGATCCTCGGCCCGATTGCTTTGCGACCACCAGCTATACCTTTGACTGGCCGTTCGACGGGCAGTCCGTTCCGATGAGGTTCTGGCGCAGGCCGTTGCACGCGATGACTGATGCCTTCACCACCGTCGGTTTCCGCCTCGCCGTCCTCAGCGAGCCGCAGCCCGATCCGGCCGCCCGTGAACTGTTCCCCGACGACTTCCATGACCTTTCGATCAAAACCACCTTCCTGTTCTTCGTCGTCGAGGTGCCGCCGTCGGCTACCGGCTCGGACGATTAGGGCCTGTCCGGCGGATCTTGCCGGACAGGCCCCTGGTCCCGAGGAGGGCTCAGCGCTTGAGCGTGAAGGTGAAGTCGGCGGAGAGCTTGCCGGTCAGCCGGACTGCCGAGACGAGCTTGCCCTCCATGATCAGTCGCTCGGCCTCGGTCCGCGACAGACCGCAGCCTTCGGCGATCAGTCGTACCGGCCGGACAGGGATCCGGGCCGCGAAGCGGACCGAGATGTCGATCACCTCGCGGTCGAGGTGATCCGAACCGCCGGTGTCGAGGCGCCAGGCGTTGTCCCAGTCGAGGGCGATGCGGTTACGGCGCTGTACGACCGGATCCTGGAGCAGTTCGGCTGCAAGGCCGGGGTCGTTGGCGTGGAGCCGGTCCAGCAGCTCAGGTCGTACGGAGCGCACATGCGTCCGCTCCAGGACCGTGAGCTTCGTGGTTTCCCCGCAGGCCGTACAGAGCGCGAGGAGCCAGGCGTCGATGAGTTTGTGGTTGGCGTTGACGCGAAATTTGCCGTTCGGCCGGAAGCGCTCGGACGCGCACGTGTGGCAACGGCGGAGAACGGACGGCAGGCAGGTGGGCATGACCACCCAGATTTTGAGCACAGAAGTACACCGGTCTCAGTGAGAAATCCGCAGCAAAAAGGAGCGCGGCGCACAAGCGCGACGCGCGACAGATCAGCTCTCGGGAGGTCTCACACGGTGTACAACGGCACGCCCTTCACTGGATGGCTTGGTTCGGCAGCACGGTAATGGCGCACAGCGGCGCTGCTCCACTGGTTTTCGAGCGCCTCATCACCAGGTTCTGTCCGGCGGATTAAGGACGAGTCGGCGTGGTCGTCTGCTGGGACTGGCATCGGCACGAGGACGGAGGGGCGGATGCCTGAACTCTGGGCTGGAACAGACGCAGGCAAGGCCGAGCACCACTGCACGGTGATCAACGCCGACGGTGCGAAGGTACTCTCTCGGCGCGTTCCGAACAGCGAATCCGAGCTACTCGAACTGATCGGCACCGTGTTGGAGTTGGCCGACGGTGACGGGGTGACATGGGCGGTCGACCTCAACGCCGGCGGAGCGGCGCTGCTGATCGCCCTGCTGGTCAATCATGGTCAGCAGTTGCTCTACATCCCAGGCCGGACCGTCCATCATGCCTCCGCGTCCTACCGCGGGGACGGAAAGACGGACGCCAAGGACGCCTTCGTCATCGCGGACCAGGCTCGGATGCGCCGCGACCTGCAGCCCCTGCGAGAAGGCGACGAGATTGCGATCGACCTGCGGATCCTCACGGGCCGCCGCTATGACCTGACTGCCGACCGCACCAGAGCAATCAACCGGCTGCGTGCCCAGATACTCGAGTACTTCCCCGCGCTGGAGCGTGCCTTCGACGACAAGACCTCCAAGGCCGCCTTGTTGTTGCTGACTGAATAGCAGACTCCGGCCGCCCTGCGCCGCGTCGGCCGGAGCCGGCTGGAAACGTGGCTGAAGAACCGGAAGTCCGCAATGGCAAGGCTGTTGCCGCCGCCGCGGTTGAGGCAGCCCAGGCCCAGCACACCGTTGTCCCCGGCGAGCGGACCGCGGCGGCAATGACGGCGGAACTCGCAAGAGAGGTGATGGTCCTCGACCAGGAGATCGCCGAGACGGACGCCCTGATCGAGGGCCGGTTTCGCGAGCACAAGCACGCGGAAGTGATCGCCAGCATGCCTGGCATCGGCACCCTGCTGGGATCCGAGTTCATCGCCCAGACCGGTGGCGACCTGACCGCCTTCACCGGCCCCGACCGGCTCGCGGGCGTCGCGGGTCTGGCTCCCGTCCCCAAGGACTGCGGACGCATCAGTGGCAACCTGAGACGGCCTCGCCGCTACAACCGACGACTGCTGATGGTCTTCTACCTTTCGGCTCAGATCGCCGCTCAGCATTGCCCTATCTCCAAGGCGTTCTACGCACGCAAGAAAGCGGAAGGAAAGAGTCACAAGCAGGCGGTCCTCGCCCTGGCGCGGCGACGCCTCAACGTGCTGTGGGCCCTCATACGCGACAACCGAACCTTCGAAATCACCCCACCCCAGACCGATGTCGCAGCGGCGTGATCCGCTCACTCAGCGCCACCAGGCCAACTTGACAACATGATTGGGAATCACAGTCGTACCGCGTGGCCACGGCCCGGTGCCTCTTGAGGCGGTTGATGCCGCACTCAACGGCCTGCCGAGCCTTGTAGTCCTGCGGGTCGAACTTCGGCGGCCGGCCGCCGCGCGAGCCGCGTTTTGCCGCGGCGGCGAGGGTGTCGCGGTGGGTGTCGACGCCGGTGACGCCGTCGGCCTGTTGCAGAACCGACGGAACTCGCCGACCTGCGGAAACGCAGCTCGCGTTGTGTGGAGCTCCCGTGCTGAGCTGTGAGGGTTCCCAGTGAACTTCCGTCCGTCAGTGTCGGGTTCAGCCGATTTCTTCCAGAGCGCTGGTGTAGTCGCGCAGCCAGTCGGTGTGGCCGCCGATGCCCCAGTCGTCGCGCTCGAGTTCGTTGATCGTCACCCAGACTCGACGAAGGTTCTCAGGAGTGCGCTCGCTGTTCTCGATCCGCATGATGATCTCGGTGAAGTCGCGGATGACGCCCTGCTTCTCCAGGACGTCGAGGCGTCCGCTCAGGATGCGCACCTCGATGAAGTAGAACGGTTTCTCGTGATCCGGGCTGCCGCCGTTGTAGTCGGCGTCGGCGGCGACCTCGTAGACCCAGCCCTTCATAATCTTGCGAGCCGCGGGCGTCTCGGGCACCTTTTCCCAGTACATGAGCGCGTCTGTCAGGCGGGCCATGGCCTCGTGGCGCTGCTCGGTGGTGAGTGCGCCTTCTCGCACGGTCATGTTGATGAAGGGCATGACAGCCTCCTTGGACGTCTGGTCTTTCGGCATCTGGCGCGTGGCGTGGGCGCGGTCCGGCGGTTGCATGCAGGACGCGCCGGTTGCGGACTCGCGGCACAGGTGCGGCGAGCCCCGCTCAGCGGCGTGTCGGGGCGCAATTCGCTGCGCCCCCGCAGGGGTCACCGAGCACACTGTCCACCTCCGTATGGCGCCAGGCGGCAAGGTCCTGCGACATCCAGGACGTCGTCGGTGATCCCACGTCAGGGCGGTCCGAGTCCCTGCCAGATCGCCCTCCGCCATGGGATGGCCTGCCGTGTGCGCGACGCCGGGTGCTCGGCGAGGACCACCTCCCCGAGGGCCGCACCGCCCGACGCCGCGACGATATCGCCCACCGTGGCACGCACCAGGGAGTTGACCACGCCGATGCTGGTGACGAAGACCCACTTGGACCACATCGCGTCGAAGATGTCGTTGCGGCCGCGGACCTCGATGCCGGGAGCGTCGAGTGTCTCCACGGTCCGGTCGAGCCGGGCGCTGCTCGAACCGTCCAGCTCGCCCGCCAGGTCCTGGTGCTGGCCACCGAGTTCCCAATCTGGGAACCGACGCGGGCGGCGCCGGACCCGCAGTGGCCGCCCAGCCCGGTGCCCCGGCACGCAATCCGTCACCCCGGAGGCCGCATTTCGTCGGTTCTCCCTGTTCTGCGCGCATGGTCACGCGGTTGTTCTCCTTCAAAGGCAGACGACTGCAGTCGGCGTCGGCCTGGGTGGAGTCACTGCGTGGAGAACTGTGATGAGTCACGTCGAGATGGCGGACAAGCTGCTGATCAAGTCAACGGTGTAGGCTCGCATTTCTGGTGTCCCTTTCTCGTTGGCGGTGGCCCTTTTCTGGCCCAAGGGACAGGGCAGTGAGACGAACTCCTGTTTGACTAGTTCGCCCGTAGTAGTGCTGATCCTGGTTTCGATCTATGCAGCGATGCCCTCCGCGTGATCGTGGAGACGTCTCAGCTGGTCGAGGCCGGGGGCTTCGCCCCCCGTTCTTGCTGTTGGGGGGGGTGGGTATGTCGTGCGTGCTCGGCGAGGCTGAGATCGACGCGGAATCCCCGTGGGCAGCACACGAGTACGGATATCCGTGCACGCGACTGCGGATAGTGTGTCCACCCGGAGAGCTGCTATAAGTACTTCCAACGTTTTACCAGCTTCTTTGGCTGGCTCAGCTATGTGATGGGAAAATCGAAATAGGTGTCTGGATAAGGTTCGTCTTTGAGAGTGTAATGCCACCACTCGCAATCGTATGCGCTGAAACCGCACGTCTCCATGATGGACCGAAGGTACTGACGGTTCCTCGCTTCGGCTTGCGTGATCCCTTTTGCTCCATGATGCGAGATGGAATCCATCAAGTCATGGTCACCGCCCATGGGAGCGAGCTCACCGGTGGCCAAGCCATAGAGCGTGAGGTCAACGGTGCTGCCCCGGCTGTGGCCCGACTTGGCGGCCACATATCCCATTTCGAACATCTCGGCTCTGCCGATATTCGGATAGTGCCGTAACTTCGTCCGGTCATCCTCCGGCTGTTCCGACCAGCGCAGAAAGCAGTCGACAGCGCGCTGCGGGCGATAACCGTCCCAGAGCAGCAAGCCGAAACCGAGGGATTCGGCTTTCTCTCGCGCTCGCTCCAGGGCTGTACACAAAGCCCGCGTGCCGACGATTCGATTGGCCAGATATCCGTCCACCGGTTTGCCGGTGAAGTTGTCCCACGTGGCGTACTTGGCATCCCAGCGTATTCCGGATGCAAGGTCGTCCACAAAGACGAAGTCATCCTTCATCGGCTTTTTCCTGTCAATGCCAGCGACACCGTCCGGTCGATTACTTCGCCGAGCGGCAACCCTGCGGCGGCCATCATCCTCGGATAACGGCTGTACGACGTCATGCCGGGAAACGTATTGACCTCGTTGAGGACTACTGCTCCATCCTCCTTGAGGAACAGGTCCACCCGCGACAGTCCCCTGCATCCCAAGGCGCGGTATACGGCCTTGGCCGTCTCCTGAACGAGCAAGCGCGACTCCGCTGGAATGTCAGCGGGAACGATTGCCGTTGAGTTGTCAGAGCCGGTTTCAGGCTCATCCTCCTGATGGATTCGGAAGAAGCCGTGAGAGAGAGCGATTCGATCCACCTCGCCCGCCATCAAATCCAGTTCGTTCCCCAGGATGGCGCATCCGATCTCGCTGCCGACGACAGCCTCTTCGATCAGCACCTTCGAGTCATACTGCCTTGCCGTTTCCACCGCGCTCAGCAGTTCCTCTTTTCGGGATACCTTGGTGACGCCGAAAGATGACCCCGAACGGGCCGGCTTCACGAAGACCGGATAGGTGAGCCGGTCGGGATCAATGTTCTCGTCCGCCGCGGCGGTCCAGAAATTCGGCGTGGCGATTCCCGCGCTTCTGGCGACGATGTAGGCAAGGGATTTGTCCATGCACAGTGCGGAACTCTGCACATCGCAGCCCACATAGGGGATGCCGGAGAGCTCCAGCAAACCCTGCATCGCGCCATCCTCGCCGAGCTTGCCGTGCAGCACGGGCAGCACGACGTCCAGGGGGATCGTTTCGTACCGCCCCTGTTCCTGGGCAAGCAGTCCGCGCACGCTGCTGTCGGGCGACAGCACAGCCGGACGGCATTTTCCGTTCTCCCAATTCGCGTCGGGGCCGTCACAGAGCTTCCAGGCGCCGTCCCTGGTAATGCCGATATAGAACGGTTCGTACTTCTCAACATCGAGGTTCCTGGCGACCTCTTGCGCAGACTTGACGGATATGGCGTGCTCTTCGGAACGGCCCCCGAATATGATCCCGACCTTCAGCCTATCCATGCTGGTTCCCACTTTCGAATTTCAGGCAGTTGGTGATGGAGTTTTCGATCGTGTCACTCAGGGCATGGCCCGTGTAGTAGGCAGTGTGCGGACTGATGAGCACATTCGGCAGCTCTTGCAGTCGCAAGAGCACCTTGTTTTCAATGGGCTTATTTCGGCAGTCGGCGTAGAAGATGCCTTCCTCGCCTTCGAGGACATCCAGCGCCGCACCGCCCAACCTGCCGCTTCCTAATGCAGAAACAAGGGCCTCAGTATCGATAAGCGCACCGCGTCCCGTATTGACGATGAACGCACCGTGCTTCATCTGCTCCATACGCTGCCGATTCAGCAGATGGCGCGTATCCGCGTTAAGCGGTGCGTGGAGCGTAACAATGTCGCTCTGCTGCAGCAGTTCATCGAGCGGAACGTAGTCGACAGCGGCCTTGGGGCGATTGTCATGGGCGAGTATTCGGCAGCCGAAACCCCGCAGCCTGTCGATGACCGCAGCGCCGATGCGGCCGGTTCCAATCACCCCGACGGTCAGATCGCGCAGCTCTTTCCCACGCGCTTCACTCAGTCTGTAATCGTGCATATCTGCACGACGGATGATGGATTTTGCATGTCGCACCGCCATCAACATCATCATCAGCGTGTAGTCGGCCACGCTGTCCGGCGAATAGGCGACGTTTTCAACCGAAATGCCGATGCTGTCGGCGTATTCCACATCGATATGGTTGTACCCGATGCTTCGCGTAGAGATATACGTCACGCCGGCTTGACCAAGCGCAAGAAGAGTGGCGTTTGTGATGGGAGTCTTATGACCGACACTGATGCATCGGCTTCCGGATGCTAGCTCAATATTGGCTTCGGATACCGGTGCGTCTGTGATGGTCGGCGTCACGCCGAAGCGAGGCGCCAGCTCTCGGAACAAGACGGCCTCATCTGGGCCGCACCCATAGATGGTGATTCGGGGCGGTTCGCTGTAGGTCATGCCTACAGTCAAGGCGGCGTGGTGTTGCCGGAACGTATGTGGTTTTCGATATGCCGGCGATATACCGCGGCACCTTGACTGGGGGCATGACCTACAGGGAAACAGCATGATCCCCCTCAGCCTCGGCGAGATCGCCGAGGTCGTCGGCGGCAAGGTCGAGGGCGACAGCTCCGTGACAGTGAGCGCGCCGGCCGTTCTCGACGGCCGGCAGGCCGAGCCGGGCGGCCTCTTCGTCGCCTTCACCGGCGAGCACGTCGACGGCCATGACTACGCCGGCCAGGCCGGTCGTGCCGGCGCGGTGGCCGTGCTCGGCTCCCGGCCTACGCCGCTGCCCACCGTCGTCGTCGAGGACGCCCAGGCCGGCCTGCAGGTGCTCGCCGCCCACGTCGTGGCCCGGCTGCGCGACGGGCTGACCGTTGTCGGGCTGACCGGCTCCCAGGGCAAGACCAGTACCAAGGACCTGTTGGCGGCCGTGGTTTCGAGCGCCGGGCCGACGATCGCTACGATCGGCTCGCTCAACAACGAGCTCGGCGTGCCGCTCACCATGCTGCGCGCCGACGCGGCCACCCGGTTCCTCGTTCTTGAGATGGGAGCCCGCCACATTGGCGACATTGCCGAGCTCACCGGCTTGGTCGCGCCCGACATCGCCGTCGTCCTCAACGTCGGCCAGGCCCACCTCGGCGAGTTCGGGTCGCGCGCGGCCATCGCCAAGGCCAAGGGCGAGCTGGTGCAGGGGCTGGCGCCCGGCGGCATCGCCGTCCTCAACGGCGACGATGCCCGGGTGGTCGCGATGCGCTCGCTCACCGACGGTCCGGTGCTGACCTTCGGCCGGGCGGAGCATGCCGACGTGCGGGCGCTCGGCCTGGCGCTTGACCGGCTCGGCCGGCCGTCCTTCACGCTGCGGACCGTCGACGCCTCGGTTCCCGTCGCGCTGCCGCTCGTGGGCGCCCACCAGGCGCTCAACGCGTCGG
This sequence comes from Streptomyces sp. NPDC002619, assembly GCF_042889305.1. Classification (NCBI taxonomy): domain Bacteria; kingdom Bacillati; phylum Actinomycetota; class Actinomycetes; order Kitasatosporales; family Streptomycetaceae; genus Streptomyces; species Streptomyces sp. NPDC002619. Next base: position 5,701 of record NZ_JBIAQV010000087.1, on the reverse strand, counting down.
CTGCCGCGGCGGCGGGGCTGGCGGCCGGCGTACCCCTCGACGTGGCCACGGCGGCGCTGGCCACCGCTTCGCTGTCGAAGTGGCGCATGGAGCTGCGAGATCTCACCGGTGGCGCGACGCTGCTCAACGACTCCTACAACGCCAACCCCGACTCGACCCGCGCCGCCCTGGACGCGCTGGCGGCGATCGAGGGCGGGCGCCGCATCGCCGTCCTCGGCGAGATGCTCGAGCTCGGCGACGACAGTGAGGCCGAGCACCGTGCTGTCGGGGCGTACGCCGCCTCCCGGGCCGATGTGGTGGCCGCGGTCGGCGGGGCCGCCCGGTCGATCGCCGCCGGCGCGGGAGAGCGGGCGGTGGTGCTGGCCGACAACGACGCGGCCGTCGACTGGCTGCGCGGCCACCTCGCCGCCGGCGATGTGGTGCTCGTCAAGGCCTCCCGCGGGGCGCGTCTCGACGAGGTCGCCGCCGCGCTCGCGTAGCCGGCCAGGCCGAAGTCCACCTTGAGACTCAGCGCCCGCGCCGCCTCATGTGGAGGTCGAAGGCCCGGTAGATCATCGGCCGCAGCGGCAGGTCCCACTCGCCGACGTACCGCACCGCCTGACCGCCGGTGCCGACCTTGAACTGGATCAGTCCGACGTGCGGGTCGTCGGCGTCGAGGGTGGGGGTGATGCCGCGCAGGTCATAGACGTCGCAGCCGGCCGCAAGGGAGTCGCGGATCATCGCCCACTGGCAGGCGTTGGAGCCGCGCACCTCGCGCTTCTCGGTGGAGGAGGCGCCGTAGGCGTACACCGCGTGGGCGCCGACGCGGACCAGGATGGTGGCGGCGACCAGGTCGCCCTGGTGGCGGGCCAGGTAGAGCCTGATCCGCTCGGGGTCCTCGGCACGCAGCGCCGGGAACATGGTCTCGAAGTAGCGCAGCGGCCGGGGCGTGAAGCGGTCGCGTTCGGCGGTGTGGACGTAGAGGTCGTGGAAGGCCTTCAGGTCCTCACTGACCGTGACCTCGACTCCCTCCTTGGCCGTCTTTTTGATGTTGCGGCGCCACTGCTGGTTCATGCCCCTGAGCAGGTCGTCCTCGGTCCTGCCGGCCAGCGGAACCTCGTATTTGAACTGCGGATGCCCGACCCCGAAGCCGTCCTCCGGGTTCCGCGGCAGCCAGCCGGCGTCCCTGAGTTGACCGGTCACGCGGGCGCCGACCGAGTCGTCCCACTGGCTGGGCATCTCGGTGAGCCGCTTGATGCCCGGAGCGGCGATGCCCTCCTTGACCTGGGCGGCGCTCCAGGTGTTCGTGTACACCGGCGGGCCGAGCCGGATCGCGAACGCGCCGTGTGCCTTGAGATATGCCGCCAGCGGATCGAGCCACGCGTCGATCTCGCCGGTCCAGTCGATGACCGGGCCCTCGGGCAGGTAGGCCAGCGTGAAGCGGTCGAGCCGCGGCACCGGGCGGTGCAGGACGAGCCCGGCGCCGACCAGGCGCCGACCGTCGAACCAGCCGAGGGACTCGCTGCGCCACTCGGTCTTGACGCGGGCCCATGCCGGGGTCTGCAGGAAGCTGACCGACCGCTGTGTCCGCACGAACGCCAAGTGCTCGGCGGCGCCGATCGGTTCGACGGTCAGGCTCACGCCCGCTGTTCGTGCTGGTTCGCTGTAGGACATGCCTTCAGTCAAGGCGGCGTGGTGTTGTCGGCGCGTATGTGGTTTTCGATATGCCGACGATATGTGCCGGTGTTCACCAGCTATGTACCTGTCCTGGTGTTCACCAGCTGATCCCGGCCGCCACCGGCAGGTGATCGCTGCCGGTCTCCGGCAGCAGCCACGAGCTCTTCGGCTCCACGCCGCGGACCAGGATCTGGTCGATCCGCGCCACTGGGAACTTCGCCGGCCAGCTGAAGCCGAAGCCGTCCCCGGCCGCGTCCTGGACCGAGCGCAGCTGCGAGGTGATGCCGGCGAACGCACGGTCGTCCATCGTGCCGTTCAGGTCACCGAGCAGCACCACCCGCTCGTTCTGCTCGGTGGCGAGGGCCTCGCCGAGCGCCTGCGCGTTTCTGTCCCGCGAGTCCGTCCAGAAGCCTGCCCTGGGATTTACCCGCACGGACCCCAGGTGGGCCACATACACCGCCAGCGGCCCCTGGTCCGTAGCCACCGTGGTGCGCATCGCCCGGTTGTAGGCCATCTTGACCTCGGCCGGCTTGGTGTCCCCCAGCGGCCCGACGTCCTGCTTGATGTCGACCGGCTGGGTGTTGGACAGCGGCAGCTTGCTCCACAGCCCGACCGTGCCCTGCACCGTGTGGTACGGGTACGCCTTCGCCAGCCCCTTCTCGTACGTTCCCCTGGCCTCCTCGGTCAGCTCCTCCAGTGCCAGCACGTCCGCACCGGAGGCGGCCAAGGCGCGGGCGGTACCGGCCGGGTCCGGATTCTCGGCGCCGACGTTGTGGCTCACCACGGTGAGGTCACCGCCCGACTGGGACTTGTCGCCGAGCAGCCCGCCGAAGAGGCTCAGCCACACCGTGACCGGCAACAGCAGCGCGACCACCGCCGAGGCGGAGCGGCGCCACAACGCGGCGGCAAGCAGCACCGGGACGAACAGGCCGAACCACGGCAGGAAGGTCTCCACCAGACTGCCGAGGCCACCACGGTCCGTGATCTGCGTGTGCAACAGCATGAGCAGGCCCAGCACGAGAGCCAGCGCCGCGAGCACCAGGCCACGCTTCCACGGCCCCGGCCCAGGGAGGGCGCGGATCGCCCGATGAATGCGTGCACGCCACGTCCCGCCGGTCCCGGCCGCCGGGGCACCGGCTCCGGTACCTGGCGCACCGGTATCCGCCGGGCTGCCCTGCCCGGTCTCCGCCGTGTCCACCTGCGTCATCGTCTGTTCTCGCTCACTGCCGTTCACTGCTGCATCCTCGGGTCCTGCGTGGGGTCGGCATACATCCGGGGGCAGCCACGGTCGATCGCATCGGTGCGCAATTCGTAGTGCCAGGGTTCGTTCCGGTAGATCTGGCACAGCCCGTACTCGGCACCGTGCCAGGACAGCCACGCCGTCGCGTTGGAGTCCCCGATGTCGACCGCCTCCCCCGACACGTGAGGAGACGTCGTCGCGGTGGCCACCCATCGGGCGGCCTCGCGTTCGGACCCGCATTTGGAGACCGCATCGCGAAGAAGCTGATTCTGGTATTCGGGGGCACGCCAGCCGCTGTTGACGTGGAAATCGACTCCGTCGTCCGCGGCAGCCGTCGCAGCCTGGCGGAGGGCCTTGAGCAGTTCTGGATCGAGGTTGGCCACAGCCGGAATCGAGTCATCGAAGACCGTCACGCCGTCGGGGACGACACCGTCGGCCACGCTTGGGGCATCACGATGCCCGCTTCTGGGCGTATTCGAGGGCGCTGCGGCCGAGGGGCTTGAGGGCGACGAGGAAGGCGCGGAAGGCGAGCGGGACAAAGAAGGCTTGGAGGAGGACGACCGGGGCGAGGACTTCGGCGCCTGGTAGGCGAAGACTGCCGCGGTGATCACTGCTATGACGACTATCAGGCCGACGACAATCAGCCAGCGAACCCGGCGGGGCGTTGTTCGTGCTGATGCTGGGGTTCGAGTCATGCCGCCAGTGAAAGCAACGCGATGTTGCCGGCACGTATGCGGTTTTCGATACACCGACGATATGTGCTGACTCGTAGCCTTAAGAACATGCGTGTCTTGATCGTCGAGGACGAGCCCTATCTGGCAGAAGCCATCCGCGATGGCCTACGTCTGGAAGCGATCGCGGCCGACATCGCCGGTGACGGCGACACCGCTCTGGAACTGCTCAGCTTCAACGCCTACGACATCGTCGTCCTCGACCGCGACATCCCCGGACCGTCCGGCGACGAGATCGCCAAACGCATCGTCGCCTCCGGCAGCGGCATGCCGATCCTCATGCTCACCGCGGCCGACCGTCTCGACGACAAGGCTTCCGGGTTCGAGCTCGGCGCCGACGACTACCTCACGAAACCCTTCGCACTCCAGGAACTCGCGCTCAGGCTCAGAGCCCTCGACCGCAGACGCGCCCACAACAGGCCCCCCGTACGAGAGATCGCAGGCCTGCGTCTGGATCCGTTCCGCAGAGAGGTCTACCGGGACGCCCGCTACGTCGCACTGACCAGGAAACAGTTCGCCGTGCTCGAAGTCCTCGTCGCCGCCGAAGGAGGTGTCGTCAGTGCCGAAGAACTCCTGGAACGCGCGTGGGACGAGAACGCCGACCCGTTCACCAACGCCGTACGCATCACAGTCTCGGCCCTGCGCAAGCGCCTCGGCGAACCCTGGCTCATCGCCACCGTGCCAGGCGTCGGCTACCGCATCGACACAGCGCCCGGCACCGGACCTGAGGGAGGGGACCGTGGATAGGCAGCCCGGGCTGAGCGTTCGCCTCAAACTCACCCTCAGCTACACCGGATTCCTCATGCTGGCCGGCGCCCTGATGCTCATCGCCGGGTGGTTGTTCCTGACTCGTGTGAAGCACGTCGGGCTCGTCTTCATGCCCGACTACCGCCTCTCCGTCGCGCGCGACTTCGCTCCGATGGCGGCCATCACGATGTTGTTCCTGCTGGTGTTCGGTCTCGGGGGAGGGTGGTTCCTCGCCGGCCGCATGCTCGCCCCGCTGAACCGCATCACGCACGCCACCCGCATGGCCGCGAACGGATCACTCTCCCACCGCATCCAGCTGCCGGGCCGCAAGGACGAGTTCCGTGAACTCGCCGACGCCTTCGACACGATGCTCGTACGGCTCGAAGCGCACGTCGCCGAACAGCAGAGATTCGCAGCCAACGCCTCTCACGAGCTGCGCACCCCGCTGGCAATCTCGAAGTCACTTCTCGACGTGGCCCGCACCGATCCGAACCACGACACCGGCGAACTCATCGACCGCCTCCACGCCGTCAACACCCGAGCCATCGACCTCACCGAGGCACTGCTCCTGCTCAGCCGCGCCGAGCAGAGGTCCTTCACCCGAGAACACGTCGACCTGTCCCTCATGGCGGAAGAAGCCACCGAAACACTCCTCCCCCTCGCGGAAAAGCACGGCGTCACCCTCGAAACCAGCGGCGACATCGCCCCCACGATCGGATCACCGGCGCTCCTGCTCCAGCTCACCACGAACCTCGTACAGAACGCGATCGTCCACAACCTGCCCGAACACGGCAACGTATGGGTCCACACCAGCGTCCGCCCCGACACCGTGGTACTCACTGTCGAAAACACCGGCGAGCAGCTCACCCCTCAGCTGGTCTCGACCCTCACCGAACCCTTCCAGCGCGGCACCGAGCGCATCCACACCGACCATGCAGGTGTCGGCCTCGGCCTGGCCATCGTCAAAACCATCACCCAGGCACACGACGGAACACTCACCCTCGCCCCGCGCTCTGCCGGCGGGATCCGCATCACTGTGGAACTACCCGCGACGTCCTCGTACGCCGACAGGTGAAGAATCGGGGAATCGATGCGCGGCCAGCACAGTAAATCTGCGACCATCTCCGGCACCCTTCTCCGGGCGCATGTACGACCGATTCGGCTTCGACTCCGACGCCACTGAAGATGCTGCTCGGTCAGCAGGGCCGGACCATCGACCTCCGAGGAACTCGGGTGACTCCTCCACCCCGTAAACGGGGTGGCTTCTCGCTATGCCGGTTGGGCTTCGCGACGGGCCAGCCCGGCCCGTAGAACGTTGAGAGCGCCC
>NZ_JBIAQV010000086.1:0-14792 GCF_042889305.1 Streptomyces sp. NPDC002619 | reverse complement strand
AACAGCATCACCGCGTTGTCGGGCGTCAGCAGGTCCGGGCTGGCAGCGGCCTTGACATTGGCGACGTTAAACATGACAGGTTCCTTCATTTCTTCCGTGACAACCAGGGCTCGGGCGTGGTGTGTCCGGCCTGGTCGACCAAACGGGTGTCACCGCGGGGCGGTGGTTCGTCCCGGGGTGGGATGCCCGCATCAATCGATCTGACGCAGAAGATATTTCTGAGGAAGAAGTTGAAGCAAGAACTAAATGGATGCCGTGCGTCACGCCCGTGACATGGATCGGGGGTGCCCCCGTGATGGAGGGCACCCCCGATCAGGTCGCCCGGGTGGGCCCGAGTTCCATCCAGGGTGCCCGTTTCTTGATCGCAAGCTGAGGGCGGGCGGCACGCTCGTGCGTGAGGTGATCGACGGGGCGGCGCATGGGCAGTTGGTCGAAAGCATCGTCGGGCACCTGCTCAACGATGTGAGTGAGTCCGTGCTGCAGCGCGCCTTTGGGTGCTGGGGCAACGTCGACAACGCGTTGGGCGGCCGGGTCGAGAGGGGCGTGCGCACCGGACAGGTGTGATCGGGTGACGCCGCCAGGAGGGCTCAGTGCTGTCCGGTGACGGTGCGCGGTCCCTCGTGCTGCCGGCGCCCATCTCGACCTGGTGGTTGCTGGGGCGAGGGTCGCCGCGATGTGCAATGGCGGGGAGGCGTGCACGGCCGCCGTCGGCTCCGGTGCCCGGCTCCTGGTCCGGGGGGCATCCGACCGCGCCGGATGCTTCTGCGTGTCGGCCATGCCGGCCGATGTCCCTGTTCGTGTGCCGATCCCGGCCGAGGAGGTCTTCGGCCCGGGTCGGGTCCGTCGTCTTCTTAGGTCGCGTCGGTGAGGTGATCCGGATGGCCCGGGGCACCGAGTGCGGCCTGGTGCCGTACGCCTGCACCGGGGACCTGGCCGGGGAGTCCGCGCCGGTGGGTGACGCATGTCCCATTTAGTTCATAATTCAATCTCTTGCTAAGAAATATCTTCCATAGAAGATTAGTGGATGTGGGCGCGCCCCCCTCGGGGGACGGATCACAGCCCTGCGTAACCCGAAGGAGACCGCGATGCCGGCATCCGCGAGCCGATCGCCTTGGAGCCGGAGAGCGTCAGAGGAGTAATCGATGAGTGTGTGGTTTGTGACAGGTTCGTCCCGTGGCCTCGGCGCGGAGATCACCCGCGCGGCGCTGGCCGCAGGCCATCAGGTCGTGGCGACCTCCCGCAGCGCGGAAAGCGTCAGCAGGCAGTTCCCCGACGCCGGCGATGCCCTGCTGGCGGTACCGCTGGACGTGACCGATCAGAGCCAGATCGAGGCCGCCGTGAGCGCCGCCGTCCAGCGCTTCGGCCGTATCGACGTTCTGGTCAACAACGCCGGTAGCGGTCTGCTCGCCGCAGTGGAGGAGGCTGACGCCGAAGCGGTCCGCGCGGTCTACGAGACGAACGTCTTCGGGGTGCTTGCCGTGCAGCGCGCCGTCCTGCCCGTCCTGCGCCGCCAGCGCTCCGGCCACGTGAGCAACATCAGTGCCATCGCCGGCTTCGTTAGTTTTGCAGGGTGGGGCGTATACGCGTCAACGAAGTTCGCCGTGGAGGGTTTCACCGAGGCGCTGCATGACGAGCTCGCCCCGCTGGGCGTGCATGTGACGATTGTGGAGCCGGGCTTCTTCCGCACCGACTTCCTCGACCCGAGCAGCCTGACCACAGGCGTCCACGTGATCGACGACTACGCGGCCACTTCCGGCACGATGCGCGATGCCGTCCCGGGGATCAATCACACCCAGCCTGGCGACCCGGTCAAGGGCGCCAAGGCCATTGTCGAGTTGGCTGCGGCCGCCGAGCCCCCGCTGCGCCTGCAACTGGGCAGCGACACCGTCCAGGCCTTCGAGGCCAAACTGGCCGGTGTCAGGAAGGAAATGGTCGCCCGGCGGCACGTCGCCGTCACGACCGATCACGACTGACCCGCGCGGATGTGCCGGGCGGCAGACCATGTCCCGTCGGCTGCCCCACCACTGGGGCGGCGGCACATCGCCGGCTTCCTCCCGCCGGGCCGGCACCGCGCCAAAGGGCCCGGGTGTCACCTTGTGCTCTGCCCGACCAGCCAGAGCACAAGGTGACGCTGTGGCGCGGGCCGGGTCCGCTCCGCTCCCGCATGGGTCTGCGGACGGTGCGACCCCTCAGTGTGCTGCAGGGCTGGCAGAGGCTGGCCAGTCCGCAGCAGTGAGCGAAACACGGACCTGACGGAGCCCTGCTAGTGCAGTGCAGCGTGCTTCTGCCAGTGGGCGAGCTGGTGGCGGCTGGTTTGGGTGGCCGGGTGGTCGGTGCCAAGGACCCGGGTGCGGTCGGCTGCCACCAGGGCCATCAGGCGGGCTGCCTCGGCCGGATTGCCGGCTTCTCCAGTGAGGCGGGCGTGGTCATGGCGGCTGCGCAGCGTGTCGGGGTTGTCTGGTCCCATCACCCGGGCGCAGTGGGCGGTTACGTCGGCCATGAGCCGCGTCGCCTGCACCAGATCACCGGTTCTCCCGACGTAGAGGGCGTGCCAGTAGCGGCTACGCAGCGTGCCGGGGTTGTGCGGTCCCACCACCCGGGCGCAGTGGGCGGTTACGTCGGCCATGAGCTCAGCTGCCTGTGCGGGATCACCGGCCTCCCCGACGTAATGGGCGTGCCAGTGGCGGCTGTTCAGAGTGTCGGTGTGGTCCGATCCCAGCACCCGGGCGTAGTCGGCGGTCAGGTCGGCGAGGAGCAGAGCTGCCTGTGCGGGATCGCCCTCATCCCCGGCGTAGCGGGCGTGGTTGTAGCGCATGGTCAGAGTGTCGGGGTGGTCCGGTGCCAATACCCGGGCACGGTCTTCGGCCAGGTGTCGGACGTAATTCACTAAGCCCCTTGAGAGTTCCTCTGGTGAGAGGGTTTTGCTGACGCGTTCGGTTGGTGGGTGTGCGGCCGCCTCGTCCGGCTGCATCGCCACGATCGGCGCACCCGGTGCGGGCGTCTGCCGACTCTTGATCAGCCGGGTCACTGCGGCAGGCCACGGCACGACTCCCGGGAACTCCTCCGGCGGAGTCCACCGGTCTGCGATCGTCCCGGCGAGGGCGGCCAGGGTGGGCCGCTGGGCGGGATCCTTATCCAGGCAAGCGGCGACCAGGCCGCGCAGCGGCCCGGGCACGCCGTCGATGTGGGGCTCGGTGTGTATGACGCGGTGCAGCAGCGCCAGGTGACTGCCTTCACCGAATGGCCCAGTGCCAGTGGCGGCGAAGGCGACAACCGCGCCGAGCGTGAACACGTCACTGGCCGGGCCCACCGTTTCGCCCTCGACCTGCTCCGGTGACATGAAGCCAGGCGTGCCGATCACCCCGGTGCCGGTCAGCGCGGTGGCGTCCATGGCCCGGGCGATGCCGAAGTCGATCACCCGCGGGCCGTCCTCGGCCAGCAACACATTCGCGGGCTTCAGGTCCCGGTGCACGATGTTGGCCGCGTGGATCGCCTGCAACGCTTCCACCAGCCCGGCCAGCAGCGGCCACAACAATGCCTCTGGCAGCGGGCCGCCCGTTGCGACCGCCTCGGCCAGGTTCGGCCCTGGCACGTAGACGGTCGCCAGCCACGGCGGGTCGTCATCCGGGCCGGCCGCCACTACCGGCGCCGTAAAGGCACCGCTCACCGCCCGCGCAGCGGTGACCTCCTGCCGGAACCGGCGCTTGAACTCCGTCTGCTGTGCGTAGTGCGGGTGCACGATTTTCACCGCCACCGCCCGTCCGGCCAGCGAGCGGCCCAGGAACACCCGGCCCATTCCGCCCGCACCCAGACGGCCCCGCAGTACGAACCCCCCGACCCTGGCCGGATCCCCGGCCGCCAACGGCTCCATCCTCGCTCCCATCCCCCGCTATCCCGGCGCGACACCCTGCGTTACGGGCAATAGACAGGATCCCGCCGGACGGGCGGCCCGGGAATACCAGCCGACCGGATGCCACAGCGGTCACTGACCGAGCGCACACAACGCTGAACGCATCCGTGCAGCGAGCGAAGGCCTCCCGTGGCGGGGATGCCGAGGTGCACGAACTACCGAATCCGAGGAAGAAGACCGCGGCCAGGAAAGCGACGGCGAAGAAGCAGCCGGCCAAGAAGGCTGCCGCGAAGAAGACGGACTCGAAGAAGGCCTCTGGCCGGTGCCCCGCCTATTCGAGGATCCCCAGCTCGGTGTCCTGGCGGCAGAACGCGCACGCTCCAGCTGGAGGGCATCGTCAACGCCAGCCGCGCCTCATGCGCCGATACCGGGTGCGTCTGGTCACTGGTCACCTTGCAATCGTCCAAGTGCGCGGCCGCCTCGAGCGGGCCGTCCGGCGTACGCCGCTGCTCGATCATGAACCCCGTGGTGGGACGCCGCACCGTCAATGGAGGCGGCCCGACCGCCGCCGGGGCCAGCGATGGCGGGCGATGGGGCTGAGGCGGTGACGAGCTGCCTGGCTTCCGGTGTTCGGCGACGGCGAGGGCGTGGCGTACGGCTTGGACCTGGAGACAGAGGTAGGTGACGACGGTCTCTTCGTCGGCGAGCTGCTGTTTGAGGTAGCCGAGGATCGCCCGGAGGCGCGCTGATCCAGCGGCAGCTCGTTCACATGTTTGATTCAAGCGCCAGCACGGCACTCAGCCGATGTGACTCGCAGTGATAGTTGGCCACTCGCAGTGCTATTTGGCCGCAAAGGCACCATGGGCGATTTGTCCTTGCGATTCGAGATAGGTCACACCTGATCTCGATGGTTGACACCACCCTGGGTAACGCCGAAGCCGTACCGGATTTCTGCCGTGCCCGTTGCCGCGGCCCGCACGGCGCTAGCGTTGGGTCGCATGATCGTATGGCTCAACGGCACCCACGGCGCAGGCAAGACGACGACCGGTGCACTCGTGCAGCAGCTGATCCCGGATTCACGGGTGTTCGACGCCGAGAAGGTCGGCGAGACACTCATGGACATCACGCCGGGGCTGCCCGGGACGGACAACTTCCAGCACTGGCCGCCGTGGCGGCCGCTCGTCGTCGAGACCGCCCGCCGCGTACTCGACTACACCGGCGGCACTCTGGTGATGCCCATGACTGTCCTCGTCGAGCAGTACTGGCGCGAGATCAGCACGGGCCTCGCCCAACACGCCATTCCGGTAAGGCACTTCGTTCTCCACGCTGACCAAGACACCCTCCGCGGGCGCATCGAGGGGGACACTCTTCTTGGCCCCTCCCCATTCCGTCTCAAATACCTTGAGCCCTACGCCGAGGCGGCCCGCACATGGCTACACGGCGAGGCCGAGGTCGTCGACACTACGCACCTCACGCCCGCCCAGGCCGCCCTGCAGATCGCAGAGGCCGTCAAGAGTTGAGGTCCGCCCGCCACGCGAAAACAGCAGCAGGTGGCAACAAAGAACGACCTTCCGGTGTCGAGTAGTGCGAACAGGCTCAATCACGGGCCCAGCTCAGCCCAGCACCGCGGTGTCATCTACCGTTCCTACAGGCTGAGCGGGAGTGAGTCCTGTTGCCAGAACTCATGCTCAGCCGAACGCCCCGAGCAGTGTTGGGCGTTCTGGTCCACCGCGTTCTCGTCGTGTCCGGGGCGCACGGATCGTGTCCGCGGTCCGGTGACACGCGGGCGGTTTCCCTCGCGCTCTGGGGTGTCTGGTCCGGCCTGGACGGTCCGATGCCCCGCACGATCGCTCTGGTCGTGCGGGGGGCGGTGCCGTCCGTCGCCGGATCGGGTGCCCCAGAGCGCGCCTTCCGATCGCGATGCTCGCCGCGTCGTGGCGGGTCATCGCGCGCGTGGTGCTGGTCAGGGGGCGGGTCCAGTGCTGGGCGCCGCACTTGGAGGTGTAGGCGGCGTCGACGGCGACCTACCGCCGCCTTGGCCTGCACGAAGTCGCCCGGCAGGGCGAGAACAATATCAAGATCAGGATGTCCACCAAGCCGCCTCAACACGACTCCATCCACAGGTCTTGACAACAACTCGGAACCTGGCCACGTGCTCCCGCAGCGCCAACGCCAAGCAGCGGGACCGGGTTTGTAGCAGGACAGGGCGGCGACGGAGATCCGACGGCGGGACCGGCAGGGCATCCCGCCGGGCGTCATCGACACCGGCGCCTGGCCGGCCTGCCTTCGCCACACGCCTGCCCGGCAGCGCCCGAACGCCCGCTGAGCCCACCCGTCCCAGCCGGGACGACGGGAAACCGGTGTCACTGATCACCGGCGGCCGACTGCGCCTCTCAGGTAAGCGGATTGCGGCGCTGCGGCGTTTAGGGGGTGTGAAGCAGCTGGAGTTCAAGGAGTTCTACCAAGCAAGCCGGGACGCATGCCTGCAGGCGGTCCTGGCGAGTGTAGGTGATCGGCAGCTGGCCGAGGACCTGGTCGCCGAGGCGTTCACCCGGGCCTGGATGGCGTGGCCGAAGGTCAGCCGCCATCCGGTGCCACGCGCGTGGATCGTGCGTACGGCGCTCAACACCCGGGTCTCGTGGTGGCGCCGCCGGCGACGGGAAGTCGCGCTGGACGGCGCACACGACACCGCGGCCGGCACGGTCCCCGATCCCGGCCTGGACCCCGCGCTGCTGGCCGTGCTGCGTCAACTGCCAAAGCGCCAGAGGGAGGTGATCGCGTGCCGGGTCTTCCTCGACCTCGACACCGGGGCCACCGCCAAGGTGCTCGGGATTGCCCCGGGAACCGTCACCGCCCACCTGTCGCGGGCCGTCGCGACGCTTCGCGGCCACCTCGTCACCGTAGACAACCCGGAGGTTGGGCAATGAGCGACCACGACATGGACGTACTGGACGCGCTGAAGGACTCGCTGGACGACATCACGATGGACACCCCGATCGAGCAGATCGAGGCTGCGGGCCGCGCGCGCCGACGTCGGCGCCGCTTCGTGGGCACGACGGCGGGGGTCGCCGCAGCCGCAGGGCTCGCGCTCGGCGTCCCCACGCACGGCAACCCGTCGACCGCACCGCCCACGGCGGGCAACAGCACCGGGGCGGGCGCTGTGCACATTCGCACGGCCGCGTACACGGTGGACACCAAGAAGGACGGCACGGTCCACGTGTCCTGGGACAAGCAGCGGTACTTCAAGAACCACGCGGGCTTGCAGGCCGCACTGCGCAAGGCCGGCTTCCCCGTGCTCATCAAGGAGGGCGAGTTCTGCAAGGCGCCGCAGGACGACGGCGCGCTCGACCCGAGCGGCGTCGGGCCCGGGGTCAGGGAGGTCATGAGGGGCGAACGGGAAGACGACGGCAAGGTCACCTTCGTCTTCACCCCCTCCGCCATGCCGGCCGGGACCCAGCTGTTCATCGGCTACCTGAACGAGGCCCAGCTGGCCTCCGTGCACGGGAATCCGGGATCCGTCGAGCGCCTGGTGCCCACGGGAGTACCGCTGACGTGCACCACGGACCTGCCGCCGGCGCACTCGCGCCCGTAGCCGGAACATCATTGGGCATCACCACGCGCCAACGTCGGACGGGGGGACGCCACAATGCGGCGCCCCCACCCGTCACGGCGCCGCCCGTGGCCCCGGCCCGTACCTGACCGGTGATCAGAGCTGCGGGCCTAGCGCCTCGCGGGTGCACACGTGCCGGTGCATTGCCGCGATCCGGCCTCTTCGCCAGGGGGCTCGCCGGCGCTCACCGGTCCAGGGGTTCACGTACCCCAAGGTCGCCGGGCTGCTCACGGACGACGGGGACGAGCTCCTGGCGTTCTTCGACTTCCCCGCCGAGCATTGGATCCATCTACGGACCACGAACCCGATCAAGTCGACCTTCGCCACCGTGCGACTTCGGACCAAGGTCACCAAGAGAGCCGGCAGCCGGGCCGCAGCCCTCGCCATGGTGTTCAAGCTCGTCGAGTCTGCCCAGGCCCGCTGGCGGGCCGTGAACGCACCCCACCTCGTGGCCCTTGTCCGCGCCGGCGCCCCTTCGAACGCGGCCACCTCGTCGAACACCCCGAAGCCCTCTCAGCCTGAGTCGCTTCAACAGATCCACACGTCTTGATGCGATGGAGGGGCGAAGTCCCCGCCCTCCGTGGGTGTTCTGGGTAGGTCCCAGGTGCGCGCTCCGCCACGGCGAAGGAGGCCCCAGGTGAGCGAGTACGACGGACACCAGTACGTCGGTGTCGACGTGCATCGCAGACGGTCGGTGATCGTGCGGCAGACAGAGGACGGCGTCCAGCTCAGCGCGGTACGCATCCTCAACGCCCCGGTGGCGCTCGGCCTGCAGATCGAGCTGGCCGGACGCAACCCCGACGTGGTCCTGGAGGCCACTTACGGCTGGTATTGGGCGGTCGACGTATTGCAGGCCGCCGGGGCACGCGTCCACGTGGCCCATCCGCTGGGCGTGAAGGGCTTCGCCTACCGGCGCGTGAAGAACGACCTGCGCGACGCCGCCGACCTGGCCGACCTGCTGCGGATGGGACGCCTTCCGGAAGCCTGGATCGCGCCACCGCAGGTCTGTGAGGTGCGGGAACTGGTGCGCTACCGGGCCAAGCTCGTCGCGTTGCGCTCGGGGCTGAAGGCTCAGGTGCACGCCGTGCTGGCCAAGGCCGGAGTACTGATCCCGGCGTCCGACCTGTTCGGTATCGACGGCCGTGCCCAGCTGGGGCAGACCGCGTTGGCCGGCCCCTATGCCCAGCGCGTCGCGTCGTTACTGAGGCTGATCGATGAACTCGACGCCGAGGAATCCCTGTTCAACGACCGCATCGCAAACCGGCTTCGCGGCCGCGCCGGCTATCGCGCCCTCCAGCAGCTGCCCGGCATCGGCACCACCCTGGCGGCGGTGCTGGTCGCTGAGATCGGAGATGTGTACCGGTTCGCTTCCGCCGACCGGCTGTGCTCCTGGGCCGGGCTGACCCCGCGGCACGGGCAGGTCCACAAGCCTGTCCGATCCGCGGGCCGGCGTAAGGCGCCGTGTTCACTCGCGCCAAACTCCCGGCCAAAGTCGCTACGCCGCCCTAGCTGCTGACTGCGCCTCGTGTCAATCGCCTTCAGAAAACGGTAGGCCCGGTAGTCGTTGCGAAAAAGGCAGGTCAGAGAGGTTTCGCCACCCGGGACCTGATCCGGGCAATCGGCGATGCCGCTGGACGTGGACGGCACGGAATTGTGGTGACGGCCCTTCGGTTCGGCAGGCGGCCCAATCAGGCAGGCCCGATGTGCAACCCGAGGCGTGTCGAACCTTAGAACGGCGGCCCGAAGGAGGTGGCGGGGACATCCGAAGCCAGCCCCAGAGCCTTCCGGACGTCCCGCTGATACTTGTAGGAAGGGTGGTCCCAGGCGTCCTCAGAACGGTCCCAGTAACTGTTGTCCGAACGTGCCGCCACGGCCTTGCGCCACAGCTCGGCGCTCTTTCGAAGCTCCCCGACGTAGGCGGTGACCTTGGGCCTGGCACCGGCAGACCAGTTGGCGGCTCCGAGGCTATCGGCCTCATGGTCCAGCGCGGCCGCCATCTTCGCAGCCCAGGCACGATTCGCGGCCACGCTGCCCAGGTGCGGATAGGTCCTGAAGACGCGCGCGGAGGCCAGCTCCAGCCTGAGGAAGGCAAGCTGGTCTGCCGTCAGGCTGGTCTCCTGCTCGCGTACGCTGCCAGTGGTCTGGCCGTTCGTGCCGGCCGTAAAGCAGGTGGCGGTCCTGTTACCCGACTGGACCTCACGGGTCGGGTAGTAGTAGTTGACGCCCATCGTGTGGGGCAAGGACCAGTCGTCCATGACGTAGTCGGTCAGCCGATCGCTGCACTGGTGGTATGACTGCTTTGCGAGGACGTCGTCGGCGCCGCTGGACCCGGTGAGAGCGACCGTGGCGAACACTTCGCCGTCGTGTGGCCGGGAGCACGGCACGGGTACCGCGGAGTAGACCTCTCCGTGCTGCGAGCTAGTGAAGCAGTCGCCCATCGCGAGGCTTACGGCCGACCGGTCACCTGCGCCGGACATCCGCTTGTCCGGATTTTCGTCGGCGTAACCGGAGATACCCCCGATGATCAGTCTCATCGCCAGCGCGACCCCACCGAGCGCTAGCACACCCGCGATCGCCAGTCCGCGGCCCTTCTGGTTGCGCTTGGAGCCAGGCTCAGACGGCGGGGGCGGCGGTATGGCGGACATGGATCTCCGGTCGACCTCGGCAAACACGTATGCGGAGCCGGAATCCTCGCACACGACCAGGCGTCTCTGTCACCCCAGTGGTCTCTCACGGCGGCGATTGCGCACTCCAGTGAGGCGGACCTCGTTGTCCTGCACCGCGACGCCAGTGACGGCAACGCTGACGGCAACGGGCGCGGACGACGGCGATACTCCGCAGCTTGCAGCGGAATCGGAACGGGCCTCTGGGGCCAGGCAGCTGGGGTGTGCCCGCATCTTCTAAGCGCCGGATCGCATCCCGGGTGAGTGTCTAACTGCGTGACAGCGCCGACGTACAGCAGCTGACAAGCGCGGACGTCTGTGCACCAGCGCCGCAGGCGAACGGAACAGTCGGCCAAGGTCGAGCCCCCAGCCAAGTTCTTTCGGGACGAAGCGGTCGCTCCGTTAGAGTGCTCCGCATGACCAGCAACGTCCCGGCATGTCCTGAGTGCGGCCGGCGCATGAAGTCCGGCGGCTTCGTTCTCTCCGAGCGGGAGGACGATGGCCAGCGGACCTGTCGGTCGCTGTGGAAGTGCGCCGGTCGGCATATCTGGCGGGGCTGGGCCGACCGGCCGGACGGGCCATTGGAGGTCAGCCCGGTGCCGGGGCTGTGCGACGTTGACCGCGCGCTTGCTCGTAGATAGGTTCCGGTGCTTACCGCGGAAGGGCACGATCACGGTGCCTGTCAATGGCTGGTCGCCGGAAAGTGGAGGAAGCATGGCGCGGAACAAATCGCGCCTCTTGATGGACACCAGGCTTGTCATACTCGCCGTCGGAGCGGCCGTTGGTGCCCCGGTGGCCGTGGTGTCCAAGCCGATGGGTGTCGTGGAGCGTTTCGCATGGGGGGCGACTGGGCTGCTCGCTTGGTGGTATCTGCTGCGGTGCGTGAAGGAGATGTTGGCACGTTGGCGTAAGAGTGTGGAGCCCGACGATAGAGGTGCCTCCGGCACCGAATAGGGCACCTAGCAGGGAGCGCCGTACGGCGCGGGTGGCCAGCGGACTTGTCATTCCGATCGCTATCAAGCGCGCGGCCGAGTGAGTGTCTGACTGCGTGACAACGCCGACGAACAGCGTCGGACAACCCCGCACACCTGCGGACCGTCACCACAGCGCAGAGACACACCAATTCGAGATCGATTCCCCGCCCGAGTTACTTCGGGACGAAGAGCGGTCGTGCCACATCCGTGCCAGAACGAGCGGGGACTCACGGGGAATCGGGGTATACAGAGGTGCGTGCCGCCGGACCCTGTTCAAGGCGGGGAACCCGCAGGTCACACCGCAGGTCGCCCAACCTCGCTCCTGAAGCGGTGATTACGCGTCTGGTGGGCCGGGCGCCGGGCGGGGAGTTTCCAGGCGAAGGACGAGTGCACGCAGGGCACGAAGTTCGGCGTCCAGGGCCTGCACGCCGCCGTGCCAGAACGTGCCAGATCGTGCGGGGAACCACGGGGAATGGCGGGGACCCGGCCGTCGGCCGGTCAGGCCACGTAGCCGCTCCGACGCAGATCAGCCCAGCAACCACCCGTAGATAACCCGAGCTTCCCAAGCTGAGAGCGCGAGTTCGATTCTCGTCACCCGCTCCATGATGAAACCCCAGGTCAACCCTCGGCCTGCAGTTCCGGGGCGAGATCCAAGGGTGCTTTCCACAGGCTGCTGCCACCTACGCACCACAGTCCGGCCCGACGTAGGCGCCCAGGCGTTGTGAGGCCTGCCGATGCCGGAGGCGAGCTCCGAACCGAGGGTCGCCGCCAAACCCGACTGGAAAGTCACCGACTCATCCGATCGCTTACGGGGACAGCTTTCACGGAGCGTGCGGACCGGTTCCCGGCGGCTGGTCGGACCGCCTGAGCGGTGGCGCAAGTGACACGGCGGTGTCACGATGCGAACTTGTCCACATGCGCTTTGTGCCGGGGGTGTTGAAAGTGCAGGCGTTGGCCGATGACGATCCGCGGCAGGTGGGCGAGTACCGGTTGTTACGCCGCCTGGGTGAGGGCGGCATGGGTCGTGTATATCTCGGGCGGTCGCCAACCGGTCGGATGATCGCGGTCAAGATGGTGCAAGCGGAAATGGCCAACGCCCCGGGCTTCCGGCAACGGTTCGCGCGCGAGGTCCGTGCGTCACTGGCGGTCTCCGGGCCGGGGACGGTGCCGGTGATTGCCAGCGACCCGGACGCGCCCGTGCCTTGGCTGGCCACAGCCTACGTCCCGGGGCCCTCCCTCGACGAGGCTGTGCACGGGCATGGTCCGCTGCCCGTACCCGCCTTGTGGCGGCTGCTGTCGGGGCTTGCCGGGGCACTGGGCTCGGTGCACGCGTGTGGGCTGGTTCACCGCGACCTCAAGCCGGCGAACGTGCTGCTGTCACCCGCCGGACCGCTGCTGATCGACTTCGGGATCGCCCGCGCCGCCGAAGACACGGCCCTCACGAGAACGGGTTCAACCGTCGGTTCGCCCGGCTATATGTCACCGGAGCAGGCGCAGGGGCGGGAGGTACACGGCGCCAGCGACGTCTTCTCGCTCGGCGTGGTCCTGGCATTCGCAGCCACGGGGCGCAATCCGTTCGGGTCGGGCGCGGCAGTGAACCTGGGGTACCGGATCGTGCACGAGGAGCCGGACCTGAGCGACGTACCGGACGACCTGATGACGGTGGTGCGCAAGTGCCTGGCCAAGGAGCCCGGTTACCGCCCCTCCCTCGAGGAACTGGGTGTCTGTGCGGGGGAGCACGGCGCCGACACCGCATACTGGCTGCCGACTTCCATAGCTTCGGAATTGGCCCGGAGAAGCGAGCAACTCCTCCGTCTGGCGGCCACCGATCGGGACACGGGTCCTGGACACGACCGAGGCCGGGTGCCACCGCGCGCTGTGGCTGCTCCCTCCTTCGAGGCCGTTCCCCCGGCGACCGCCGCCTC
This sequence comes from Streptomyces sp. NPDC002619, assembly GCF_042889305.1. Lineage (NCBI taxonomy): Bacteria > Bacillati > Actinomycetota > Actinomycetes > Kitasatosporales > Streptomycetaceae > Streptomyces > Streptomyces sp. NPDC002619. The sequence goes on along the minus strand of NZ_JBIAQV010000086.1, from coordinate 1,770 downwards.
CTCGAACGCCGACCTGCCAACGGCCATGGTCCCACCAGCACCCATCACCCCACCGGCCACCCCCGACCCCCCGACCGCCGTCGCCCCACCAGCCGCATTCGGCAGTCGGCACGGCTTCACCGTCCCGACGCGCTCCGGCCCGCCGCCACCCCTGCAACCGCCGCCCTCCAGACCTCCGGCGGGGGAGGCGAGGGTATCGACACGCATGGCGTCGGCCGATGGCCCTGCTGAGCTGGTCCGGATAGCGCCCTGGGTGCGCAGGTCCGCGCTGGGCCACCCACTTCTGAGCCTGCTCGGCCTGCTGCCCATGCTCGCCCTCCTGGTTGCGGGAGCCGACCTCAAGGCGCATGCCCGCGAGCACCCGGCGACACAACAGGACAATGCTTGGTGGCAGAAACTGACCCACTGGGCGATGGACGAGGACGGGTGGCGGGTGCCGTTGACGGTGCTCCTCGTCGTCGTCCTGGTAGGACTGCAGTACTTCCGTGCACGGCTCGAGCGCTATCCCGTGCCAGGCACCCGGACCTGGACTGCAGTCCTCGGCGGCTTCTGGCTCTTGTGGTCGGTCATGGTGCCGCTGACCTGGTTCTGGGTCATGGGGGTGGGCGACGGTGCCGAGGAAGAGCTGGTGAGTGAATGGTTCCTTACCACCGTGAATGGCACATGGTGGGTTCTGTTGGCCAACATGCCGGCCGCGCCGTTCATGGCGGTGACGGCCGTGATTCGTCTGCTGCGCGGACTCTTCGGTGATGTAGCGCGACCCACGTCACATCAGTGAGTCAGCCAGGCCGTGATCCACGCAGCTGCTCATGCCGAGGGGGTACGACCGCCTGCGCCGAAGCCGTCGTCCATGTAGTACCTGACAGAGCGCCTGCCATCGGAGCGGACGACAGAGATCAAAGTCAGCATCACGTCTGAAGCTTTCTGTGATCATGCACAGGGCAACCGCTACGATCCGGCCACTTGCCTGGGGGTGTCTGAACCTCACACCGAAGTCAGCAAGTGCACCGGCCTGTTCGACGAATCGAATGCCAAGCCGCTTCACTGTCCCTCGTCACACGCCTGTCGGGGATACGTCGCCCTGCGCCGGATGTCGGGTGCGCCAATCAGTTGCCCACGCAATGCCGTTCGGCAGGCTTGAACCACCCTGCGCATGACACACTGCCCACACGGCTTTACCGTGCTGCCGAACCACACAGTCCGAAGCCGTGCCCAAACCCTGCCCGTAAGAGCGGACAACCACGGTCAACAGCGGTGCGATCAGACCCGCGCAACGGGGCATGCACGATGAATCTCCGCAGGTCAGCAGCTATACGGTCGCGCAAGCGCCGTTGCTTCCCAAGCTGAGGTTCCAGCAAGGCATAGCGTGGGTCCCCAACCCATGGGACGCCGCACCCCGGCTACACAAGAGCCGTATGGTGCCTGCATGTTTGAGACGATCCGATGGCGCTGCTACGTGCACGCGGGCGACCGCCGCAGTGCCGGACGAGTGGTCAGCCGCATCGAGAAGCTGTTGCCGTGCCCCGTTGAGATCGAGGGATACGAGAGGTACTGGAAGTTCCCAGAGCTTGCCGAGTTGCGGCTCGTATCCCCCCTCATCTGCCCCACCCCAGAGCAAGCACTGCTGACCACTCTCCAGCGGGCCTGGACGATTGCCACACCGTGGAGTCTCCTCGGGGCCTCCCCCTGAGTGGTGGACACGCTGATACTGGATCTGCTTGATCCGGAGGAAGCGAGAAGACCGCCGATGGCGATGAAGGACTACTCGGA
>NZ_JBIAQV010000085.1:0-15019 GCF_042889305.1 Streptomyces sp. NPDC002619 | reverse complement strand
CCTTGGCCGCCGACGACGACGAAGCCGGCCCCCTGTTCGAGGCAGCCCTGTCCCTGCCCGAAGCCGCCAAGTGGCCATGGGAACACGCCCGCATCGAGCTGGCCTACGGGCAGTGGCTACGCCGCACCCGCGACCCCCGCGCCCGCCTGCACCTGGGCGCCGCCCTCGCAACCTTCGACCGGCTCGGCGCCCAAACGATGGCGCAGCGGGCCCGCAACGAGCTACGTGCCACCGGCGTTGCCACCACCACTGGGCCCGACGCGCCGACAGCCGCACTGACCGCCCAGGAACGGCAGATCGCCGAACTGGCCGTCACCGGCCTGACCAACAAGCAGATCGGCGAACGGCTGTTCCTGTCCCACCGCACGGTCGGCTCCCACCTGTACCGGCTCTACCCCAAACTCGGCATCACCTCACGCGTCGGGCTCCGCGCCGCCCTGGAGGCGATGGCACCCGGCGAGGACGACCAGGCCGCACAGGCGGTATCCCTCACCGAAGACCAAGACAGCCGGCAATCCCGTCCTGCCATGCATGACTGAACCTTGCCGAATCGCATGACCAGGTGGTGGTCAACGCACTCATCGTGCTGAAGTGCCGGCGTTCCACCGATCACTGGCCCAGGCGTTCGGGTGTGCCCGCGTCGTGTTCAACGACGTCGTGCGCGCCCGCGAGACTGCCCGCAAGGCGGGCGAACCATGCTCCAGCGCCGGGCAGTTGTCGAAGGACCTGATCACCCGGGCCAAGCAGAGCGAGGCGCGCTCCTGGCTGGGCGAGGTGTCCTCGGTGGTGCTCCAGCAGGCCCTGCGCGATGCGGAGGCCGCTTACCGCAACTTCTTCGCCTCCCTCAAGGGCGAGCGCAAGGGTGCGAGGGTAGGAGCGCCCCGGTTCAAGTCCCGCAAGGATGCCCGCCAGTCGATCCGCTTCACGGCCAATGCCCGCTGGGCGGTCAACAAAAGCGGGCGGCTGAACCTGCCGAAGATCGGCGCGGTGAAGGTGAAGTGGTCCCGCACCCTGCCCGTCCGGCCCAGCTCGGTCACCGTGGTCAAGGATGCGGCCGGGCGGTACTTCGCGTCCTTCGTCATCGACACCGACCCGGCCGCCGACGCCATCCGCATGCCCGCCACCGACCAGAGCGTCGGCATCGACCTCGGACTCACCCACTTCGCGGTGCTGTCCGACGGCACGAAGATCGACTCTCCCAGGTTTCTACGCCGGGAGAAGAAACTGAAGAAGGCCCAGCGGGAGCTGTCCCGCAAGCAGAAGGGATCCAAGAACCGGGAGAAAGCCCGGGTGAAGGTCGCCCGCGCCCACGCACACGTGGCCGACGCGCGCCGCGAATTCCACCACCAGCTCTCCACCAAGCTGATCCGCGAGAACCAAGCAATCGGCGTGGAGGACCTGGCGGTCAGGGGACTGGCGCGCACCAGGCTGGCCAAAAGTGTGCATGACGCAGGCTGGGCACAGTTCGTGCACATGCTGGAATACAAAGCGGTCAGGTACGGGCGGACCTCTGTGAAGACCGGACGGTTCGAGCCGACCAGCCAGGTCTGCTCGGCGTGCGGCGTCAACGACGGCCCCAAACCCCTGCACATCAGGGAGTGGACCTGTGCCGCCTGCAACACGGTCCATGACCGGGACCACAATGCCGCCAAGAACGTGAAAACGGCCGCCGGACTGGCGGTCGCAGCCTGTGGAGCGCAGGTAAGGCCAGGATCCCTCCCGGCACCGCGCGACGAAGCAGGAAGCCACGGATTCTCCACCGAACCCCGTGCCGCGTAGCGGCACGGCAACAGACGAGAAGGCCAGAATCCTCGGGCTTCAGCCCGAGGAGCAAGTCAAATGGCTGTCTACGGCACCAGTTGGGGAATCGCCGGGATCGCCGCTCCCGTGGTCGGCACCCGGCTGCTGCAGTACATGGGAGCGAGCACGCTGTGGCTCGCCATGTCCGGTGCCTGTCTCGCCCTGGCCATCACCCAGCCGTTCCTTGCCCGTGCCGTCGCCGCACGCACGTCCCCACTGGCCGCGACGGCATCCCCGAGCGCACCCTCAGTCGAGAACCCCGTGCCATAGGACGGATGGCGCGGCCAACCGTACGACCTGCCCCAGAGAGCGTGCCGGGCGGCTTGTGATCACCGTTCCGGCGGCTGGGGCTGGGCGGGAAGGAGTCGAGCGACGGGTCCTGGCACGGCCGGTTGCTGGCGGAGTTGCCGGTTCTCCAGGGTTAGCTGATTGACTACCCGGACGAGGCTCGCGACGCACGAGGCCATGGTGCTGTGGTCGATGACCATGCTGATGAGCGGCCGCCTTGCCGGACGCCGCCCGGGTGCCTTAGCCGGCCGGCACCGCGAGCGCGGTGAACACTCCCGGCCGCACCTGGAGGGCCCACCTCCGCTCCACCAGACGTTTCGCCTTCGATCGCAGCCCCTCGACCTTCGCCGGGACGGCCTCCAGCCCCAGCGCCGCGGCCAGTTGCTGGCAGCGCATGCCCTGCCGCCCCGCTTCCGACTCCAGCACCGACAAGATCTGCTGGTGGTCCGGCGCGAGGACCGACGCCGCCATGCCCTCGGCCCGCCGCGGCACTACCGCGCCCGCCGCCTCGCTCCGCGCCGGCTCCGCGAGTTGGACGGCGGCTCGGCCACCGTCACGCGGGCATCCACCAGCCGCTGAAGCGCACGTTCCGCGTCGCCGAGCGCGGCCTGCACCCGCTCGGCCTCCTCCCACAACCGCGCGATCTCTTCCCGGACCCTCTTCTCCGGGGCCTCCAGCGAACCGAGCACCGACGCCATCAGCCACCTCCACGAGCGAGACGAGCGGAACAACCACGTCCATCTCTCCCGCGCCGACCGGAGTTCATGCCCACCCACTCCGAACCAACCGATCACGTTCGGAAAGTGGATGGCGTCTTAAATGATCTGGCCCTGAGTCGGGCTCCTGACCTGCGGCGACCAGTTCAGTTGAGACGTGGAGATGCCGGGAATCTCCAGGTGATGTGGTCCCGGGCGGGTGAATGCCGGACGCTGTCTCAGCCGATCTGGTCCCGCTCCGCCGTTTCGAACTGAGCGAGAATCTTGAGCTGCGGCGCCGCCTCGGCCCTGACGCGAGCCGTCACCGATAATCCAGTCGCCAGGACCGGTCCCGTTCGGCAGACTCCAGCCAGTGGACCAAGTAACGAAGATCGCGAACCGGCTGGCCGGCGTCGACGGTGTCGTCGCAGTCTGCCTCGGCGGCAGCCGGGCGCGCGGCACGCATAGGCCCGACTCCGACTTCGATCTTGGCCTCTACTACCGCCCTCCGCTGGACACCGCCGCCCTGCGCCTGCTCGCCACCGAGCTGACCGGCGGCGTGGTCGAGATGACCGAGCCGGGCGGGTGGGGTCCCTGGGTCGACGGCGGTGGCTGGCTGACCGTCGACGGGGCACACATCGACTGGATCTACCGCGACCTGGACCGCGTGCACCGGATCTGGCAGCAGTGCCAGGCCGGGCACTTCGAAGTAGGCACTCAGGCAGGCCACCCGCTCGGGGTCTACTCACACGCCTACGCCGGTGAGGTAGCCCTCGGACGCATCCTCGCCGACCCCACCGGTGAACTGACCGCCTTGCAGGAGCAGATCAGGGCGTCCTACCCACAGCCGCTACGTGAGTCGCTGGTCGCCAACGCGCGATGGGAAGTGCCGTTCGCCTTGTCCATCGCCCGCAAAGGCGTGACCCGTGGCGACGCCTTCTACATCGCCGGCTGCCTGTTCCGCGTGGTGGGACTCCTCGTGCACGCCCTGCACGCCCAGGCCGGGTGCTGGGTGCTCAACGAGAAAGGAGCCGTCCAGGCGGCAGGACAGCTTCCAACCGCTCCGGCCAACTTCTCCGCACGCGCCCACGCCCTGTTCGGCGCCCTCGGCGCCACCCCGGACGAGCTCACCACCGCGATCGACGACGCGGACCAGCTGGCCGCCGATGTCCTGGACAACCTTTCACCCTCACCGGGGTGACGGGGCGTACTGTCACGGGCACGACCGCAAGTGTTCTACCTGCACGAATACGGCCCGCACACCCGTTTGCCACGGATACGTTCTGCAACACCCCGTACATGGACGCCGCCGTGAACCAGCTACGTGCGGACGGCTTCGACGTCCGCGACGAAGACGTCGCCCGCCTCTCACCGTTCGTACGGCACCACATCAACATGCACGGCCGGTACTCCTTCCAACCGCCCGACCAGCCGGGCGGACTGCGCCCGCTGCGCGACCCGGACGCACGCAAGGATGAGTGACGGGCGTCCCCACCGGTACGACGGGTAGCTCGGGGCATCATGTACGGATGAGGGGGAATGCCGTGCGGTTTAGTCAACTGGCGCTACGCCTTGGCGTAGCTGCCTTACTTGTTGCTGCCGTGGCCGTGGCCGTGGCTGTACCCGGGGTCGGCAAGTGGATCTTGACAGCAACCCTGGCAGGGATCGCCTCCGCCATTGGCGGTCTCGTGACGCGCGGGGCAGACAGGGCCATCACGCGCGGCCGTGAGGCCGTACGGGACCCGACATCGCCGCCCCCAATCGTCGCCAAAGCTTTTCAAGGCGTAGACCTGCGTGGGCACATTGGCCCCCATGCCCGAAGACCTCGAAGGGCGGAGAAACTCCAATAGCTGGGTAGCCATTGGGTCCACCAGCGTGCATCTCACCGTCGAAGCTGCCGTGGATCGTGCCGTGATCATCACCGGCCTCAGCATGCAAGTCGAGTCGCGTTCTACCCCGCCAGCTATCGACCCCAATAGCGTGTCCGTGCCCAGGCCACAGCCGATGAGCGTGCATACGTTCGACTTCCACATCGGCGAAGTGGACCTCAGCGCCCATACCTACTTCGCGAAGCCAGCTGACGGAGTACCGGACTTCCCGTACACGGTTTCGCCCCTTGATCCCGAGTACTTCATCATCCGGACCAAGCTCAGCGCACCAGGAGATGTCAAGTGGCGCGTCCTGGTTCACTGGACGTACAGCGGGCAATCGGGCATGGTGATCGCCGACGCAAAGGGACAGCCCTTCCGGCTCGTGGCGCCTGGGTTGCGTCGCCGACAAGAGTGACGGCACACGGCTGTGCGAGCAACGCCGAAGCGGCGCTCTAAGTCAACGACGACAGCACCACCGCCACCGGACCCCTGATCGACGACATCGTCCGCGAAAGTGCGAGGAGAATGCTCGCCGCCGCGCTAGAGGCCGAAGTCGACCAGTAAATAGCTGAGTTGGCGCACAAGAAGGACGAGCGGGGACGCCGCGTGGTCGTGCGTAAGCCGTCACCGGCTCCGGACGGTGACGACCTCTGCCGGAGCGGTCGAGGTGAAGGCGCCGCGAGTGAACGACTGGCGTAGCGCTCGATGATCACGGAGCGCGCATCAGGTCGACGGGGTCGTCGACCCCGAGGAGGAGCACATGGTGTTCGACGGTCTCGGTGACGTCGGCGGTGACTTTTTCGACGTCGAGGCGCAGCCGGATGTGGCCGGCGCCTTCGCCGTTGGCCGCGAGGTCGTGTTCCAGCTCGTCGTCGAGGCGGTCCAGGGCGGCCTCGACCGCGGCGTAGTCGGCCACGCCGTGGGCGAGGAGCTGGCGGGTGGCGGTGTCGCGGAGCTGATAGCTGGGCATGGGGGATCGTCCTCCAGCTGGTGGGGTGATCAGGTGGTCGGGTCGGTGAGCAGGGGGCGTGCCGCGTTCACCGCGCGGGACCAGACGTCGGGGCTGCCGCCGTGCTCGCGGGCGAGAGAGGCGGCAAGCCCCCGGATGTCACCACGCTTGCGTAGGGCGGCCAGGGCGATGTCGGCGCGCTGGTCGGCTTCCGAACGGGGCGGCGCGGCCGCGGGGCGGCGCTCGAGCGCGTTGCGTACGACGTACTCCCAGGACCTCTGCGGCCCCCCGTACTGCACGCTGAGCTCCGCGGCCAGCCCCGGGCGGTAGCCGTCACGCTCGATCGCCTCGGCAGCGAACTGCTCGGCGAGCTGCGTGGCCGTGAGCGGCTCACCGCCGGCGCGGGCGCTCAGCTCGGCCGCGAGGACCTCCTCGAGGGCCGAAGGCCGGCCGACGGGCGCCTCGGGCTGCGGCCCCGGACGGCGGCCGGCCTTGCCGAGTTTGTCCCCGGTGCGCTTGTAGTCGAAGTCCTGCAGGTCGCCGACACGGAAGCCGGGGATCATGCGGCCGGTAGGACCCTCGACCCCGCCAACGGAGTCCGGGAAGTAGCCGGGGTTCGCCTGCTGGTACTTGCGGATCACTGGGGCCCCGCTGAAGTTCAGCAGCTCGGCGGCCTTGTTGATGGAGACGACGTCCTCGGGGCCGAGCTCGTACAGCTCGGGGTCGGCCTTGAGGACTTTGCTCGCCTTCTCCTGCTGGAACCACGTGTGGAAAACGCGGAACTGCTGCTCGTCGTAGAAGTCGGTCCCGTCGATCCGCTCCTTCTCCGGGTGACGGTGCTCCTCCGGCTGCTCGTCCCGCACCTTGTACCAGCGGGCCGCGGTGCCGACGCTGGCGCCGGTGAACTCGCGGATCCAATCGCGGTTGACGACGGCACGGCCGTCGACGAGGCGACGCTGCGGGTTCAGGGGCTTGGTCATGCACTCTCCGGTTCGGGCTGCCGCCCTATACTTGGGGCCTGCTCCTCTATGTTCCTCCGGCACTTATGCGCCGGCGGGCGAGTCGAGTTGGTGAAGGTGGTCGGCGGGTCGTTCGGCCGGGGTTGCCGCTCTGGGCCGACACTCCTGAGGGGTGCCTTCCGCCGCCCACCGCTTTTGCCGCTAGTTTTGCGTAATCAATATGGCGCTCTTGATGAATGGCTGTCAATCGAGCACGGCCAGCCGTAGCACCGCCCGTACGATGATCGCGTGACAGCCCGCCGCACCCTCGGCGCTGGCCCCCAGGCCACGCACACCATCCGCGCCGCCCAGGCCGACCTGCTCGACTCCCTGCCCGGAGCCCACCTCCCCGACCTTGACGAACTGCGGGCCCGGGGCGTGTTCGGCGTGCACCCGACGACGACCCCGGCACCGCGGCGGACCCTCGGAGCCGGCGGCCGCGTCGACGAGGAGCCGACTCCCACTGTCTGAGTTGGCCTACTGGCTGGCTTCGGTGTGTTCGCCGATCGCGGCGGCGACATCGAGCAGGGTGTAGGCGATAGCTGCCAGACCCTCGCCCACGGCGTCAGTTCGGTACTCGTCACCCGTCCGACCCGCCGCCGCGTAGTCCCCGTACACGCTCTTCTGCGACATCCTCGCCCCTCCCTACGCCACCAGTCCCTCCGGCAGCCACAGCCGCCTCCTCCGCCGACCGCACCGTGAATCGCCCGGTCTCTGCCAGTATTCCGAGGCCAGCGGCGGCCCCGCCCGCTCAGTTTCGCGGCGCCGGCAGGCTGGGGCGTGAGTCGCCCGCCACCAGCGACGTCTCGGCACACTCACCCCACCGCAGCCGCGCCCAGAGGGCCGAGGCCGCGTCGCGGGCGAGCAGGACCATGAGCAAGTCGTGCGCTGGTGCCGTGAGTTCTGCGTCGATGTCGGAGAGACCTGGAGGCAGCGGCCGTGGAGGGTGGCTCCGCGGTGTTGTCGGTGGTCGTTTCGTCGTGGGCAACGCGCAGTGTCCGTACGACGGGAACGATGGTGAGGTCGTTCCGTTCGCCGCTGCCGGGTCGGTATCGCGCGCGGCGCCGTAGCCGAGCGACGACCAACGCGCCAGCTACGAGAGCGGCCAGACCCGTACCGACAAAGGCTCCAGTAGGGAGGCTGACGCCGGGGTTGGCACGCTCCTGGGATTCCTGAGTACCGGGAAGGTGGGGCGGAGTCGTCGGCGTCATGGTCGGCGCGCGCGTGTCGGCTGGCGGATGTGGGGTGGCTGGGTCCGTTGGTGTGCTGGGGCTCGGTGCCGTGGGCGAGGTTGTCGGCGAATTGCCGGGCTGCGGAGGCGGGGTCCGCTGGGAGTCGGCGTCGGGCTGGTGGTCGGGCAGGCGGAGGATCCAGCCGGGCCGGATCAGGTGCGGGTCGGTGAGGGTGCGGCCGTCGGGTTGGGGTTGTAGGTGCCTTGTATGCCGAGGCTGCGGTAGACGTGGCCGGGCGTTTCACCGTTCGGGTCCACACCGGCACGGGCCGCGGCTACCGCCCAGTCGCGGGTGTGGTCCTGGCGGAGGGATTCATCCTGTGGTGCGGATGTGCTGGCGGCGGTACTCGCCAGGGGCTTTTCCGTACTCGCGCTTGAAGGCGCGGTTGAATGCGGATTCGGAGGTGTAGCCGGTCAGCCGGGCGATGGTGTGCAGGGGCGTGTCGTCGAGGCGTAGCAGGGCGCCGGCCGAGGTCATCCGCCACCAGGTGAGGTAGGTGAGTGGTGGTTTGCCGACGAGGGTGGTGAAGCGGCGGGCAAATGCTGCTCGTGACAGCCCTGCGCGTGTGCCCAGTTCTTCCACTGTCCAGGGGTGGGTGGGGTCACGGTGGAGGTGATGCAGTGCGATGCTGACCGCCGGATCGGACAGGGCTGCTGCCCAGCCGGTGGTGGCGCTCTGGGCCCGCTCCTTGTACCAGGCACGCAGGATGTACAGCAGCATCGTGTCCAGCAGGCTGGAGACGATGGCGTCGGAACCGGGGTTGTGCTCGTTGAGCTCGTCGCCGAGGAGGGCGACGACGGCCGAGAGGGGAGCCTGCCGGCTTACGCGTGCGGGCAGGTGGATGAGGTCCGGGAGCTCTGCCAGGAGCGGGTGCGAGCGGGCGCGGTTGAGCTGGTAGGAACCGCAGATGAGTACGGTGGCGGCCTCCGTGCGCTGAATTTCGCTACGGGGGATCCAGGCGTCGTCCAGGTCCTGAGTGGCGTCGACGAGCGCACTTGAAGGGTGGTCGGCAAGGGCCATCTCCTGCCCGTGAGAGACGAAAACCACGTCGCCCGCCGCGAGAGCCACCGGTGCGGCGTTGCGCGACAGCAGCCAGCACCCGCCCTCAAGCACCACGTGGAACCCTGGGCCACTGGTCGGCGCGAAGCGCAGGCCCCAGGGTGCGGTGAGATGGGTACGTGCCGAGTGCGGTCGACCGGTCCGGATCGTAGCTACCGCGTCACTGACGACGTCCATGAGTGAAACTCTACATTGGAGGGCTCATGCGAGACGCACAGTCAAGGAAACGAGACTTTTAAGCATGGATCGTCTTGCCAGATGGCTCTAACGTCGGAATGCGTCAGGTGCCCCGGGTCGGCCGGCCACCGACAGCATCCCGAGACTGAGGAACCATGACCCCCATTGCTTCACCCGTTTCCCGTTTTGCTGCAGAGAGCGGCGAGTTCGCTGGAAAGCGTGCCCTGGTGACAGGAGGGACGCGTGGGATCGGCGCAGCGATCGTCGACAGGCTCACCAGGGCCGGTGCCGCGGTTGCCTTCACTGCCCGCTCTGCGTCCGCGCAGGAGAGCGAGCTGTTCGTGCAGGCCGACATCGGCACCCGGGAGGGGATCGAAGTGGTCACCCGGCACGTGAACGAGCGTCTGGGCGGGGTCGATATTCTCGTCCACAACGTGGGCACCGACGGAGACCAGCATGTTCCGCTGCTGACGCAGCAGGACGCTGTGTGGCAGTTCGTCATGGACGTCAATCTTTTCGCTCCCGCACGGCTCGACCGGGCGCTGGTGCCCGGCATGGTTGAACGTGGCGCGGGAGCTGTTGTCCATATCTCCTCGCTCTCCCGCTCGATCCCGGGCGCGAACCGAGTTCCGTACGGATCGGCCAAGGCTGCCTTGTCCCACTACAGCAAGGGGCTGGCCAACGAAGTCGCCCCGAGGGGGGTCCGCGTCAACAGTGTCACTCCCGGTTTCACCGAGAGTGACTGGGGCCGCTCCTTCGTCGCGACCTTCGCGGACAAGGCGGGAGTCGACTACGAAGAAGGCCGCCGGATGGTCATGAACGGGATCGGTGGCATTCCCCTCGGCCGGCCGGCACACCCCGAGGAGGTGGCCGAACTGGTGGCCTTCCTGGTCTCGGACCGGGCGTCATCGATCATCGGCGCCGAACACGTCATCGACGGCGGCACCAGGCCCACTGTCTGATCTGACGCCCACCGGTCGGCGTTCCCCTTTCGGTGCCGACAACGTCACCGAAAGACACAGGGGAGCCCCGAACTGAACCCGTAATCCCCCCCCCGCACAACCCAATTCACGGTCTCAGCACTATCCAGCAAGGAGCTGCAACTCCCATGAACGCCACCCCCATCGAGCTGCCCGACGCGGTGAGCCGCTATCTGGAGGCTCACCGCGTCCGGAACACCCCGACCGCCCTCTCGGCGTTCCACGAGAGTGCCACCGTCACCGACGAGGGCGTCACCCACACCGGCACCGCCGCCATCGAGACGTGGCTCAGCACAGCAGCGAGCGAGTTCACTTTCACCACCGAACGGCTCGGCGCCGAGCAACTGGACGACACCCACTGGGTCGTAACGAACCGGCTGGAGGGCGACTTCCCCGGCGGGCGCGCCGATCTCCGCTACCGCTTCACGCTACGCTCCGGCCTGATCGGGGACCTCACGATCGCGCCCTGACCACGGCCACTGCCTGAAAAACTCTCTGTACCTCAGGGCAGTGGCCGCGACGATTTCCCGGCCCTTGGCACCCCCGCCGGCCCCTCAGCTGTCACGATCGACCGACACGGAATCGAGGGCGGCCTTGGCGGCGCTCCCCACCTGCGTTTTCGCCTGGCAGCACGCAGGCCGAGATCGACGTGCCGGCGAGCGCGACAGCGCAACAGGTCGGCCAGGGAAAGGTCCAGGTCGTCGGCGTCCGGCCTGCCCCCGCGACAGACACCCTCACGCTCCAGACGAGACCGGGCGGCGTCGACGAAGCCCATCAGCGGGTGATGAACATAGGTCTTCTTCCAGGTCGGGCCGCGTCCTGCTTGTCCGAGTGCGTGACAAGCAGGACGCCGTCCAGGTCGACCGTCACCTCTCCGCCCGCATCCGGGGACACATGCCGCGGAGGTCTCCGTCCAGGTGCGGCCGCAGTCCTCGCACCGTACGACCGGTGGCTCCCCGTCACCGCCCTCGACCACCAGCTGGCCGCCGCGGGGCATCGGGCACGGCTCGGGCACGACCTCCCGTCGACGGGCGTCACCGAGTGTTCGACGGATCAGCTCGGCGGCCTTCGCAGCAATTTCCGCGACCAACTGGACCTCGTCCTGGGTGCGAGCGGAACGGGCCCGGCGTACCGGTGACGCGTAGCGAGAGCCACTCCGCCGCGGTGGGAGCGTCGCGCTGGCCGGTGAACCTCCAGCGACGCGGGTCGGCCGCGTCCTTCGCGGCCAGGAGGACGGCAGCGCGGTGTCGCTCCAGCCATGCCCGGTCGGCGCGCGAAAGGCTGGCCGCTGAACCCTGCTCGCGAGCCAGTCGGCGGCCGTGACCAACCCGGTCTCGTTGGTCGTCACGACCGTCAGCCCGGCCATGCCGATCACGGGATGGCCATGCCGGTGGGCTATGTGTGGGCCAGGCGGCCCCTCACGCGCTGTGAAACGGCCCCTGACCAGTGCGTTTTTGCCGCACGCTTGACACTCTTGAAAACCGACGCTGCACGAGCGGTAGAACTTTCCCTACTTCCTTCAAGGTGGTGCGATGCAGTTGCCGCCTCGACAGTGGCAGCGTCCCGGATACCCAGGCAGCGCAGATCGCTGATGATCACCGCCGGACGGCGGCGGAGACCCGCCTCTGACGCACGGATACGCGGATGTCCCTGACCGCCTCGCGTGCCGCACGGGTGGGGGCGTGCGGGATGTCGGACAATGGAACCCCGGCCCGATTACGGCGGGCCGGGGTTTCTCATCGTGCAACCGGCTCGGGACTACCAGCCGTAGTGGCGCCTGATCACCCGGAAGCTGCCGACCACGCCGTCCTCGACGTGGATGCCGTCGGTGTGACGGGCGTTCACGCCATCGCTCTGGCTGAAGGGGCCGACGACGGCGATGGGAGCGCCGTTGTCGCAGACCGCCCCACGGAAGACCTCGACCGTCCTGCGGCTCTCGTTGCGGATGTTCAGGGTCCTGGCACCCAGGCCACTGACCACGGTGATGCAGTCGCCCGCACGGGAGGAGTACGACCGCTCGTTGACCTGGATCCGCCCCTCGAAGTCCCTGTCCTCGTCGTTGTTATTGCCTCCGAAGCCGTTGCCTCCGAAGCCGTTGCCTCCGAAGCCGTTGCCTCCGAAGCCGTTGCCTCCGAAGCCGTTGCCTCCGAAGCCGTTGCCTCCGAAGCCGATGCCGCCGTTGTTGCCGAAGGGTACCGCCACGCCGCCCGCCGGGGCCGGTGCCACGCCGCCCGCCGGGGCCGGTGCCACGCCGCCGCCCGCCGCCATGCCGTCGGCCGGGGCCGCCGCCGGGGCCGCCGCCGGGGCCGCCGCCGGGGCCGGTGCCGGGGCCGGGGCCGGGGCCGGGGCGACCTGGGCCAGCGGCGCGGAGTCGGCCGAGGCATACGTGATGCCGGTCACAGCCAGGGCCGCGGCAGCCACGACACCGGCGGTGACAATCCTGGAACGGGGGGTCTTCATGTTGCTGCTCCTGTCTCTGAGACACCGGCTCAGTTGCCCGGCGTGTTGAACGTACTAATGCCCCCCATACCTGTCATGTCGGGAATATCAGAGAGCTGCTGCCAGGCCGCCGATCGGGCTATTCGCAGCACCCGCAGGCCGCTTCCCTCACGATTGGTGGTGCGTCAAATAGTCATGAAAATAAGCAGATTGGCATACTATTAGCCCTTTAGGGTGATCTCCTGACGCCTGTTCACCCCGTCGGACAGCGTGTCGCTGCGGACAGCGTGTCGCTGCGGACAGGATGAGGCGGGTGCGGTATAGAGACTGGCCAAGACACGTGCAGAACCCTGCACACCGGGGCCGCACGCCGCAGGCCGTGCTGCCGCGCGTCGGACGACCGGCCTCGCTGCTCGCATGGCTGGATCTCGGAGACCTCACCTGCATACGGAGCGGACGGCCGGCAGGCTTCCCTGAGGACGGCTTCACCGTTACCGCGCGCCGTGCCCCCAGAGGGTACGAAAAGATCTCTTGGCACCGTTTCTCATGGCGAGCTGTCCGTCCGGCATCATGGTCTGCCGGGTCACAGCGGAGCATGAGGGATGCGTACTGCAGGTGTCTGGCAGCGAGCAGGCTGCGTTGACGGAGCTGCGGCAGCAACGTTGGCCCGACTGTGATCCCGTTGGGCACATGCTGCGTGGCCCGTACCGGGACGTGTGGGTGCGCTTCCACGGCTTGCCGGGCTCGAAGCGGTATGCCGAGGACGAGAGCGAGTACGCCGTTGTCCTGGAGCGCTACAACACGTGCTGGACGAACTGTTCGCGGGTACGGACGTCTACGTGATCCGTCCCGTGTGGACGACCGAGCCTGACGCCCCTGCCCCCCTGCCCACGCACACAATGCGGGCTATTGGTGGACCCGGACCGAGGACATTGAGAGTTTCGACTACGTCAGACAGTCGGTTGAACTGTCCGTCTCGACTCGTCGGCGTCCAGTGGCGTGGCGAGGAACCGGGCGCCGCGTCGGGTATGCCGTTCTTCGTGCTGATGCCCCAAGTGGAGACGTGCCCGGCAAGTTCCGCCGGCGAGTCTTCTGGATCAAGGATTACGACAGGTCCGAGCAGCCGAACGGGACGTACAGCCAGTCAGCACCCAGCGAAGCCGTCGACCCGAGGACCGTCGCGCCAGGGGTCTGGGGCGAACTCACCGAACGAGCATGGGGATCACCACTGCCGGAGGCGTGAATTCGAGGGCAGTGAGGTGATCTCAGCAAGATCGGCTTGATGTAAGCGGTTCTGCCTGTGTCTGTGGGGATGGCTGGCTTTAGCGGCTTGATTTGGCCCCACCTGACGGTTTGATTCGGCCCCATCGGTCGGGGTGCCGAATGTTGTGTCGGTTTGATTTGGCCCCACCTGGAGGCTTGACAGGAGCGCTACCCGGTCTACCTCAGGGCGTCGTCGGGCGGCGCCGCGAGCTGGACACGACCATCGCCGCCGATCGCGCACTGATGGACCGCATCGCCGACCTCCAGGCGGCGCACCTCCACCAGCTCGCCGCGCTCCCGACGGCCGCCCGCCCGGCCAGCACCTAGGTCAGGCCCGACGGATGCTCGAGAAGTACCGCGTCCAGCTCTGGGCCCAGCAGCTCGGCACCGCGCAGACGGTCAGCGATGCCCGCATCCGCAAGATGCTGAGTCCGTAGCCGGCCCTACTCAGCGTCCTGTGCCTCGATCAGGTCGAGGTCGCGGACGCAGAAGCCGTGGTGCTCGAAGGTCTCGTTGAGCACCGTGCCGAGGCACTGCCGCACCAAGCGGCCCCGGGCGTACGGCGGCCAGACATCGTCGTCGGGCACCGGCGCTCGCGCTGCGAGCTGCACAGCGGTGACCTCGTCGAGCCAGGCCTCGAGCTCGGCGGCCTGTGCGTCACGCACGCTCACGATCTCGTCGAGGGCCGGATCGAGCGAGAGGTCAAGCCCGTGCGCTCCACGGTAGGGCTCGACGGTCGTCCCGGTGCCCATCGGCGTGAACAGCTCCGTCGAGCCCAGGCAGCAGCGGCGGAACCACGAGTCGTGGACGAAGACCAGGTGGCGCATCGTCTGCACCGCCGACCACTCGTCGTTCACGCTGCGGCGCTCGATGCCGGGCGTACGGCGGATTCGCTCGATCGTGGCGGCCCAGCCGGCATGGAGCTGACGCGATGCCTCGCGCAGATCGGCAGGGTCCTCGGAGCGGATCAGCACCCGCACCGGATGACGCCGGTCGAGCTCTGCCTCGACGTACTCGGTGACCTCGACACCGTTCACCACGAGGTTGGTGATGAGCCCGTCGATCACGGCATCCTGCATGACGACGCCGATCAGGCGTGCCCCGGTCAGATCGCACTCGCGGAACTCCGCACCGTGCAGATCCTCGTCGATATACCGCGTCATGCTCCGCATACTAGTGCCGCATCAGACAACCTTCGCCCTGTTGTGACGCGCCCGCCCTGGTGATCGCCGGCTCGGTGCCGGTCCGTCAAGCTATGCGGGTGGCAG
>NZ_JBIAQV010000084.1:0-17409 GCF_042889305.1 Streptomyces sp. NPDC002619 | reverse complement strand
TCAGCCTGCGGAGACCTCGGCATCAGCCGGTCCGTGAAACAGGAACCCGTAAGCCGGGCGACCGGCCGAACCCCCTCATAAGGGAATCCCCCTCGTTCACGAGGGGGAGGAAGTCAAACCAGTTCCCCACCAGCAGGCACGGGTCTCTGCGAGACCCGTGCCTGTTCGTTGTGTGTCCCCTTGATGGGTGCCCCTTTGGCACGGGATTCGGTTGACGGCGACTCACGTACTGCGTACGCTATAAACGTGAAAGCGTGCGTCGCACGCAATAAATGCACGCAAGGTGGGCGCGCTCGGGTGGCCGCCCCAGACCACGGTGCCGTCGATCGCTTGCATCCCCCGTCCGGCGATCGGCACGAGGGCTTGCCCCGCCTCCTGGGCGGGGATCAAGCCCTCGGTCGTACTCCGTGGCCGCTGGGCTAAATCGTGATGACGGGTTTGTCGACACAGCCGGAGAAACAGAGCCGGAAGAAGGCGGGCGCACATGGGTAGCGACAGGGGCATCGGCCTGCCGGCGAGCATCGAAGTGGCCTGGGGGCTTCGGGAACCCTCGCAGAAGGGCCCCAAACGCGCTCTGAGCCTGGGGCGCATCGTGGACACCGCCGTACGGATCGCGGATTCCGAAGGGATCAGCTCCATTTCCATGAGCCGCATCGCCAAGGAACTGAATTCCTCGACGATGTCCCTCTACCGGTACGTGTCCGCCAAGGACGAGCTGCTGCCCCTGATGGTGGACGCCGCCTTCGGGCCGCCCGTGCCCCACCCGGATCCGAAGCCGCACTGGCGGACCGGGCTCGAGCACTGGAGCCGCTCCTACCTGGCCGTACTGCGCCGGCACTCTTGGGTGGTGCGCATCCCCATCAGCGGCCCGCCCTCGACGCCCCACCAGATCGCCTGGGCCGAACAAGGGCTGTGCTTCCTGCAGCGCAGCACTCTCGGCGAGGCCCAGAAGATGTCCGCGATCCTGCTCCTGGCCGGACTGGTCCGCAACGAGGCCCAACTCGCCGAAACCTACGAGGCCTTCTCGAAGGCCGGTGCCGACGGCGCCGAATCGATGCTGGACTACCGCCGGCTCATCGAGAAACTCGCGGACGCGGACCGCTTTCCCGCCATCAACGCGGCGATGGAAGCGGGAGTCTTCGACGACTCGGACGGCGAGGACGCGGAGTTCGACTTCTCCCTCAACTGTGCCCTGGACGGAATCGAGGCACTGATCCGTCGCCGCCGGCGGGAGGCCCGGCAGGCGAAACAGGGTCATTGAACGCTCCCCTCCTTGAAGGGAGGAGGAGTCTCGTTCCAGATCCACCGGCACCGTGCCCACTCGCCAAGCAGGGCCCTACGCGGTGGACGACACCCGCACACTGCAGGTGTACCGGGCGTGCCCGGCATCCTCACCCGTCTGCGGTCCTGTCATCGCGATCCTCCACCCTGGGCCGCCACTCCTCACTGGCCGCCAGCAGGTCCGCGCCCCAGCCGGCGAGGATCGCCCGCCCGGTGCCGGCGGCCGCCCCCGTCGGGTCGCCGAGGACGCCGTTGGGGGTGATCGCCCGCAGCCCGCCGCGCCGCAGTTCGGGCAGTACGTCGGACAGCGGCCGGGTGTCGCCCGGCTCCGCCCGCTCCAGCCGCACCGCCCCGGGCCGCAGCGCCAGCATCGCCGAGGTCTCGTCCCGCCCCGCGTGGCTGTCGGCCGGATCCCCGCCCGGCTCCCAGAAGTGCGCCCGACGCCCCTCGTCGCGCAGCCGCGCCACCGCCCGTCGCACCGGCACGGCGTTGCCGCCGTGCGCCGAGACGAACGCCACCGCGGCGAACGCGTCGGCTGAGCGGCCCAGTTCGGTCAACAGCAGCTCGATGGCCGCCCGGCCGATCGACAGTGTGCCGGGGAAGCCCGCGTGCTCGCCGCTGGAGCCGTAGTGCACCGGCGGGGCCAGCACCACCCACTCCCGCTCCACCGCCAGCCGCTCCGCCAGCGCGACCGCGATGTCCGTGTCCACGGTGAACGGCAGATGCGGGCCATGCTGCTCACTCGATCCCACCGGCACGACCACCACACTGGCCGCCGCGACACCGGCCACCTCGGTCCACGTCAACTCGGCAAGCCTGCGCGGCCCTTTCGTGGCCACCACATTCCTCCTCCTGCGCCTCTGGCCCCGGGCAGCGCCCCGGAGCCGACGGCCGACCACGCACGCCGGCCCTCCCGCAGGGCTCTCGCGCAGGCCACGCCCTGTCGCGCCCTGCCCTCACATCCGCCGCACCCCGTCCCGCCCCGGCCACGGCGAGGTGTCCGGGCGCAGGGGTGCCAGGGTGCGGTGGCGGAGGGCGCCCCACCAGACGCCGGCGCCGTAGGCGAGGTCGTCGGCCACCCGGGCTGTGAGCCACTGGGGGAGGGAGAGCGGGGGGCGGTGGGTGTGCCAGTCGGTGACATGGCGGGCCAGTGCCGCGGTCAGCAGCAGGCGTCCGTTGCGGGACGCGGCCAGTGCGGGCATCGCGACCGGCCACCACGAGCGGGTGACGGCGTCGGCGAACATGTGGCCCGCGCCCCAGTGGCCGCGCAGTGCCAGCGCCACCGCCTCCTCGGCCGGTACTCCCACCCCGCGCAGCTTGCGCGGCAGCAGCGACGCCGTGATCAGGGCGGTGGCGGAGGCGGCGGCGGGGCGCCCGGCTGCTATGGCGGCCCAGCAGGCCAGCGTCCACGGCGACACCCGCACCGGCGCCGCCGCGGTCCCGTGGCGCAGTGCGAGCGGGGCGGCCGAGGTGCCGTAGTCGAAGCGCTGGCGCGCCCACGCCGACCAGCGGGAGCGGGGCGCGTGCCGGACCTCGGACGCCGGTTCGTAGCGCACCAGCAGCCCGCGCCCGGCCATGCGCCACACCAGGTCGACGTCTTCGCCGAAGCGCATCGTCTCGTCGAACCCGCCGAGCGCGCGCAGCGCCGAGACCCGGACGACCAGAGCGGCGGTCGGCACGTAGCTCACCCGGCTGCCGGGCCGTACCACCGCGGGCACCGGGCCCAGGTCGAGCGGCGAGCGCTCCTGCTCGTACCGCTCCAGTGCGCTGCCGCCCGCGCGGCTGCGCACCCGCGGCGCCACCGCGGCCACCCGTGGGTCCGCGAAGTGCGGCAACAGCGCGTCCAGCCAGCCCGGTTCGGGCACCACGTCCGCGTCCAGGAACGCCACCAGCTCCGTACGGGCAGGCCGCCAGCCGCTGTTGCGCGCGGCGGCCGGCCCGCGTGAGACCGGATGCCGTACGGCCGCGCCGGGCAGTGGCACGGCGGAACCGTCGTCCACGACCACCACCCGGGCGAGTGCGGCCAAGTTCCCCAGCGCATCGGTCACTTCGGGGTGGTCGCGGACCGGGATCACCGCGGTGACGTCGGCCGCGGTCAACGGGCCCGGCGCGTATTGGGGATGGACCAGCCCGGCGGCGATCAGCCTGCCGGCCAGGCGCCGTTGCCCCGCCCCGCCGGACACCGCCTCCCCGCCGAGCCACCCGTCGACCAGCCGCGCCCCGGCCTCGGACAGCCGCAGCACCCGGTAGGGGGAGCCGCCGAGCAGCGTGCGGCCGCCCGACAGCCGACTGAGGGACGGATCCGGGGTCAGGCGCAGCTCGGGGGAACCGGCGGCGCCTTCGACGATCTCGGTGCTCATGGTGTGAAACCTCCGTCCGCGTGGACGACCGTGCCGGTGATGGCCGACGCCTCCTCGCCGCACAGCCAGCACACCGCGGCCGCGACCTCTTCCGGTTCCAGCAGGCGCTCCAGCCGGTGGTGCCGGGCGAACTCGGCGGTGTCGTCCAGGCCGTACAGGTCGGCGCTGGCCCGCAGCATCGCGGTGCGCGTGGAGCCGGGGGAGACGGCGGTGGCGGTCACCCCGGTGCCGCGCAGGTCGGTGGCCAGGCCCCGGATCAGGCCGACCACCGCGTGCTTGGCCGCGTTGTAGCCGGCCAGGTGCCACAGCCCGTGGTGCGCGGCGGTCGAGGCGAGCGCGACGAACCGGCCGGAGCGCGGCTCGGGCCGGGCGAGCAGCCGGGGTACGGCGGCCCGCGCCAGGTTGGCCACCCCGCGCACTCCGATCTCGAACAACGCGTCCCACTCGGCGTCCGTCGTCTCCCACAGAGGCCGCCCGCCGGCCATCACCGCGGCCGCGGCCACGGCGGCGTGCAGTTCCCCGGAGTGCCGGTGCGCCAGCTCGACGGCGTCCTCGAGCGCCGCCTGGTCGCGTACGTCGGCGACCACCGGCAGCACCGCGTCCGGCCAGCGCTCCGCGAGGGCGTCGAGTTCCTTCTCGGTGCCCAGCGGATAGCCGACGCCGGGCAGGTCGCGGCACACGTCCACCGCCACCACCAGCCAGCCGTCCGCGGCCAGCCGTTCCACGACCGCGGCGCCGATGCCGCGCGCCGCCCCGGTGACGACGGCGGTCCGTCGGCCGGAGCCGGGTGTGCTCCCCATGTGTCCTCCCCGTCCATCCGCTGCGACTACGACTTTTGCGTCCCGGGGTTCGCCCCGTGCTCCCGCAGATACGCCAGCAGCAACTCCGCCGCCTCCTCGGGGGATTCGGGCGTCACCATGCGCGGCGGGGTGCGGGGCGGGGTGAGCGCGCCGGTCAGGGCGAGCAGCCGCTGCCGGGTGCCGCCCTCGGGCGCGGGCAGCACCTTGGCCCGCGGACGGTAGGGACGCATCCGCCCCGCCCGCACGCCGCCGCCCTGCGGGGTGCTCACGCGCACCACGGGGATCTCGGCTCGGCGGGCGGCGAGTGCCGTGGCGAGGGGCGCCCGGCGCGGCCGTACCGTCCCCGGCTCCACCGAGCACACCGCGGGCAGCGGTACGTCGAGTTCTTCCGCACGCCCACCGTCCAGCCGCCGTACCGCCCGCAGCCGTATGCCGTCGCCGTCCTGGACGGCCACCCCCAGCTCCGCCAACCCCAACGCCTGGGCCCACCCCAGCCGGGCCGCCAGATGCGCCGGTGTCGCGCCCGTGCCCCGGTCCAGGGAGCGGTTGCCGCACACCAGCACGTCGGCCGTCCGGCCCCCGGCGGCGAGCCCGGCCAGCAGACTGTGCGCGGTGGCCGCCTCGTCGCCGTCGGGGCCCTCGACGCGCAGCGCGTCGTCGGCGCCTGCGGCCAGTGCCTCGCGCAGCATCTCCTCGGCCCCGGCCGGCCCCACGGTCACCGCCAGGCAGCTCCCGCCGAGCCGCTCGGCCAGCCGCAGCCCGTGTTCGAGGGCGCACCGGTCCGCGGGGGACACCCCGGCGGCGTACGGCGCGCTGGTGGCCGTACCGGTGAGCGGGTGGGCGGTGGCGCGCGGGTCCGTCCAGCGCAGCGCGGCGGCCACGAGCACGGCGCTCACCCCTGCCGGAAGGCGACACCGTGGCCGCCCTCGGGGTAGGACCAGGTCAGGGCGCCGGGGGCGTCGCACACCTGGTAGCAGGTGCCGCACTCGAAGCACTGCTCGTAGTTGAAGAGGATCCCGCCGTCCCCGGTCGGCACGAACAGGTCGGCCGGGCAGGCGTGCACGCAGGCACGGACCTCGCAGGAGCGGCACACGTCGGTGTCGAGGGTGATGTGTGGCTTCTCGGCGACCCGGAAGTCCACCGTGGACATACGGTCCTCGAAGGAGACGGCGGGGCGGGGGGACGGGCCAGTGAGGGTCAACCGAAGGACCTCGTTCCGGTGAACGCGTCGGACAGCAGATGGCGCAGCCGTACGCCGCGCCCGCGGGCCGCGTCCCGCAGCAGCCGGCGCAGGCCCGGCTTGGGACGCGGGTTGTCGACCGTGAAGAACCCCTGGGCCACGTCGCACACCAGCCCCGGGTACGTCTTTTGCACCCGGTCGGAGAAGACCAGCTCCGGCACCCGGCGCAGCCTGCGGTGGTCGGCGAGGACGAAGGACTGCTCCAGCAGCCTGCGGTAACCGGCAAGCCCGGCACGGGAGGTGTCGCCCACGGTGACGGCCGCGGCCGCGGCCCGGCCGGCGTGCATGCCCGCTCCCAGCGCGTAGTTGACGCCCTCCAGCCAGACACCGGCGGCCAGGCACATCGCGGCGGCGTCCCCGGCCACCAGGATGCCGTCGCCGGCGAGCTCGGGCATGGTGTCGTAGCCGCCCTCGGGGATCAAGTGGGCGGAGTACTCCTTGAGTTCGGCGCCGCGCAGCAGCGGGGCGATCGCCGGGTGCTCCTTCAACCCGGCCAGCACCGCCTCCGGCCGGGTGCCGGACGCGGCGAGGCCGGTCAGCGACAGCACCACGCCGACGCTGACCGACTCCAGGTTCGTGTAGAGGAAGCCGCCGCCGGGGATGCCGCCGGTGCAGCCGAGGATCTCGATGTCCTGGCCGTGCCGCCCGCTCAGCCCGAACCGCTCCTCGACCGCCTCGCGCGGCAGGGCGAGGGTCTCCTTCACGCCCAGCGAGGTGTGCTCGGCCTGCTTGCCCGGCACCTTCGCGAACAGCCCCGCCTCCTTGGCGAGGAAGGAGTTGACGCCGTCGCAGGCGATGACGACCCGGGCGCTCAGGTCGCCGTCGGGCCGGTCGGTGCGCACCCCGGTCACCCGGCCGGCCCCGTCGCGCAGCAGGCCGGTGGCGGTGGTGGCGGGCACCAGGACGGCGCCGGCCTCCTGGGCCAGCGAGGCGAGCCAGCCGTCGAGTTCGGAGCGCAATGCGGTGGCACCGTTGTACGGGGGGCGCCCCCAGTCCTCGGTGCGGAAGTCGACGGTGAGGGCCTGGCTGTCGGTGAGCATCATCGTCGAGCGCCGGGTCACCCAGCGCTGTACGGGCATGTGCTCCCACCAGTTTGGTACGAGTTCGTCCAGGACGCGCCCGTACACCACACCGCCGTACACGTTCTTGGCGCCCGGATACGGCCCGCGCTCCAAAAGCGCCACCGACATCCCGGCGCGCGCCGCCTCCAGTGCGGCAGCCGAACCGGCGGGGCCCGCGCCGACCACGACGACGTCGAAGGCGGGCGCCGCGTTCGTCTCAGGCGGCATCGTGCACCTCCGCGCTGCTGCTCAACTTCCGTACCAGCGCGGCGAGCACGGCGGGCGCGTCGGCCACGATGCCCAGGTCGGCCATGGCGGTCATCGGGCAGTACGGGTCGGTGTTCACGCTCACCACGTGGCCCGGGGAGCCGAGCCCGCCGGTGTGGTGCGGGGCGCCGGAGACGCCGAAGGCGACGTACAGGTCGGGGTCGACGGTGACGCCGGTGGTGCCGATCTGCCGGGCGTACTCCAGCCAGCCCGCGTCGGTGACCACCCGGGTGGCGCCCACCGCCATGCCCAGCGCGGCGCCGGCCTCGGCGAGCAGGGCCACGGCCTCGGGGCCGCCGAGCCCGCCGCCCGCGCCGAGCAGCCGCCTGGCACCGGCCAGGTCACCGGCGTCGGCCGAGGTGTCGAGGGCGGCGACGTGTACCGCGTCCGGGGCGTCGTCCGTGTCGTACGGCAGTGTCAGTTCGATCGTCTCCGGCGGCCCCGGCACCGGCGTCGCACCCCGCACCCCGGGCTCCAGCGTGGCCACGTACGGCCCGTCCACGGTGAGTTCGACCAGCGCGCTCCCGCCCAGACGCAGTACGTCGGCACCGTGCGGCAGCACTTCGAGGGCACCCGCGAGCAACGGCCGCCCCAACTCGGCCGCCAGCCGGGGCGCCAGGTCGCGCCCGTCGGGGGAGCCGGGCAGCACCACGGCGTGCACGGCCGCGAGCAGCGGTGCGAGCGCGACGGCCAGGGCGGCGGGCGCGGTCCCGCTCTCGGCCGTCCAGACCCGCCGGGCCGCGACGAGTTCCCCGGCCGCCTCACGCACCCGCGAACCGACGACCACCACGGCCCCGTCCGCCTCGGCGACGACCTCGTCGGCCCCGAGCGGCAGCACCCCGTTGCGCACGACGAGGACGGCGACCCTCGCGGCAAGACCGGCGTTCACAGCGCCGCCCCCGCCCGATGCCCCTCGACGACCGCGGCGTGGGCGCGGCGCGGGGCGAGACAGTCGCCCGCGCGGTGCACGGGGAACGGGGCGTCCTTCAGGGCGCGCCAGAGGCTGTCCTGCGGTATCTGCTGCAACGCGCAGACCACCCAGTCGTACTGCTCCTGCGTCATGGTCCCCGTGGTGTGCGTGAGGATGTCCAGCTCCACGGCCCCGTTCCCCTCCCCGCTCGGCCGGGCCCCCATCACCACCTGGTCGGTGGCGTGTTCGATGCCTTTGGCGTGGGCGCGCACGCTGTACGTCTCCAGGTCGAGCGTGATGCCCAGGTCCTGTCCGACCACCATCCCGGGCATGCTGATCCGCACCCGGCAGCCCCGGTCGGCCAGCACTTCGGCCACGGAGGTGGCCTGGTGGAAGCCGAGCTCGTCGACGACGAGGACCCGCTGCCCCGCCGTGGGCGCAGCCCGGCCCTGAAGGACGTCCCGGACGTCCACGATCCGCTCCAACTCGACTGCCCAGTAAGGCTGTTGGGGACGGGCCCCAGTGGCGAGGACGACGGCGTCCGGCGCCTGCGTGCGCAGTGACTCGGCGGTGGCCTCCACCCCGGTGCGGATCTCCACGCCGTGCCGCAGGCACTCGGCGAGCAGATTGCGTACGACGTCCAGGAACTCGGCGCGGCTGGGTGCGGTGGCGGCAGTCGCCACCTGGCCTCCCGTGGCCGACGAGCGCTCGTACAGCGTCACCTCGTGGCCGCGCTGCGCCGCCGTCGCCGCGGCCTGGAGCCCGGCCGGGCCGCCGCCGACGACCACGACCCGGCGCGGCCGCGGGCCGGGCGCGGGCAGCGGTACCGCCTCGCGGCCGGCCCGCGGGTTCTCGATGCAGCCCAACCAGCGGTTGAGGCCCATGCGGCCGACGCACTCCTGGTTGCAGGACAGGCAGGTGCGGATGTGCGGAGTGTGCCCGGCGCGGGCCTTGGCGGCGAAGTCGGGGTCGGCGATCTGCCCCCGCACCACGCCGACCAGGTCGCAGTGCCCCTCGGCCAGCGCCCGCTCGGCCTGCACCGGGTCCTTGACGCGGCCGACGCCGATCACCGGCAGCCGCACCGCCTTGCGGATGGCGTTGGAGACGAACAGAGCGTAGCCGGGCGGCACCGACATCGACGCCTCGATCATGTAGAGGGTCGAAGTGGCCACGCCTATCGAGGTGTTGATGTAGTCGACCTTGCCGGTGGCCTCCACCAGCCGGGCCGTCTCGACGGCCTCCTCGATGGTCGTGCCGCCGTCGAGCAGCTCGTCGCCGCACAGCCGCACGCCCAGCACCCGGCCGGGGCCGATCGCCTCGCGGACCGCGTCGACGATCTCCAGCAGGATCCGCACCCGGCGCTCCAGCGGGCCGCCGTAGGCGTCGGTGCGCAGGTTGGTGGCGGGGGAGAGGAAGCCGCGCACGATCGAGGAGTGCGAGCACTGGAGTTCGACCCCGTCGAAGCCGCCGTCGGCGCAGTGCCCGGCCACGGTGGCGTACCCGGCGACGATCTCGGCGATCTCCGCCGTGCTGACCTCCTTGGGCACCTCCCTAAACAGCGGGTCGGGCACCGGCGAGGGCGCCCACACCGGCAGCCGCGAATACATCGACGACGCCTGGCCGCCGTTGTGGTTGAGCTGGGCGAGGATCGGGGTGCCGTGTGCGTGCACGACCTCGGTGATCCGCCGGTAGCCGGGCACGACGTCCGGTTTGAAGCCGTGGATCAGCTTCTCGTACGGCCAGTCGGTCGCGTGGGTGGAGTGCTCCTCAGTGATGATCAGCCCGGCACCGCCGGCCGCGCGGGCCGCGTAGTACGCCGCGTGCTGCTCGCTGGGCAGACCGTCCTCGGCGTAGTTGGTCAGGTGCGCGGAGAACACGATCCGGTTGGCGAGGGTGAGCGGACCGAACCTCAGCGGCGAGAACAGCAGCCTGAATTGGCTCACCGGGCCGTGCCCCCTTTTGGGCCGCACAGCGCGAGGGCGGCGCGTCGGCCCTCCAGGAGGGCCTCGTGGACGGTGCGCGGCGCCACACAGTCGCCCGCGCGGACGGCGCCGTTTGGGGCGCCCGGCAGCGGGTCGGGCAGCCGGTGTCCACAGTGCACCACGGCGACGCAGGCCACCTTGTGCTGTTCGCCGGTGAGCACGTCCTCCACCAGGGCGACGTCCGCCAGCACGCCCCGCAGGACGGTGCGCCGAAGCAGGGTCACCCCGGCGCGCCGCAGTCGCCCGTGGGCGTCGGCGAGGTCACCGGTGAGCGCGAGCTGAGTGCCGGCCACCTGGTCCTGAGTGACGAGCGTGACGGCCCGGCCCGCCTCGGCTAGGTGCTCGGCGAGGGCCACGCCGGTCGCGTCCCCGACGGGGTCGTTGACCAGCACCGGCCCGTCGTCGGGCAGTTCGGCGCGGCCCGCGAGCAGTTCGGCGGCCTCCAGGACCGTACCGCCGTCGATGTCGTACCGGCGCGGCCCGGGTCGCGACCCGGTGGCCAGCACCACCCTGCGGCCGGTCAAGTCTCCCGGTCCTACGGCGGTTTCGGTGCGCACGACGACACCGAGCCGCCGCACCTGCGACTCCAGCCAGTCCAGCAGCGGCGCCCAGCGCTCGCCTGCGACCCGCAGCAGGCCGCCGAGCCGCTCTGTGCGCTCCACCAGCTCCACCCGCTGCCCGCGCCCGGCCAGCACGCGCGCGGCCTCCAGGCCCGCGGGCCCGCCGCCCACGACGACGACTGTGTCCTGTCCTGTGGCGGACCGCGCAATGCCGGACGCCCCGGGAAGCACGCCATCGGGCCTCCCGGGAACGTCCGCCTCCCGCTCCGCAGCGGCCACGGCCACCGGCTCCCGCCCGAGGGGGACTTCGGGCGGGTCCTCGGTCTCGTGACCGCTGCGGGGGTCCACGGCGCACGAGACGACCGGGTTGCGGTTGTCCCGTACGCGGCACTTCTGGTTGCACAGCACACACGGCCGAACCCGCTCAGGGTGGCCGGAGCGCACCAGCGCGACCAGCTCGGGGTCGGCGATCTGGGCGCGGGTCATCTCCACCAGGTCGGCCACCCCGTCGTCCAGCGCCCGCTGGGCCTGGGCGGGGTCGGTCACCGAGCCCTGGAGCACTACGGGCACCGCCCCCGCCACCGCCGTACGCACGGCGGCGCACAGCTCGGTGTTGAAGCCGGCCGGGGTGTGGAAGTCGGGCCGGGTCGCGGAGCTGGCCATCGCCGAACCGCGCACCACCACCAGGTAGTCCAGCAGCGGCGCCAACTTGCGGGCGAAGCCCTCGGCGTGCTCGGGGGTGATGCCGGCCCACGGCGCGAGCTCGTCGCAGGACAGCCGCAGCCCCAGCAGCCGGCCCTCGCCCACCGCCTCGCGCACGGCGCCCAGCACCTGGCGCAGGAGCAGCAGCCGGTCGCTGCCGTAGGCGTCCTCGCGTTGGTTGGTCAGCCCGGACAGGAACTGGCGCAGCAGGCTGTACTGCCCCGCCTCGATCTCCACCCCGTCAAGCCCGGAGCCGGCGGCGAGCCGGGCCGCCGCCGCGAACCCCGCGCGCACTTCGGCTAGTTCGGGCTCCTCCAGCTCCATCGGCATCTCGCGGCTCACCACGTCGGCCACCCGCGACGGCGCCCACAGCGCCGACTGGTGGTAAGCCGACGAGCCCTGGGAACCGGCATGGCCGAGGGAGGCCACCACCAGCGTCCCGTACGGTGCGCACGCCGCCGCCGTCGCCGCCCAGCCGGGCCGGCTGTCCGCGGCCAGCGGGGCCCGCTCGTAGGGCCAGTCGGAGGGGTGCACGCTCGCCGTCTCGGTCACGATCAGGCCCGCGCCGCCGGCCGCCCGGCGGGCGTAGTAGGCGACGTGCCTCTCCGACAGCTCCCTGCGGCGGGCCAAGTTGGTCTCGTGCGGCCCGAACACCACCCGGCTGGGGGCCATGCGCGGGCCCAGCGCGACAGACTCGGTCAGACGCATGGTCACGCCGCTCCCGGGCGGCCGGGCGCGAACCCAGCCAGCGGGCTGGTGTCACAGGCCCGGTCCACCGCCGCCGCTGCCTGCGACGGCCGCCGTCCGATGGCCACCGGCACCGGTCCGCAACGCGTGCGATGCGAGTGGTCGGCACTGGGCCGCGGCGCCGTGCCCGCCCCGACCACGGCCAGCGCCCGCTCCCCGTTGCCCTTCACGCACTCGGGGTCCGGACCGTCCAGCGGCAGCCCGGTGAAGAACTTCGCCGCCATGCAGCCGCCCCGGCACGCGTCGTACGCCGAACAGGCCGTGCAGGCACCGCCGGTCTGCGGCGAGCGCAGCTCGGCGAAAAGCTCCGACTCGCGCCATACGGCGGTGAAGCCGCCCGGAGAGCGGATGCTGCCGGCGAGGAAGGTGTCGTGGATGGCGAACGGGCAGGCGTAGACGTCGCCGACGGGGTCGATCAGACACACGACCCGGCCCGCCCCGCACAGGTTCAGACCCGGCAGCGTGGCCGGGCCGAGGGCATTGAGGTGGAAGAAGGAGTCGCCGGTCAGCACGTCCTCGCCGTGCGCCAGCAGCCACTCGTACAGCATGCGCTGCTGCCCGGCGGTCGGGTGCAGCTCGTCCCACACCTCGGCGCCGCGCCCGGAGGGCCGCAGCCGGGTGATGCGCAGCTGGGCGCCGTGGGCGTCGGCGATCGCCTTGAAGCCGTCGAGCTGGCCGGCGTTGTGCCGGGTCACCACCACGCTGATCTTGAAGTCGCGCATGCCGGCGTCGGCGAGGTTGCGGATCGCGGCCATGGCGGTGTCGTACGAACCCGGCCCGCGCACCGCGTCGTTGACCTGCGCACTCGCCCCATCCAGGGATATCTGCACGTCGACGTAGTCGCTCCCGGCCAGCCACTTCGCCCGCTCGGGGGTGATGCGCACGCCGTTGGTGGAGAACTTCACGCCGACGTGGTGGGCGGTGGCGTACTCGACGAGCTCCCAGAAGTCGGGGCGCACGGTGGGCTCGCCACCGCCGATGTTGACGTAGAAGACCTGCATACGCTCCAGCTCGTCGATCACGGCCTTGCACTCGGCCGTGGTCAGCTCCCGCGGGTCGCGCCGACCCGAGGAGGACAGACAGTGCACGCACGCCAGGTTGCAGGCGTAGGTCAGCTCCCAGGTGAGGCAGATGGGGGCGTCGAGGCCGCTCTCGAAGTAGTCGACGAGCTTCACGCTGCTTCCTTTTCCTCGAGGCGTCCGGCCGGCTCCCCGGGGCGGGGTTCGATCAGGCCGCCCGCGGCCAGCCCGGCGAGGGCGCCGAGATAAGCGGTGCGCTGTGCGGCGGGCAGCCCGGCCGCGTCGAGCGCCGAGTGCACGTCCCGGTGGTCGGCCAACGACCGTACGACCGCGACGAGTTCGCAGGTCTTCAAAAAGCACAGCCGACGCGTGCCGAAGTGGTAGGCGAGCGCCCCGAAGGGCTCCGGGCGCAGCGCCACGCTGGGGGAGCACCGGTAGGGGCGCTCGGGGATGAACACGACGGCCTCCGGGATCAGTAGACGCCGCACATGCCGTCGATCGACACCTCTTCGACGAGCAGTTCCTCGGCGTACTCGGCCTCCGCGGTGATCCCGGGTGCCTCGGCGGTCCAGGTCGTCTCCTCGACGTCCATGGCGGCCCTCCCTTCGCTGCATGGGGCACGGTCCTGGAAAGAAATGGTGCGCGCGGCTACCGGAAAGGAACACCCCTAGAAAAATAGGGGTGGCGGAGCGGACCCGGACACGACCTTCGAATTCACGCCGCCCGGCCGGATTCCCGCCCCGTTTCCGTCACGGCGTCCACCGCGCCGCAATCCACGCGCGCCTCACCCGCGATAGCCCGCAGCGCCAGGGAAAGCTCACGGCCGGTCGGGGCAGATTCCGGATCGATCAGCCACTGGGCCATCACCCCGGTGATCAGCGCCTGGTGGAAGGAACCGACCGCGCGGGCCGCACGGCCGTCCCGCTTTTCCTCCGCCGAGTCCGGCAGGAATTCCCCCAGGCCGGCCTGCGCCTCCGCCATGCCTTTCGCCAGCGCCGCACGCACCTCGGGAGAATGCCCGGCCTGGGTGATCGCCTCGAAATTCGCCGCCCACAGTCCGCGGTGCTGGGCGAACAGCTCCGTCACCTTGGTCCACAGGGCCTCGATCCGCTCGCGGGGCGTCTCGCCGCCGCGGCCGAGCGCCGCCTTCAGCGCCTCGCCCCACTCCATGTTGGCCTGGATCAACGCCTCGTTGAGCAGGGCCTCCTTGGAGCCGTAGTGATAGCCGATGGAGGCGAGGTTCGTGCCCGACGCCGCGACGATGTCGCGGGCCGTCGTGCGCGCGTAGCCCTTTTCGGCCAGGCACTGCTTCGCACCCTGGAGTAAAGCCTCGCGATGTCCCACCCCAGGCAGGGTCCCCGACCCGCCGCTTCCTGAAAACCCCCTAAACCGGCGCCATGGCAAGGCTAGGGGTGCCCGGCGAGGCCGCCCGGCCGGTGCAGGGCGGGGCACGCGGATCCCGGGCAGCCCCTTGAGAAGCTAAGGGGCAACTAGGGGTTAAGAGCCCGGCGGCCGGACACCACACTGGCCCCCATGAAGAATGAGAACCGGACGAAAAGCGCCCTGGTATTTCCGGGTATGGGGCCCTCGCCCTTCGCTGAAGTCGGCAAGTTCATGCTTGTCAACCCCTTCGCCCGGAAACTCGTCGCGGAAGCCGACGACACCCTCGGCTATTCACTCTTCGACCGTTTCCGGGAAGCGGAGGGCGACTACTCGGTCCACGCCCAGGTCGCCTTCTTCGTGAACTGCCTGGCGCTCGCCCGGTGGGCCGAGGCCGAGTTCAGTGTCCAACCCGCCTTCGTCACGGGACCGAGCTTCGGCGGCAAGGCAACCGCCGTGCGCTCCGGCGCCCTGTCCTTCGCCGACGGGGTCCGCCTCACCGAACGGTTCGCACACTGCCTCGACGCGTTCTTCGCCGAGGACTACCCGCAGGAGGTCGCCACCCAGTCCTTCGCCCGCACCTCCGGCGCCGCGCTCGAGGAGATCCTCGCCGAACTGGCCGGGCAGGACGAGTGGTACGACATCACCTGCGTGGTCGACGAGGACTTCCGCATGCTCACCCTGCGCGCCTCCCGGCTGGAGTGGCTCCAGCAGCGGCTGCGCACGGCCGGCGGGCTGCCGCTGTACGTCATGCGGCCGCCCATGCACTCGGCCGCGTTCGCCGCACTGCGCGCCCGGGCGGCCGTCGAGGTGATGGACGGCCTAAAGTTCCAAGACCCGACCCTGGCGGTCATCTCGGACCAGGACGGCACCCTGCTGACCACCGGCGAGGAGATCAGGGACCTGCTGCTCGACTGCTGCGTCCGCGCGGTCGCCTGGCCGACCGCCCTCACCTCCCTGCGCGACCGGGGCGTCGCCACCCTCTACGTCGCCGGCCAGGACGCCCTCTTCGGCCGAGTGGGCGCCGCCACAAAGAACTTCAAGGTGATCCCGGCCAACCCGCGCCTGGCCCTACGCCCGAAAAAGCGCCCGACACCGGCAGCGGCCTGAGAAATCCCGACACGCGACAGGCCTTCTGCCATCACGTTCACTCCCACCGCACCCCCCGGTCCCACCCACGTCCCGCGGCCGCCGACGGCGAGAACCCCCGCAAGGGGGCACCCGCACCCGACGACGAAAGCCGCACAGGCGGTCCGGGCGGGAACCCCGCACCCGGCCGAAGGCCGGGTGCCCCCAACGGACCTGCACTGCACCACCCCGCTCCGGAGGAACCATGACCCAGCAGAACCCCGGCGGCCTGCACGAGCGCTTCCTGCGCGGACTGGCCCTGTCCGCCGACCGCCCGGCCCTGCGCATCGGCTCCGAGACGATCACCTACCGGGACCTGCACCGGCAGGCCCTCACCTGGGCGGGCTCCCTGCGCGGCGCCAAGGTCGTCGGCGTCCTGGCGGGCAAGACCCCGACGGCGTACGCAGGCATCCTCGGCGCGCTGTACGCGGGCGCCACCGTCGTCCCGCTGCACCCCGACTTCCCGACGCCCCGTACCCAGTACATGCTCGAACTGTCCCGCGCCACCGCGGTGGTGGCCGACGAACGCGGCCGCGCGGTCCTGGCCGGCCTCGGCGAGGACGTACCCGCCCTCGAGGTGGTCACCCCGGACCCGGCCCACGCCCTGTCCGAACCGCGCACCGGCACAACCCCCACCGACACCGCCTACATGCTGTTCACCTCGGGCTCCACCGGCCGCCCCAAAGGCGTGCCCATCAGCCAGGGCAGCACCCACCACTACTTCCAACTCCTCGACGAGCGCTACGACTTCACCCCGGACGATGTCTTCTCGCAGACCTTCGACCTCAACTTCGACTGCGCGATGTTCGACCTGTTCTGCGCCTGGGGTTCCGGAGCCACCGTCGACGTCACCCCGCAGACCGCCTACCTCGACCTGCCGGCCTACCTCGACGGACACGGCGTCACCGTGTGGTTCGCCACGCCCAGCGCCATCTCCCTCGTGCGCCGCATGGGCGGCCTCACCCCGGGCGCACTGCCCGGCCTGCGCTGGAGCCTCTTCGCCGGCGAGGCCCTGCGCGCGCACGACGCCACCGACTGGCAGACCGCCGCGCCCGCCTCCACCCTGGAGAACATCTACGGGCCCACCGAGCTGACCGTCACCATCACCGGCCACCGCTGGAACCCCGCGACCTCCCCGCAGCGCTGCGTCAACGGCCTGGTCCCCATCGGCCAGGTCCACGCGGGCCACGACCACGTCCTGGTCGACGAGGAGGACCGGGAAACCCCCGTCGAGGGCGAACTGCTCATCACCGGCCCGCAGATGTCCATCGGCTACCTCGACCCCGCCGACGACGCGGGCCGTTTCGCGGAGCGCGACGGCCGCCGCTGGTACCGCACCGGCGACCGGGTACGCCGCCTGGCCGACGGCGAACTGGTCTACCTCGGGCGCCTCGACTCCCAGGTGCAGGTGCAGGGCTGGCGGGTGGAACTGGCCGAGGTGGAACACGCACTGCGCTCCTGCGAGGGCGTGGAGGACGCCGTGGCCGCGGGCGCCACGACCCCGTCGGGCACCGAACTCGTCGTCTACTACACCGGCGAGCCCCGCCCCGCCGCCCGCTTCGCCCGCGCCCTGCGCGACGTCCTCCCCAAAGGCATGCTGCCCCGCCGCTTCGAGCACCTGCCGGAGTTCCCCCTGAACTCCAACCGCAAGGTCGACCGCAAGGAACTCACCCAACGGGCCACCGACCTCCTGACCCGGCCGAACCGCCCGGCAGCCTGAACCCACCGCTCTCACCGCGCCGGTGAGCCCGCGGTGAGCGCACCCCGCCAGAGTCCTTTCCACACCGGTTCCACCAGGAGCCGGGCGGACCCGGACGGGAGCAAAACCGTGACTCCTCCACCCCGTGAACGGGGTGGCTTCTCGCTAAGCCGGTTGAGCTTCGCGACGGGCCAGCCCGGCCCGTAGAACGTTGAGAGCGCCCACCGTGTCCGCGTGCGCCTGGTGACCGCACTCCTGACAGTGGAACTTCTC
>NZ_JBIAQV010000083.1:0-18853 GCF_042889305.1 Streptomyces sp. NPDC002619 | reverse complement strand
CGGCGCCTCACTCCCCGATCCAGGGCTGCCAGCCCCGATGACTGCCGTGATCATCTCATCAGGAACAGGGCGAACGTTGGCTGATGCGGCACTAGGTCCGAGCACCGACAAGCCAGCATCCCCGGCTTGATTTGGCCTCTTCCAGGTCCTGACCGAGCGCGAAGAACGCAACAGCGTCGCGATCACGGAGTGGACCATCCCGAAGGCGTAGCCGGACGCCCCTGCGTGGCGCGACTGGCCGCGTGGGGGCTTCTGCATGGCACGGGGCTACCTCGGAGCGCCGGGTGTTGCGGGCAACAGAGCGCTTCGCTTCCGGCACGCGCAATCTCCCGCAATCCTCCAGCGCCGCCGCGCGATCCGCAGCATTCTGGACATCCGACCAGCCAGAACGGAGAGCACCCATGACGCTCAGGTTCCTTGGCACCACCTCAGAGAACGGGAACTGCCCCACCCTCTACGAGGTCGTAGAGACCGGTGACCTCGTCGTGCAGGGCGACCGGCTCATCGACCCCGAGCACCTCGCCCAGTTGCAGGACGTGAAGGATTCGGAGACGTTCGTTGTCGTCCCTCGCGAGCTGCTCACCCGCTTCGCGCCCCGCGACCTCGCGCAGGCCACCGAGACACAGACGAAGGAGTGACCGCGTGCCGGACCTGATCCCGTTCGACGAGATCACCCACCTGTTCACGGACTTCGAGCACACTGCCTGGCGGCTGGAGACCCAGCGCGGCTACGCCACCGACCGCGTCAGCCCGAACTGGGCTCGGTTCCAGAAGGGCGAGACCTTCAACTACGACCCGGCCAGCCCATGGCATGTCGGCGTACGCCAGCAGACCGAGGGGGGGAAGCGGATCGAGCGGGTACGCCTCGTCGACGACCCGCCGACCGAGGGCCAGCGGTTCCTTCTGGCGACCGGGCTGGGCAACGTGGCCGCGGGCGAGGACATCCGCAACCTTTGGCGCGCCGACGCCGTACGGCTCGGGCTGCCGGACTTCGATTTCTGGCTATTCGACTCCCGCACGGTCGTGAGGTTCGTCATCGACGACCAGGGCGTGACGCTCGGGGTGCAGGTCCTCGAGGACGCTGCCAGCGTCGTACAGGCATGCCAGGCCCGGGACGCTGCCTGGCACTTCGCCGTCCCTACCGGGGAGTTCCAAGCGCAGGTACCGTCTGCCGTGTGAGCACGGATTACCAGTCTGGCCGCGAAGCGCTCGGTGTGCGGCTGCGCGAGCTGCGCACCGAGGCCGGCCTGCGTGGCAAGGACCTTGCAGAGCGGCTGGGCTGGCAGCGCTCGAAGGTGTCCCGGCTGGAGAACGGGAAGCAGACCGCGACTGCCGCCGACCTGGAGGCGTGGGCGCGGGCACTGGACGTCCCCGCCGAAATCCCGGACCTTCACAGCCGGTTGCGGGGGCTGGAGTCGCAGCAACGCTCCTGGCAGCGTCAACTCGCCACCGGGCACCGGGCGGTGCAGGACCGGTACGTCGCCGAGTACCGGCATACGGCCACCGTCCGCGGCTACGAAGCCACCGTCATCCCAGGCCTGTTCCAGACCCCGGACTACGCCCGGCACCTGCTCATCCACAACGCAGAACTGATGCAGTCGCCCCGCGACACCGACGACGCCGTGAGCGCCCGTATGAAGCGGCAAGAGGTGCTGTACGAGGGCGGCAAAACGTTCCGCGTCCTGCTGTGGGAGGGCGCCCTGCACGCCCTCGTGTGCCCCCGCGAGGTGATGGCCAGCCAGCTCGACCGGCTCGTCGGGCTGATCGGCCTGAGCCAGGTCTCGCTCGGCATCGTGCCGTTGGGGGTTCGGTTGAAGCTCACCCCGAAGCACGGGTTCTGGATCTTCGACGAACAGCGGGTGGTCGTCGAGACGATCAACACGGAGTTCACGCTGGAGTCCGACGAGGACGTCACCCTGTACGGCAGGGTCTGGGACCGCCTCGGCGAATGCGCCGTCTACGGGCAGCAGGCACAGCGGCTGATCGGCCGCGCACGGGCCGGTCTCGACCTCGGTTGAGCAATCGCCCCCAACCTGCGGGCCGATCGCGCAATCCCGCGCAATCGGCGCACGCGGCCACAACGGGCTTTCCTACCGTCCTGGTCATGGCCCTACCGATGCGCCTCGCCAAGCTGTACGAGGCCGGGGACGCGTGGCTCGCCGACTGCTCCGCGCACCCGGACCTCGTACGCGAGGCGTGGGAAATGGAAGCCCTCGCCCCCATAGCTTCAGGTCCCCGCTGGCTCGCCGCCGAGGCCCGGCTCATCACCGCCATGCAGACGTTGAACCGCATCCGGGAGGAGCAGCGCGGGCCTGTCCTCGCCGATCCGCTGGTGGAACGGACCTGGTGGCTCGTGCCCGCCGACGCTGCGGCGGAGCTGGCCGACGTGCCGCAGGTGGCCGTGCAGCCGGCTGGGTGGGCGCTGCACTGCCCGCCGACGGGCTGGCGGGCCTGCGGCCGCTTCTGGCTGTCCCGGCCCGATGGATCCGGGCTGCTCACCCATCCCGCTGTGCTCGCCGCCGCAATCGGTCCCGGCGGGTACCGACGCCCCGTGGAGGCCCCCTGATGCCGACGGAGATGAGCCCACCCGTCAACCTGCCACTGCCGCCCGAGTGGCCTGAGCCGGCCCCACGCTGCAGCGTGTGCGCGGCGCTGGCCAGGCAGCGAGACGAGGCCGCAGAAGCCGGGGACCACTCGCAGGTCTCGGACTGCAACGTCGAGATCCGTGAGCACAAGGACGACCACCCGAGGCGGGTGCGGTGAGCGGCTTCGGACGTCGGCCGGTAGTGACCGGCACCGGGCCCGGCCGCTTCCAGCGCTCGTGGACACGCTGATGGGACGGGCCAAGCCGGTCGTCCGCTTCCGGGACACCGACGGCGTGTGGTGGCAGTTGCTTCACGACGAGCGGCTCGAGGAGATCCCGGCGCCCGTCAACGACTGACGGGACCGGGGAAGAGGCCGGGCCCTATCCGAGGGCCCGGCAGTCCCGAACCCCTCAACGGCGGGACGAGGTCAACGTAGCTGGAGCCAGGCCTGCGTTACACAAGGTTCAGCTCGGATTCAGCAGGCCGGCCCGATCACGACCTGCACCTTCTTGAGGTGCGCGGCCGGCTCGGCGTCCGTGTTGTAGCCCGGGTTGTCGGACGCCCACGCCGCCTCAGTGCAGTTCCCGGCCTCGGTCGGCGACGTCTTCTGCAGCCGCTGGAACGTGGACTCGCAGGTCGCCAGATTGTAATTCCCCAGTTCCTGCGCGCTGTCGGGCACGCCGGGTGTCTTCGTCCACACGATGATGTCCCGAGTGGGCTCGCATGTCTTGGGCGACCGGGACGGCTTCGGCTTCGGCTTGGCCGAACTCGGCTTCGGCCTGGCGGCCGGAGCAGCGGAATGCTTCGCCTTCGCGACTGGCCGGGACGAGAGGTGCGAAGGCGCCGGTCCAGCCTGATTGGTGCTGGTCCCGCAGGCGGCGGTCAGCAGGATGGCGGCGATGGGCAGGATGTAGCGGCGCACGAGGCCCCCCTAGATGATCAATTCCAAGGGGTCAGTGATCGAAGGCGGTCAGTGATCGCAGGGTGGCTTGTCCGGTGTGGTCGTTGTGCCAGATCGCGGCAGTCAGTGCGAGGATGCGCTGTATGACGCGGGCGATGACACCTCGGGGTGTGCGTCCTCGGTGCCGTTCGAGGTCGAGCTGTCCCTTGAAGGTCTCGTTGACCGACTCGATGACCTGCCGCAACGGCTTGAACAGGGATCCGCCGGGCCGCTGCCGTTCGCCCTTGCGGGTCGGCCGTAGTAACTGGATTCCCTGCTGGGCGAGTTCCTGCTCGAAGCTGCGGCCGAAGTAGTTCTTGTCGCCGATCAGTGTCTGGCCGGGCCGGGCGGTGAGGAGGTGCGGTTCGGCCGCGAGCAGGTCCAGCAGGGTCTCGCGCTCGTCGGCCTTGGCGCCGGTCAGGGCGAAGGCGACGGGCAGGCCCTGGAGGGTGCACACCAGGTGCAGCCGCAGGCCCCAGAAGAAGCGGCTGTGGCTGGCGCAGTAGCCGTACTCGGCCCATCCGGCCAGGTCGGAGCGTTTCACGGTTTCCCGCGAGCAGCCGCATTCCACGGGTGTGGAGTCCACGATCCATACGTCGTCGCTCCACACCGAGGTGCTGGTGGCCAGGATCCGGGTGACCCGGCGAAGCAGCTCGGCGGCCTTGCGCAGCCGCTTGTTGTAGCCGGGTTGCTGCGGCAGGTACGAGAAGAGATGCCGCAGGTGGGCCCGGGCATGCCGGAGTCACCTGGCCTCGGAGGTGAAACCGAGCATGGCCTGCATCATCGCAAGGGTGACCAGCTCGGCGTCGGTGAGCTGCGGCGCGATCCCCACGGCTGGCCGCCACGGCGCCAGGTCCGGACGCTCCTTCAGCAGATCGTCGGTCGTCGAATACAGTGCAGTCGCGAGGGTGTCCAAGTTGTGCGTCACAACATGATCTTGGACACCTTCGCCTCGTCTCCGCAGGGAAACAGCAGGACTAGATCACGGTCCGGAGCTGGCGGAAACGCTCGGATTGGTCGTGTCGAAGTAGACCGTGTCCGTGCCTGGATCGAGATAGAACGCGCCGGGGTACGTCCCACCCGTCATTTCACTGTCGAAGGAGTCGCTACGGACCCACCTTGCGCCCTTGGGCATGAACTCGGCGAGTTCGCCCGGAAGTTGGCGCGGTGTCTCAGGCTGAAAGCTCCGCTGCGGTGCCCCCATGATGGCAGCGACGGCACCTGCTCTCAGCTGGGCGGTTCCCACTACTCGAACATCGGTAGGGCCCGGAACGGACCTCCTCGAATCGGTGCCCAGTGCGGTGCCGAGCCAGTGCGCGCCGGACAGCGCGCCGAGCGCAGCGAACCGACGTTCCAGAGGCTCCAGGTCTGTGCGGACCTTGGCACCATCTGCGCTCTTCGCAGTCGATGTACAAGCCGCAAGCACCACCACCGCGCCAAACGCGAGCACCCCCCGGCGTCCCGGACCCGCCATGTCACCCACAAGCCTGCCCTCCCCAAAGCTCCCGCATCCCAGGCCTGATCGTAGCGGTCGGCTCGCAGCTCTCATCCCTTGGAATTGATCATCTAGAAGACTGCTGAAAATCTTGCGGGGGCGCTGTCCGGTTGTAGGCCGGGCGGCTCCTTTCGCTATGCGTTGGCCGGGGCGAGGCGCCAGGTGTCGCCGGTCCGGGTGAGTCCGAGGTTGATCAGTCGGCGGAGGTTGAGGGCGGCGGCCCGGTGGTGGAGCCAGATGTTGTTGGCGATGACGCCTCGGTAAGGGACTCGGCGGTTGCCCTTGGCGACCAGCCAGGCGATGGCGCGTTCGACCGGGGGCCGCCATCTGCGGTATTCGTCCTGCCAGGCGGGATCGGTGGCGGCCTGGGCCCGGGCGGCGGACAGCAGTTCGTGCTGGGGTGGACGTTGAGGGTGCGTCCGGTCTTGGAGGTGGTGCAGCGCTCGCGCAGGGGGCAGCCGGTGCAGGCGCGCTTGAACTGGGCGGTGCGGGCGCCGTCGACTTTGACCTGGCCGAGGTTGGCGGTGTGTCCGGCCGGGCAGGTCGCGGTGCCGGCGACCGTGTCGATGCGGAAGTCGTCGACGGTGAAGCCGCCGGGGACCGCATGCCGCAGCGGCGGCGGCTTGATCACCAGGCAGTGGCCGTCGGCCTGCAACTGTGCGCGCAGGTCGCCGGTGCCGTAGGCGGAATCGCCGAGCACGGTTGACTCCGCGTCCTGCTCCTCGTCGGCGAGCAGGCCGGCGGCGACGGCGGCCTCGTGGTTGTCGGGCCCGCAGCCGCCGGTGACAGCAACGGCGGTGAACAGCCCGCTCTCCGGCTCGAAGGACGCATGTCCTTTGAAGCCGTCCTGGTGGCGGGTGCGGTTCTTGTGGATGTGGCGTGCGTCGGGATCGACAGTGGACACGGTCCGGTCCACCGCCGTGCGCCGGGCGATGCGCCAGCGTCCGTCGCGTCCGTCGGAGTCCTCGGCCGGTTGCACGTCCTGCCCGGCGACCAGGGCCAGCAGGCCCACCGCGTTCGCAGCCTTCTCGCCCAGGTTCTGCTCGGGCAGACATCCCAGCAGGTTGAGGGCGTCGGTGACCAGCGCGTCGACCAGCACGGCGCGGGCGGCCTCATCGTCCCAGGCGATCCTCGGCTTGCCCGGATCGGTGTAGTCGTGCGCCCGGCAGTGCCCCGCGGCCACCTCCTGGGCACCGGGAACCTCCCGGATCACCCGCCGGATCGCGGAGATGATCTGGGTGACGGTGTCCTGGGTGGCCACCGCGTCATCGAGCACGGTGGAATCCAGCGCCCGCCGCTGCTTTCCCTTGAGCACGCCGGTCGCGGCCACCACGTCCTTGACCTTGGTGAAGATCCGCATCGGATCGGCCGAGTGACGCAGGCGGCGCCTGAAGTACGTCAGCAGGGACGGATCGAACGCCATGTCGTACAGGCCGAGCCCGCAGGCGGCCTTCCACCGCAGGTCGCACCGCAGTTCCTGGACCGTCTCGAAATCCGACAGCCCCTGCAGGCTCTGCAGAACCACGGTCGCGGCCAGCACCTGCGGCGGCAGACTCGGCCGCCCGTTGGACGACGGATACATGTCCGCGAACATCGACGGCGGGAACAGCGCCTCCCGGTGCTCGGCCAGGAACGCGAACACGCTCCCCGCCGGGATCAACTCCCGGCAGGTCTCCCACACATCCGGCCCGACCAACTCCCCAGCCCATTCCCCCTGCATGCCTACAAGACTGGCCCCGACCCGGCCGAGTCGGGGCCAGAACCCGAGATTTTCAGCAGTCTTCTAGGCGGGCAACGGCGCGATCCCGCCGCGTGATCCGCAGGGCGACGGCTGAGCCCTCGATGGAGATCAGTTCTTGGAAGTCCCAGTCGGGCCGAGCGGCTGGCTTTATCGGTGAGTGCTGGGTTCTGGCACAGATCTTGGGGAGCCGTCTCGGAGAGTCACTGAAGCAGGATCATCTTGCGGATTGCCGGATTCGCGGCAGGGGACGGAGCGAGGTTCGCCGTTGGCGAATCGTCCTCGGGGTGTGCGTTGGGTGGGTAATCGTGGCTGAATGATCGAGGGCAGGTTGGAGCAGGTGTTCGCTGATGCCGGATGCAAGGGCAGTGTGGCTGTCCTGGACATCGACGGCCCGGGGCGGGTGGCGTTCGGAGATAACGAACTGGTGGTCGCCGCGTCCACGTTCAAGATCGTGGTGGCGTTGGAGCTGTTCTGTCAGGCTGCCGAGGCGAGCGTGGATCTGGCCGAGCGCGTTCGGCTCTCGCCGGCGCAGGCCACGCCGGGCGGCCAGGGGTTCTGCATCTTCGAGGACGAGGCCGAGGTCTCGCTGCGTGATATTGCCCGGATGATGCTCACCATCAGTGACAACACTGCAACCGATGTGTTGATCCGCCGTGTGTCGGTGTCGCGGATCCATGATCGCTTGGCCGGCCTGGGTCTGGACCGGATCCGGTTGGCGGGCACGATCCGGCAGGAGTTC
Organism: Streptomyces sp. NPDC002619; assembly: GCF_042889305.1. Taxonomy (NCBI): domain Bacteria; kingdom Bacillati; phylum Actinomycetota; class Actinomycetes; order Kitasatosporales; family Streptomycetaceae; genus Streptomyces; species Streptomyces sp. NPDC002619. The sequence continues at coordinate 11,353 of NZ_JBIAQV010000083.1, read as the reverse complement.
GATGCCATTGGCCGCGATGCGGGTTTCGCGGGGTGGACGGAGATGGGACGCGCGATGCGTCAAGCGGGTTCACCAGCGGACACCGAGCGCATATGGGATCGCGTACTGTCCGCTCCGTCCCTGCGACCCGGTCGTATCACGAGCGCGACGGCCGGGCAGATGGCCACCTTGCTGAGGCTGATCTGGCGGGACGAGGCCGGGCCGGGTGATGCGTGCCGAGCGGTGCGGACGATCCTCGGCCAGCAGCGGCTGACCCGGAAGATCGCCGCCGGGTTCAGCGACGAGGTGCGGGTAGCGGCCAAGTCGGGCACCGTTCCCGGTTGTGCAAGCAACGAAGCGGGAGTTGTGCAGTTCCCGGACGGTTCTCGTTTTGCGGTGGCGGTGTTCACCAGACCGGCCGGACCCGGCCCCCGGACGCCACAGGCCGATTCCGTGATCGGTGCAACGGCCCGGTTGGCTGTCGAGCACCTTCGTCGGCATTCCAGGAAGGCTGCAGATTTCACTGTCCCACCGCAAACCCCTGGGGTGACGTGACGACATGAACCTGGACAGACATTGGGGAGCGGTTCGGTGAGGATCACCATGGTGTTCGATCAAGAGGGGATTCGGGTTCGTGTGAGACCGCGTACGCCCGCGTTCTGACGGAGGGGTGACGCTCCGTCAGATGTGGGACTGTCTCCGCCGTGGTCAGCTGTGGTCGGTCATGGTGCTGGTCATGCAGCCCGACGTATCGTTCCGGGACTCTCTCGTGTTCGGCGGGATCGACGACGTGGACGTCGAGGCGGTGACCGCTGCCTTCGGCACGGTCGATGTCGTGGCCAGAGGCCGGGCGGCCGACGCCGTGTGTCCGGACTGCGGTCGCTTCTCGGGCCGGGTGCACGACTCCTACCAGCGCAGATTGAAGGATCTCCCGCTCGGTGGGCAGAGCGTCGTGATCCGGCTGACGGTCCGGCGTTTCATCTGCGGCGCGGGGACTGCCCGCGCCGTACGTTCGCCGAGCCGTTCGCTCAGCTGACCGCCCCCTACGCGCGCTTTACTACTCGGCTCAACCGCATCCTGGAACACGTAGGGCTCGCACTCGCCGGACGGGCCGGCGCCCGGCTGGCTCACCGACTGGGCCTGTGCGCAGGGCGGATGACCTTGCTGCGCAGGGTCATGGCGCTGCCGGATCTGCAGTTCAGTACGCCGCGCATGCTGGGCGTGGACGACTTCGCGATCCGTCGGGGCCAGACCTACTCCACCGTCTTGACCTGCGGAGAAACCCATCGTGTAGTCGATGCGCTCCCGACACGTGCATCAGGGCCGCTGGCCGAGTGGCTGACCACCCACCCGGGCGTGGAGATCATCTGCCGGGACCGCGCGGGCGCCTACGCCGAGGGAGCCCGGCTCGACGCCCCCGACGCTCTCCAGGTCGCCGACCGGTTCCACCTGTGGCAGGGCCTCGGCCGAGCCATGGAGACCTGCGTCGCTGCACACCGTGAGTGTCTGCGCGCTCCGGCACCACCCAAGCCGTCGAACGTTGCCTCTCGGCAGGACGACTCGGGGCCTGCCGGCCCGGATCCAGTCGGCCGACGGGCCCAGCGCAAGAAGGCCGTACACGCCATGGTTCACGAACTGCTCGCGCAGGGGCACTCGCGCCGGGCGATCGCCCGGCACCTGGGCTGGGGCCTCAACACCGTGCTGCGGTATGCCCGCGCCGTGCACTGGCAGGACACCCTCCGCGAAAACGGGCCCCGGCCCAGTCGGCTCGACCCTTACAAGCCCTACCTGGAGCGGCGGTTCGCCGCGGGATGCACGAGCGTCACCCGCCTGCACCGCGAACTGCTCGCCGAGAACGCCCCTGTCACCTACGCCATGGTCCGCGCATACGTCGCCACCCTGCGCGCCACTCCGCCGGACGCGCCGCCCCCGCCGCCGAAGGCGCGGCAGGTGACCGGCTGACTCACCCGCCATCCCACGGCCCTGAGCGAGGAAGACCGCGCCGCCTTGAAAGACGTCCTGGCCCGCTGCCCCGAACTGGACACCGCCGCCGAACGTGTCCGCGGCTTCGGCGAGATACTCACCAGCCGCCTCGGCGCCACTCTCCCTCCTGGATCGAAGCCGTCGATGCCAGCCAACTGCCAGGCCTCACATGCCGAAGGCGGCTTGTCACCACCGGGCCCGCTAGATCCTGTCCGGTCAATCAGGCCGGATCAGCGAGCGACGTCTGACACGGTCACCTGGCAAGGCGGCCAGAAGGCCCGGTGTCCGCTCGGCGCCGCCGCTCTCGGGCGTGCCGGAGACGAGACGAGCCGCACGCTGAGGCGGTCCGCGCCCCCGCGCTGTCGGCTTGGCAGGGCTCCGGGGCTGTGAAACGCTCGCTTTATGGCGCATCAGTCCCGCGTCTGCACATCGATCTCGACCGGGTGAGCCCGGCTCCCTGTCGAGAGTCCCCCCGGATCCGCGCTCCCGTTCGGGAGTAAGGAACAGCCATGAGCACGACTGAGCACGCTCACGACCGCGACGACCACAGTGACCCCACCTTGTACCGCACTCCGGCGGATGCCGTCGCCGCGCCCCCGGAGAAGCTCGGCTATGTCGTCGGTTTCGACCCGAGCGCACAGCGCGCGGACGCGTTGTTCACCGTCGGCACCGACCCCGAATCCCCCGTATACGGCCGCGTGACCTCCCACGCCGAGCTGCCCGGCCTGGGCAACGAACTGCACCACTTCGGCTGGAACGCCTGCTCGAGCGCGCTGGCGCATGCCGGTCATCATCACGCTGCGCGGCGCTACCTCATCATCCCGGGACTGCGCTCCTCCCGGCTGTACGTCTTCGACACCGGCCCCGATGCCGCCCGCCCGCGCCTGGTCAAGGTGGTCGAGCCCGAGGAGCTGGCCGCCAAGGCCGGATATTCGCGTCCGCACACACTCCACTGCGGCCCCGACGGAGTGTTCCTGTCCTGCCTGGGCGGCGCGGACGGTGCGGACGGACCTGGCGGCGTCGCGCTGCTGGACCACGAAAGCTTCGAAGTGCTGCGCGCCTGGGAGAGCGACCGCGGACCGCAGCGGTTCGCCTACGACCTCTGGTGGCATCTGCGCCAGAACATCGCCGTGACCAGCGAGTGGGGCACCCCCTCGATGATCGAGGACGGCCTCATCCCCGAACTGCTGCTGGGTCGCCAGTACGGCCACTCGCTGCACTTCTGGGAGCTGGACTCCGGCCGGCACCTGCAGCGCGTCGATCTGGGGGATGAGAACCAGATGGTGCTGGAGCTGCGTCCCGCGCACGACCCCGAGGCAACGTGGGGGTTCACAGACACCGTGGTCAACGTGGAGGACCTGTCGGCGTCGGTGTGGCTGTGGAACCGGGAGGGCGAAGACTTCGTGGTCCACAAGGTGATCACCATCCCTGCCGAGCCCGCGCAAACGGAGGACCTGCCCCCGGCGCTGCAGCCGTTCGGCGCCGTGCCCCCATTGATCACCGACATCGACCTGTCGGTGGACGACCAGTGGCTGTACGTATCCGCATGGGGAACCGGCGATCTGCTCCAGTACGACGTGAGCGACCCGTTCCATCCGAGGCAGACCGCGTCCGTGCGTCTTGGCGGCATCGTCAGCCAACAGCCGCATCCCGCTGAGCCGGACATTCCGCTGACCGGCGGAGCGCAGATGGTCGAGCTCAGCCGCGACGGGCGGCGCGTGTACCTGACGAACTCCTTGTACGGCGCCTGGGACGCGCAGTTCTATCCCGCGGGCATCGACCCGTGGATGGTCAAACTCGACGCCGACACCTCGGACGGCGGGCTCTCCGTCGACAGCCGCTTCTTCCCGCACGGCCCGGACTTCCTGGGTTTGCGCGTGCACCAGACGCGCCTGCAAGGCGGCGACGCCTCCTCGGATTCGTACTGCTACCGCCGCTGACCGCTTGTCCTCCGCGAGCGTCGGCGCCGGCGCTCGCGGCGGCTGCCGCCGCGGTGACGAGGCCTCTGCCTGTCATGCCGGCCGCTGGGCGGTCCGGGGCGGCGGACGGGCAGTGGATGCCGGCACCTTCGCGCTGACCGCGTGCCCCACGACACCAGGCCACGCCGATCTCAGGCGTGGTCGACCCTTCGCAACGCCCGACCGGAATAGCCGCAGCCTGCACAGTGAGTGTCCATACCTGAGCCCGGACACTGCATCGCCGTCATTTCTCATGAACATCCGAGAGCCCTTGGATCGCCAACCAGTGCTGCAACTCATCGATAAACGCTGTCACTGGAAGTGAACGAAGCCACGGGGGGCGGTGACAACCACGACGGCGCACGCGGCGGGCAGGTCGTTGCGCGCGTACTTGTCCTGCCGGTCCGGCTCGGCGGCGTACGCCTCGTACACGGCCCGTAGGCCGGTCTCGGCGTCGGCGCGGCGGGCGGCGGTGCGGGTCCAGCCACGAACCGCGTCGGTGGAACCGATGCCGTCGCACAGGGCGTACGAGCGGGCGCCGTTGAGGGTGTAGGTGGCGGTGGCGTCGCACTGGTGGGAGCGGTCGCCGATGAGCTGGAAGGCGGAATGAGTGCGCATGAGGACTCCGGGAGGGCAGGCCGGGCTGGGCGCCGGGGCGCCCGCTCGAGGGGCGGTCAGGCGGTGAGGGTCGGCTCGAGCTGCGCTGTGGTGACGCGCAGATTGGCGGCGCGCAGGTCGGCGGCGACGGTGGCCATGCGGTCGGTGTCGGCCTGCTGGCCACGGCTGCCGGGGGCGTACCAGTACTGGTTCTTGCGGTGCCACTTGAAGCCGTGCCGCTTCAGCACGTCGGCGGCGCCGTCACCGAGACGCGTACCGGTGACCGTCGTCCCGTCCTCGTCCGTGTCCGTGAGTCCCTCCGTGGACTCGTCGGCCTCCTCGGAGGTGCTCGCCGGACGGGCGCGGCCTGGGCGGCGGTCTGTCCCTTGGTGGCGGCCCAGCGCTGGGGCAAGACGACATCGATGGCGATCTGCCTTGCCTGCATGCGCCCCCAGTTGTCCCGGATGGGGTGGCCGTCGATTTCAAGGGCACCTGTCCACCCGGCCGAGGCGGGATCCATGCCATCGTTGGCTTCGGACAGAGGGCGGCGGCGGCCTTCAGTGCGTCGTCGGAGGTCTCCCGGTGGGTGTTGATGCCGTCGACCAGCGGTTTGCCGGTGACCTTCCGGCCCTTGACGGTGACGGTGACCGTGTTGTCGGTGGACTCGTAGCGGTCCTCCTGGCCGTTGAACTGCGCGCCCTGCATGGGGCGGGTGAGCTCTTCGACCTCGGCCGTGTTGGGGCCGTCGGTCCAGTAGACGGAGATCCACGCGGAGGCGGTACCGGTGCCCTTGCGCACGTTGAACTTTACGGCGGGGAACGCGTTCTGCAATCGGCGCTTGAGTTCGGCGGCCACGTACTTGGTGTCGATGTAGTCCATGCCCTGTCCTTCTGGTGCGAGTTGGGTTGGCGGCAGTTGAGTTGCCGCGCATCTGTAAAATCAATAATACACGCTTTGCCTCGGCCGGTCGGCGTAGAAGACGCAGTCACCGTTGACGGTGATCCGTAGCGGGATCGTTCCGTCGGGGCTGATCAGGTCGGCGGGTACTTCGCCGCGCTTCCAGTAGGCGTAGACCTGGGTGCCGCCGGTCTTGAGGCACGGCAACGTCCCTCGCTGCTTCCGACGGTGCCTGTTCCCAAACCTCGGTCAGATTCATCATGCGCTGGCAGGTGGTGCAGCAGGCGGCGGGGACCGCTCCGTACGGTGCGTAGTAACGGCCGTCGCAGTCCGGGCCGATGAACATGGTGACGGTGCTGCCGGTGAAGTTCTGGGGCGCGAACGCTGGCTCGGCGGTGTCCGGGTCGGCGACCCCGGGCAGCGTGATGCAGGTGCGGCTGTCAAGCGGAACTCGCCCACGGCGGCACCACGCGCTGGCCGGTCTTCATCCGTCAGCGGTACCGACGTGCCGACACCGGGCTGCGACACGGCCCAGGGCCGCCCGACCGGTTGCACGGCCGGCGTTGGTGGACGCGACGGGGTGAGGACGCCGGGGCCCGCTCCGAGCCGCGGTGTCAGGGCAGCGGGATCGACCGCAGGCCGCGATGTGTTCCCGCCTGGACAACGATATGGCCCGAGTCGCCGCCCGGGACGACGAGCGTGGGGTATTCCCCGTCCCTCGTCTGCGGGTACGGCGCGGACATGCGCGGCGCGGCGGCTCCGGTCGCCTGCGGGCCGGCGTGCAGGTCGATCGTGATCACGCGTCCTCTGACGGCGGCGTCGTTGACCGGGGTGAAGGTGACGAACCATTCGCCGGCCAGTTCTGCCTCCTCGGTGGTGGTGGCGTAACTCCACAGCCTCCGGTGGTGGACGAGGTCGTATGCGTTCCAGTCGCCGGCGCCCGGGTCCTCCGCGCTGTCCTCGAACAACACGAGCACACCGTCGGACGAGATGAGACCGCGCTCGGGCTTCAGGCTGGTGTCCTCGGCGGTCGGCAGCGGCCCGAGCGTGACCGGGTCCAGGCGCTGGAGTGGCGGGAAGGTGTCCTCGGCGGAGTACGGGCTGCCGGTGCACACGAGGTAATGGCCGCCGGAGATGAGGTTCGGGCACTCGACACCCTGGGGGCTGGTCGCCACGGCGGCGCCGGTACGGGCGTCGCGGGCGGTGACCTTCGTGCCGTCGGTGGTGTAGACGCGGCCCCCGAAAGCGGCGATGCCCCCGTACGGATCCGCATCGATGGTGCGGTGCCACAGCGTCCTGCCGTCGGACGCCCGGAAGGCGCCGAGGGTGATGATCCCGGTGGTCTTCGCCGGCGTTTCGAGGACGTAGACGGTCCCGTCCGCCGCCGCGAGAGCCGGAAAGGCGTTGCCGTCGGTCAGCCGGCGCGTCCAGGCGGCCGTGCCCGTGCGTAGATTCGCCGCGCGCAGTATCGCGCCGGAGCCGGTCACGGCCCGTTCGTCGGCCGAGTCGACGACGAGTGCGGCGTCCTTGCCGCCACCGGTCGGGGGGACGGCCCAGGTGACCTCGCCGGTGACCCGGGACCGCCCGACGAGGCCACCGGAGCCGGTGCGGCACACGATCTGATGAGCCGTCGCCCCGCAGCGGCCCTCCTGCGCGGAGAAGGAAGCGGTCCACGCGCGCCACGGGCCCGAAACGGCGACTTGGGCCCGCAGGGTGCTGGGAACCCCGGGTGCCGAAACCGTCGTACGACTTGGCTTGCCGGAAGGCGTACTCCCCGAGCCCGCACAACCTGCGAGTACCAGCCCGAGCAGTGCCGCGACCGCCTGCCACGTCCGTCGCATTTCCGGTTCCCCCCATGCGAGAAAGCCTCATGGTACGGGCGATTTGGCACTACGGACCGTGGTGACCAGACGGTAGCGGTCGTGCACGCGTTGCCCGTTGCGCAGGGTCACGGTGATGTCCGCCTCGATGACCCGGAGTTTGAGCCCGCCCAGCAGGGTGAGGTAAGAGCCGTCGCCGAGGACCTCCAGGACGACGGGCTTGCGGTGCGGGCCGAGGCGGACCAGCAGCTGAGCGCCGCTGCGGGCGACGGCCGCGTAGAAGTTGTTCCCGTCGAAGCCACGGTCGGCCAGCAGGAGCATTTTCGGTGACAGGAGGTGAATGAGCTGGGCGGCATGGGTCGGTTCGCCGACGCTGGTGGGGCCGAAGACCACGCCGAGCAAGCCCCGTGTCCCCGTCTCGACCAGGGCCGTCAGCCGCAGGGCGGGATAGCCGGAGATACCCCACCGGTGCTTGGACTTGCTGAACAGACTGCGGATCCGCGGCTGGTCAGGGGCCTTGAGCGAGCTGCAGCCGTCGAAGGCGACCGTGCACCAGGAGCGGTAGCAGGTGCCCGTCGTGCCCGGCCGGGCGAGTGGCCCGGACACCGCGTCGAACAGTGCCTTCAACGGAGCTGGCCCCAGACGGCGCCGCAGATCGCGCAGCGCCTTCTCCGACGGCCGGTGCAGCGCCAGTCCGTGCAGGCCGGCGACGAGCTTGTCCCAGACACGCGTATAGCCCAGCGTCGGGGACATCGCCAGGGCCAGGAGAAAATGGATGCCGACGCGGGAGGGGAGATGCCGCAGGCGACGGTGACCGGTTCGAGTCTCCTCCAGCACAGCGTCAGCCAGTTCGAACGGCACATGCTGGGTCAACTCGCCGAGGTGTCCGGGTGCGAAAGCGCCAGCCGCGCAGGTGATGGTCTCGGTGAAGGTGGTGGTGGCACACTGATCGGGCAACGGGACCTCTCGGACGGGAAGACCTTGGTCGGCTTCTCTGCCTAACGAAGGTCCCGTTGTCACGTCCGTGGCTGCGGCGGAAGCAGCTTGACGAAGCCGCAGATCACTCATCTACGCGGCATTGCGGATTATCCGGAAAGGTTCGATTCGCTGACACACGCGCGGGAGTGGATGGAGGGGTTCATCACCTACTACAACCACACCCACCGCCACTCCGGAATCGGCTACCACACCCCGGCCAGCGTGCACTTCGGCACCGCCGAACTGGTCCGAGAACAGCGCGCGGCCCCCCTGGCCGGGGCGTATGCGCGGCATCCGGAGCGGTTCAACCGCCGCCCGCAGCCTCCCAGGATCCCCCGGCGGGCATGGATCAACGACCCGGCCAAGCGCCGCCAACCCGAACCACACAGTTCATAGCAGCACGCTCGTCTCACTTGACTTGACAGGCAGCGCGAAGCGCGGCGAACTCGCGACTCACGCCTACCGTCCGCTTATCTATCCAGCCGTGCCTGCGGAGGCCAGCTTCAGGGTGGCCTCCACCGTACGGCGAACCTCATCGAGCGTGTGCGAAGCGGTGCGCGGCCAGTTGGAGCGGGAGACGTGGTGGTGTTCAGCGCGGAATCACCCAGCTCGGCGTCCAGGTTCCGGCGGCGTCGTGGCCGGTCGCTGTGGTGGCGAGGTGGGTGCGGAGGGTGACCAGCGCCGGGTGGGGGTTGTCGCGGTGCCAGAGGAGCGAGTGCGGGTAGACGGGCGTGGGGTCGGTCACCGAGATGCGGCGCAGGCCGTGGTCGGCGGGCCAGACGAGGCGGGTGTGCTCGCCCATGAAGGTGGCCAGGGCCGGGGTGTCGGCGACGGTGTCGAGGAGCGCGTCGGAGCCGAAGTTGGGGCCGGTCGCCTCGATGGTGAGGCCGAACTCGGCGACGAGGTCGTCGTAGTAGGCGGCCCATTCGGTACCGGGGACGATGCCGGGCATCCAGATCCGGTGCCCGGCGAGCTGAGCGACGGTCACCGACCGGGCGCCCGCCAGCGCGTGGGCGGGGCCAGTGAGGAGCTGGAGCGGCTCGTCGAGCACCCGGACGGACTCGATGTCCTCGGGAAGGGGCCGGCCGGGCACGGCGACGGCGCGGAAGGACGCGTCGATGGCACCGGAGCGGATGGCGGCGACGGCCGTCTCGATGTCGAACAGCATCAGCACGTCGAGGTCGATCTCGGGGTGCGCGCGGTGGAAGCCGCGCATCAGGCCCGACGCCGCGCCGCGCGAGGCGATCACGTCGACGCGTAGCGGACGGCGGCCGGTGTGCACGGAGGCGACCGCGCGCTCGGCGACGCGCAGCAGCTCGCGCGCGTGGGGCAGGAATGCCTGCCCGTCGATGGTGAGCTCGGCGCCGCGCGGGGTGCGGGTGAACAGCCGCACGCCGAGGGTGCGCTCCAGCGCCGCGATGCGCTTGGAGACAGCCTGCTGGGTGACCGCCAGCTCGGCGGCGGCCTCCTGGAACTGCCCCGCATCGGCGGCGGCGACGAAGGTCCGCACGGTGTCGAGATCCATGCCGGTACCCTACGGCCACAACCGTTGGTTGTGGCCGATGGCTCTGCGGTTGTTTGATTCCTGGGTATGGCGCTCGCTTTGATGTTTCCGATCGCGGATCGGTTGTGCGGGTGAGTGGCAAGGGGCGTCGGGCATGAGGAGCGGGCACCGGCTGGGACATCTGCTCGGACATCGGCTGGGGTGGCGGTTCGGGTGGCTCTGGGGAGCGTACGGGACCAGCGCGCTCGGCACGTGGCTCGCCTTCGGCGCGTTCCCGCTGATCGCCATCCGGGTGCTGCACGCCGGACCGGCCGAGGTCGCCGCGCTCTCCTCCGTGGGGGCTGCGGTGGGCGCGGCCGTGGCGGTGCCGCTCGGCCCGTGGGTGGAGTTCCGCCGCAAGCGGCCGGTGCTGATCGCGATGGACCTGGTGCGGTTCGCGGCGCTGCTGACGATCCCCGCCGCGTTCGCGCTCGGCGTGCTTACCTTCCTTCAGCTCCTGCTGGTCTCGGTCGTCGTCGCGGCGGCCGACATCACCTTCCGCGCCGCCTCCGGTGCGTACCTGAAGACGCTGCTGCCGGCCGAGGACCTGCTCGTCGCCAACGCCCGGTTCGAGTCCACGGCCTGGACGACCACGATCATCGGACCGCCGCTGGGCGGCGCGGCGATCGGGCTCCTCGGTCCGGTGGCGACGGTGGTGGCCGACGCGGTCAGCTACCTGCTCTCGGCCCTGGGCATCCGCGCGACCGGCGGGCACGAGCCGCGGCCCGAGCGACGGGAGGCCGCGCGCATCCGGGCCGGGGACCTGCTCGACGGTTGGCGGTACATCCTCGCCGACGCGACGCTACGTCCGCTGTTCTTCAACACCGCCTTGTTCAACGGCCTGGTGATGGCCGCCGAGCCGCTGCTGGCCGTCCTGATGCTCGGCCGACTCGGGTTCGCACCGTGGCAGTACGGCCTCGCCTTCGCCGCACCCTCGATCGGCGGGCTGCTCGGTTCGCGACTGGCTCGACCGCTCGTCACCCGGTTCGGACAGCACCAGGTCCTCATCGTGGCCGGGGCGCTGCGCGCGCTCTGGCCCGTCGGCCTGGCCTTCCTGGGGCCGGGCACCGGCGGGTTGCTGCTGGTAATCGGCGTCGAGCTCGGACTCATCTTCTGCTGCGGGGTCTTCAACCCCGTCTACACCACCTACCGCCTCGAGCGCACCGCGCCCGACCGGGTCACCCGCACGCTGTCCGCCTGGGCGGTGACGACCAAGGCCTCGACCGCGCTTCTGACGGCTGTCTGGGGCGTGCTGGGCGGCCTGCTCGGCCCGCGTACGGCCATCGGCCTGGCCGGGATGCTCCTGCTGGCGACCCCGCTGTTGCTCCCGCGCCGCCCGGCAGCGCTTCTCTCCGAGCCGGAGCCGACACCAAGCCGCCCCTGACGGACCGCCACCGCCGCCACCGCCGCCACCGCGACCGGGCTGCACCGCCCTTGTTCGGAGCGGTCCACCGTTACTTCGATCCTCAATGGATCTCGGCAATCCGGGCATTTCGGCCCGGGTGGTCCGTCACATCACCAAAGCGTGAGGGCTTCGGCTTGAGTACGGTCTCCCGTTTCCGTCTGCCGCTGGTGCGGCAGGTTTGCGCCACCTGCCC
>NZ_JBIAQV010000082.1:0-19755 GCF_042889305.1 Streptomyces sp. NPDC002619 | reverse complement strand
AGTGCTTCCACCCGCGCCGGCACCACGTCCAAACCGAACGCTGCGGCCATCTCCTGGCAGGTCACCGGCCCCTGACCGAGCCGGGCCCGGTCCGCGAGTGCCTTGAGAATGCGCTGATAGTCCAACGACAGCGCCGACCAGGCCAGTCCCTCACGCCACACCGGCACCTGCGACTTCGGCTTCACCGTATCCCGGGGCGCCGACGGCGCGTCCGCATTCTGCACATCCGGGCTGATCTCCGTGTCGACGGTGCCGCCGCCCGGAGCCAGCACCGTATCGACCCGCTTGCGGGCGATCACCCACTCCTGCCATTCCAGCTCGGCCACGGCCAACTCGGCCTGGATACGATCGGCCTCCTCACGCAGCCCGTCGACCCGACGGCGAGCGGCGAGCTCGTGCTGTTCCAACAGTCCGACGACCGACGGCATCCGTGACCTCCCTGGGAGCGACGAAACGACAGGCCACCACTCCCACGGAATCACCGACCCTATGCCCGACCAGCGAAAACGCCGTCCTCAGATTCGGTACGGCAACAGCTACTTAGCTCCGCCCGGACTCTGTTGCCGCCCGGACGCGTAGGGCACACCGTTCGGCGCCCTCCACTAGGTCCCCAGGAACGCGGCATGGCGAGGAGCCGGGAGAGCCGGGCACCGCTTCCGGAGCATCGGCGGATGGACGCTGGCACAGGGAGGTTCGCTTGAGATGCCGAGGGAGGGCGGGCGGCGCTTGACCGCACATCGGACATTGACGCTCTCCCTCCTGAAGGAGGGAGATTCCTACGGCTCGCGCCGTGGGACTTCCTGTTTCATCGCCGACTGCCCGCCCGGAGAACTCCGTTGAGGTCTTACACCAGCTCCGCAGGCTGCGACCGCCCGTCCGGCGGCCAGAAGGTTCTTCGCTGCGTTCACGTCCCGGTCGTGGGTCGTGCCGCAGTCGCACGTCCAGGTTCGGACGTGGAGGGGCATTTTGTCCTGCAAGGTGCCGCAGGTGGAGCACAGCTTGGACGAGGGGAACCACCGGTCCACGGCGATCACTTCCCGCCCGTACCAGGCCGCCTTGTATTCCAGCATGGAGCGGAACTCGCTCCAGCTCGCGTCCGAGATGGCTCGGGCAAGGGTGTGGTTCTTGACCATGTTGCGGACAGTCAGGTCCTCGATCACGAGCGTTTGGTTTTCACGCACGAGACGCGTGGTCAGCTTGTGCAGGTTGTCACGGCGGCGGTCGGTGATCCTCGCGTGGATCTTGGCGGCCTTGCGCCGTGCCTTGCGGCGGTTGGCCCCGTCGCCCTTGGCCTTTTTCGCCAGGACGCGCTGGGCTCTGGCGAGCCGGGCGCGGTCACGGCGCTCGTGCCGGGGGTTGGTGATCTTCTCCCCGGTCGAGAGCGTCAGGAAATGGTCGAGGCCGACGTCGATACCGACGGCGGTGTCCGTCGCCGGGAGGGGCCTGACGGTGGGGTCGTCGCACAGCATCGAGACGAACCAGCGGCCGGCCGCGTCCTGGGACACGGTCACCGTGGACGGCTTCGTCCCCTCGGGGAGGGGCCGGGACCACACGATGTCGAGTGGCTGCGTCATCTTCGCCAGGGTCAGCCTGCCGTCCCGGAACCGGAAACCCGAGGTGGTGTACTCGGCCGACTTCCGCGACTTCTTCCGCGACTTGAAGCGCGGGTACTTGGCCCGCTTGCCGAAGAAGTTGGTGAACGCCACCTGCAGGTGGCGCAGCGTCTGCTGGAGCGGGACCGAGGACACCTCGTTGAGGTAGGCCAGTTCCTCGGTCTTCTTCCACACCGTCAGCATCGCCGACGTCTGGTTGTAGTTGACCCGCTCCTGCCGCGTCCACGCCTCCGTGCGGGCCGCGAGCGCCAGGTTGTAGACCTTCCGAACGCAGCCGAACGTGCGCGACAGCTCGGCTGCCTGCGCATCGCTCGGATAGAAGCGGTACTTGAACGCCCGCTTCACATGGCTCGCGGTCACCCTCACAAACTAGTGCGCCTACGGGTAAAGACCAAACATGGCGGTCAGGGCACTGGGATCCGCCCTGGCGGCGAATTCCAGCCCCATTCCCTGCTCCGCAGGAGTCCGTTTCCTCTCCGCCCTGAAGGGCGGAGTATCCACGGAGGAATCCGATGACGCCTGTATCCGCCATGCAGCCGCCTCTCAGCAGCGATACTGGATGCATGGATGCGACGACCACCGCCCCCCGCGCCGAGGTGCTGCGGGACCGCTACCGCAGCCGGCTGCCCGAGCGCCTGCAGGAGCTTGCCGGCCCCGTCGAGGGCACCGTCGACCTGCCGCTGCACATCGTCTGGTCCGGGCGGACGAGCTACAGTCTGGACCGCCCGAAGTCCCGCATGACCCTCTACCGGACTGTTCTCGCCGAGGGCCTGCGCGAGGACCTGGCGGCCTTCCTTCACCACCGGCTGCTGGCCGAGCAGTGGCCCGTTCTGCGTCGCCTGGTCAGCCCCTATATCCGCGAGGTCTGGGAGGACGCCTTCCCCGAACTGCCCCGCACCGCTCCGGTCGACACGACCGCCGCGTGAAGCTCACCCCGCTCCACGAGCGTCTCCTCGCCGACATCCTCGACCTCGGCTCCCCCTATCCTCTGGTCCTCACCGGCGGATACGCCGTGCAGGCCCACGGCCTGGTCGAACGCTTCAGCCGTGACCTCGACGTCGCCACGGAGAACCCCGCCCCGATGGACGAGATCGTCGCCTCCCTCACCACCGGCCTCACCGCGCGCGGCTGGCGGACCACTCATGTCCAGACCGACCCGCTCAGCGGCCGGTTCCTGGCCACCGACCCGGACACCGGCGAGGAGTGCGAGGTCGACGTCCTCAAGGAGGCGTTCTGGGCCCCGCCCGCCCAGACCCCCTACGGCCCCGTCCTCTCCCTCGACGACGTGATCGGCACCAAGGTCCGAGCCCTCGCCGACCGCGGCACCGTCCGCGACCTCATCGACGTCCAGGCCGCCTCCCGCCACCGGTCCACCGCCGACCTCGAAACACTCGGCCGCCGCCGCGCCCACGACGAGTTCAGTCTTGAGGACCTCCGCGACCGGCTCACCGGCGCGGACTGGTACGAGGACGAGGACTACGCCGCGTACGGGCTCACCACTCGGCAGATCGAGGAGCTGAAGGCTTGGGCGCTGGAGTGGGCGGAGGACCTGGGCGCGCGGATCCACGACGAGAACGCCTGACAAGAGGTCCTGCCCCTCTCCCGTCGGCGTGATCACGCGCTGGTCGTGGTGTCGAGGAGCTCGGCCCGGACGGTCTTGCCGCCGGGCGGGTAGGGCACCGTGTCCCAGTGGTCGACGAGGGGGGGCGACGAGCGCCAGGCCGCGCCCGCCGGGGCGGAGCGGGTCGGGTCCGGCGGCGCGGCTCGCGATCTGCGGGTAGAGGTCCCCGCGGGCGTCGGTGACCTCGACGCGGAGACGCCCGGAGGACGGGTCGAAGAGGAGCGTGAGCCGGAAGCTGCGGCCGGGCAGGCGGCCGTGGAGGACGGCGTTGGCGGCAAGCTCCGCGACGACGGTTTCGGCACGCCCCGTGAGGTCCTGCGGGACGCTGCGGGTGCCGATTATTACGTCCGAGCTGGTCAGGCCGCATGTGCGTACTCGTGGAGGAGGCCGCCGAGTCGGTCACGCCAGCGGACGTCGAGGCGGTCGAGTCGGTTCGGGGAGCGGCCGCAGGGGTGCAGCGCTGTTCAGGGTGCGGTGAGGCCGATGCTGATTGTGGAAGGACTCGAACTCGCCGAGCGCGTGGAGCAGGTGGGCCTGGTTCCGGATCAAGGTGCGGTCGAGGAGTTCGTGGCGGCAGGTCTGTACCCAGCGTTCCGTGATCGAGTTCATGTGGGGCACGCGGATGCCGGTGGTGCCGATCTCGATGCCTTCGGCCGCGAAGACGGTGTCGAACGCGCGGGTGAACTTGCTGTCGCGGTCCCTGATCAGGTGTGTGATGGTGGCGCCGGCGTCCTGGGGGTCCATGACGAGGTTCCTCGCGGCTTGGGTCACCCAGTCCGCGGTGGGGTGGGCGGTCGCGCCGAGGATGCGGATGCGGCGGTTGGCGTGCTCGATGACGGCGAAGACATAAAGGGTCGCGCCGTTCAGAGTAGTGATGGTGAAGAAGTCGCAGGCCAGGATCGCGTGGGCTTGGCCGCGCAGGAACGCGGCCCAGGTCTGACGGGCGCGTTCGGGCGCTGGCTCGATCCCGTGCGCTCGCAGGATCTCCCAGACCGTGGAGGGTGCCACCTTGATGCCGAGCACGGCGAGTTCGCCGTGGATGCGCCGATACCCCCAGGAGTTGTTCTCGCGGGCCAAGCGCAGGACAAGGGCCTGGACACTGCTGGGGGCACCTCCCGGCCGAAGGCTGGGGGAGGGTTGGCGGCCTGCCAGACCGCTTGCGACGGGAGGCGTCAGCGTGACGACGGCGCATGAGGTCCCGGTGCCACCTCAGGACCGTCTCCGGCGAGACGATCAGATGCAGCTGCCGCAGCTTCGGCTTGGGGAGCCGGTGGAGGAGCGCGGCCAGGAATGCGCGGTCCGTCGGGGTGATGCGTGGCCTGTCGATCTGCCGCTGCAGGACAGCCAACTGGTGGCGCAGCGTCAAGATCTCGATGTCTTTGTCCACAGCGCTCATCGGCAGCAGCCGGATGAAGGCGAACACGCTCGACACCGCGAGGTAGGGCAGTGGCAACAGCACGATCCACCAACGCGCCCATCCGGCGATCACTGGCCTTTCGCGGCAATCTGCAGGTCACAGACCATGGATGGGGTTTTCGGCACCCGCAGCTCGCGAGCAGGCGGTCGGCCGCGTCCGCTCCGCCGTGCCGCGTCCGCTCCACTGCACTTGAAATGCGATGGAGCCGTGTCGTGTCTCACCGGCTGCCGCACCTCCCGGTAGCGCATCTCGGTGGTCTGGTATAGGCATCCCGGTGGGACGGCGCCTCCAGCTTTGCCCACCCGGTCGCCGGCTCCGTTGTCCCGAACCGCAGCTCCCATTCCTCGCCCTGTGCTGGCTGCGGAACCTGCCCGCCCACCCTGTTTCGCCCCTGGTTCCAACGGTCGACAGTGGCCCTGGACTGCGGCGATGCTCTCGCCGGTTCTCATCGCGGATCGGCGTCTCGGCTTGGAGCCAGCCTGATCTTTCGCTCGATCAACATCTCTCGCTGACCGGCCGACCCTTGTGCCCTCCGGACCAGAGGTCTAACCTCTGGCCATGCAGTCATCAGACCATTCGGGACCGTCGTCCCTGCCGAAACGGCGGTACTTGCGCATCGCGCAGGCGCTACTGAGTGAGATTCAGCAGGGCGGGCTGGCTGCGGGCGCTCGGCTGCCGTCGGATCGGGAACTCGCGACCAAGTTCGAGGTGTCGCGGGCGACCGTGCGTGAGGCGCTCTTCGCGATGGAGCTGAGCGGTGCCATCGTCGTGCGGCACGGGGACGGCACCTACGTCGCCGACCTAAGTCGCGGGCTGTCCCAGCGCTACGGACATGAGATCGGCTCGACGCCCGAGCACGTGATCGCGGCTCGACTCGTGGTCGAGCCATCAATTTCCCGCCTGCTGGCGGCAAGCCCACGTGACCTCGACCTGGACGAGGTTCAGCGTGATCTCGACACCGCAACCCGCTTGATCGACGAGCCGGCTCAACTTCCCGACTTCGTCAATCACTCCATGGTTTTCCACGCGGCCTTGGCCGCGATGTGCCCGAACCACATCCTCAATCACTTCGCGTCGGAACTGGTCGAGATCGACCGACAGCCCTTGTGGGTCTTGATCAACCAGATCATCCTCAAGGACCGCGAGAAGCGCGTCGAACTGATTGCAGATCACCAACGCGTCCTCGACGCGATACGCAGTGACGGGCCCCAAGGGGCCGAGGACGCCATGAAGGCTCACCTCCAGCGGAACCAAGCACAACTCTTCCCCGGGCGCGCGGGGATCGACCGGCCGGTTTTCTGACCCAGTCGCAGGTCCGTCGCCAACCCAGCAGCATCCACATCTCGAGAAGGGGATCAATGGCTGACGCCATCACCGGACGCTACGTTCAGGTCACTTTGGACCCGGCGAATCCGCCGGCCGACGGTTTGCTTTTGAGTGGCAACAACGTTCCCGAGATCCAGAACTGCCTCGGAGCGGTGACGATCCCGCCCGGGACCCTGAGAACGGACACGATCGCACATGCCACCTCCGAGGTCATGTACGTCGCCCAAGGGTCCGGTCGACTGCACACCGACCAAGGAGTCCTGGATTTCGAGCGCGGTCAAGCCATCTTCATCCCGGCAGCCTCATGGCACGCTCTGGAGAACACCGGCGCCGAGGATCTCGTTTCGGTGTTCTCCTTCCCGCTGCCTACTCGGCCGCCGACACAAGCCAACGATGCCTCTTGAGATTCCAGTAACGACACCCGAACCAAGGAAGGGGAATCATGGCGTTCGACGCTGAAGCCGCCATAAGCAGCAGGCCAAAATCACTCGGTGAGATCGTCGATGGCTTGAGGCTTACGCGGACCCATTTCCTGGCACTCACCCTGGTCGTGGTGGGCGGCCTCTTCGAGGTGTTCGAGCAACTCATCCTCTCGGCGCTCGGCCCGTCTCTGGAAAAGTCGCTCGGGATCGATGCCTCAGGCTTGGCGTTGCTGTCCACCGTGAGTCTCCTGGGAATTGTCGCCGGTGGCATCGTCGGCGGCCTGGTTGCGGACATATTCGGCCGTAGGAGTCTGCTGTCTGTCAGCCTGGTCATCTACTGTCTCGGCTCGGTGCTGTCGGCCATGGCACCGAACGCCGTCGTCCTCGGTGTCACCCGGGTCGTGACCGGCCTGGGCGTCGGCGGCGAGATCGCCGTCGGGCTCACCTACCTCTCGGAGCTGACACCGACCAAGTTCCGTGGCGTTTTCGTATCTCTGTTCAACACGATCTCCGCGGGTATCGGTATCTTCCTCGCCTACGTCTACGCCTTGGTCGTCATCGGCCCATTCGCCTCCGCGGTCAACGCAGGTGACAACGCCTGGCGGTGGGCCTTCGGCCTGCTGGGGATTCCCGCCATCTTGGTCGTGTTCTTCCGGCGGTACCTACCTGAGACACCGGCTCACCTGTTGAGCCGAGGCAAGGTCCAGGAGACGAACGAGGCCCTCACGCGACTGGCGACCGGACGGCTGCGCCTGCACAGCGGCGACGACATCCACCCCTTCGTCGACCGTGACACCGCCGCTGCCTCGGAGAGCGCCCAGCACGACGAGTCCACGGGGCATGCATTGAGGAGTGTGCTGACCAGGCCGCTTCGTCGTCGCACCATCGCCTTGGGTGTCGCGGCATTCCTGGCGTGGGGCGCTCAGTTCAGTGTGGTCCTGTTGATGCCCCTGATCCTGGTCAGCCGTGGCTACTCGGTGCAGGGCAGCGTCACCTTCACCATGTTGCAGAACGTCGGTGGTCTCATCGGGTGTGTGATCGCCTCGTACGGTGGATTCGCTATTCCGCGCCGCACCGTTGTCACAGTAGGCGCGGTCCTCAGCGCGATCGGCGTCATCGCCTTCGCCCTGTTCGCCAAGGGTGATGTGCTCATCCTGGTGCTGGGATTCGTGTTCCAAATCTTCATTCTGATCGTCAACACCACCATCTGGACGTGGGCACCCGAACTGTACCCAACCCGGATTCGGGGTTTCGGGACGGCCGTCATCGTCAATACCGGGTTTGTGGGCGGAGCGCTTCTGCCGCTGATCGCCAGCTCGCTTCTCCAGCACGTCGGAGCATTTTGGGTGTTCGGAGCCGTGGCGGTGATGTACGTGGGCTTGGCTGTGGCGGCGGCATTCGCGCCGGAAACCCATCGGGTCCCGCTGGAGGTTCTTCACGGGTCTGGCCAGCGAACCGATGCCCCAGCATAGTTGATCGTTTCTTGCCACCGGGTTTGGTTGGCAGCGATTCCATGAGTGAGGAGATGACGTCGATGCGCGATATTTCAAGTAACCTCAGTCGCGATCTGGTTGGCTACGGCAAGGACGTTCCGGCTGTTCGGTGGCCTGACGACGCCAACGTGGCGGTCAATATCGTGGTGAATTATGAGGAGGGCTCCGAGTACTCCCACGAGATGGGAGACGGCGAGAACGACAGCCTGGCCGAAGTGGAGTATGCCTTTCCGGGTCACTTGAGGGATCTGGCCAAGGAGTCGATGTACGAGTACGGCAGCCGGGTCGGTGTATGGCGGTTGCTCAGGCTGTTCGACGACTACGACATCAAGGCAACGTTCTTCGCCTGTGCCGTCGCCTTTGAACGTAACCCTGAGGTCGCGACGGTGGCCCGGGAAGCAGGGCACGACCTGCTCGCGCACGGGTGGCGCTGGGAAGAGCACTGGCGCCTGACGCGCGAGGAGGAGGCGGACCACATCCGGCGGGCTGTCGCGTCCTTCAAGGAGACGTGGGGCGAAGCTCCGAGCGGCTGGTACTGCCGTTACGGTCCCTCCATCAGCACGCGAGAGCTGGTCGTGGAGAACGGAGGGTTCCTCTACGACTCGGATGCGTACAACGACGATCTTCCGTACTACGTCGACGTCAAGGGCGTACGGCATCTCGTCGTGCCTTATTCGTTGACGTACAACGACATTCAGGGCACTCGTTCGCCGAGCCTGTTTCTCGATTACCTGAAGCGCGGCTTCGACGAATTGTGGCTGGAGGGCTCACGGGGCCGTCCCAAGATGATGTCCATCGGCCTGCACCCCCGACTGATAGGCCAGGCGGCACGCACGGGAGCGTTGCGGGAGTTCATCGAGTACGCCCAAGCCAAGGGCAGCGTGTGGTTTGCTGGTCGGTCCGACATCGCCCGGTGGTGGGTCGAGCACTCGGCTGATTTCGTGAAGGCGGCTGGCAAGTAGCGACGTCAGCGCGGCGCGTCGGCGGGCTACTCGGCACCGGGCTGGCCGCGATGGCCTACCGCGCCCTGCACTCGCGGGCGGACCTGGACCACATGAGCGGCATGTCCGGATCGCCTGCCACGCCGGCTACACCGTCAGCTCCGACGGTGGGTTGAGGTGAGTGCCACAAGACAACCGCGGCGCGCGGTGCGGCCGGAACTCCGGCGGCGAGCATTCTGCGACATCGAATTCACACGCTATGTGGAGGTTTCATGAGGATCGCAGTGATGGGCACCGGCGGTGTTGGCGGGTATTTCGGTGCCAAGCTGGCCCTTGCCGGTAACGAGGTGGCGTTCGTGGCCCGCGGTAAACATCTCGAGGCCATCCGCGCCAACGGGCTGCGCGTGGAAAGTCCCCTCGGTGACATGCATCTGCCGAAGGCAGCCCAGGCTACCGACGATCCGACGGAGATCGGCCCGGTGGACCTGGTGCTGTTCTCCGTGAAGCTGTGGGACACCGAGACGGCGGCCGAGGCGATCAAGCCGTTGCTGGGGGAGCACACCGCGGTGGTGTCGTTCCAGAACGGAGTGATGAAGGACGACGTGCTGCGCCAGGTCCTCGGTCCGGACCATGTTGTCGGCGGCGTCTGCTACATCGCGGCGACGATCGCCGAACCTGGGCTCATTCGGCATTCAGGGTCACTCCAGAAGCTGGTCTTCGGCGAATACGACGGCTCGCTGTCCGACCGCGTCCGGCAATTCCGCGATGCCTGTGTGGTGAGCGGCATCGATGTCGAGGTCAGCGACCGGATCGAGCAGACGATCTGGGAGAAGTTCGTCTTCCTGGTCGGGTTGTCCGGCACGACGAGCACGGCGCGGGTGCCTGTTGGGCCGCTCCGGACGCATCCGCGCTCCCGCGCGTTCCTGCACGACGTCATGGATGAGGTCGTCCAGGTGGCGCGGGCGCAAGGCGTGCCGCTGTCGGCGGATTACGCCGACACGCAACTGGCCTTCATCGACCAGGTGCCCGCCGGTATGACCTCGTCCATGCACAACGATCTGGAGCGGGGGAGCCGGCTCGAACTGGACTGGTTGAGCGGCGATGTGGCGGAACGCGGAGCCAAGTTGGGCGTGCCGACGCCGTGCAACCGGGCAATCTGTGACATTCTCTCGGTACACAGCAAAGGGCGCGCCGAGTGAGCCGGCTCCCGGCGAGCTGGCTTTCCGGCGCGAACGACGAACTCACCATTCGCTCGATCACCGCCACTTTGGTGTCGGTCCCGCTGCGCCGCGCGCTGGGCACCAGCATCATGCGCATTCCCGAGTCACCTCTCCTGCTCATCGATCTGGTGACCGAGGAAGGCATCACCGGCCGTACTTGCTGTCCCGGTCCCGGATGAGGAAGCGCAGCGAGTCGATGCGGCGTCCCAGGGTCATGGCGAGGTTCCTGGCTTGCTGAACGGTCCATTGAGCTGTGGGGTTGGTAGTGACGCCGGCGAGGTGGAGGCGCCGGGTGCCGTGTTCGATGAAGACCAGGGCGTACAAGCGCTCGAGTGACACGGTGTCGAGGTGGAGGAAGTCGGCGGCGATGACGCCGTGGGCCTGGGCGGTGAGGAACTGGTGCCAGGTCGGCCCTGAGCGCTGCGGGGCGGGATCGATGCCGGCGGCGTGCAAGATCTCCCAGACCGTGCACGGGGCGATCGGGTAGCCGAGGCGGGCGAGTTCGCCCTGTATCCGCCGGTGGCCCCACGTGTTGTTCTCGCGGGCCAGGCGCAGGACAAGGTGCTTGACGATGGGCGCGGTAGGAGGTCGCCCGGGGCCGCGGTGGGTGAACGTCCATCTGAGGGTGGCGAGTTGACGATGCCAGACCAGCAGCGTGGTGGGTGTGACGGCGAAGACCTGACGCCGGCGCCCGCGAGGAATCAGTCGGGAGAGGGCGGCGAATCAGATCCGGTCGGCTGGCTCGTACCGGATCCGGGCGATTTGGCTGCGCAATACCGCGTTCTCATGCCGTAGCGCCATCACTTCCGCATCCTTGGCCACGCGGCTACGCGGCACGGCAGTGGGCACCATGATCAGATTCCGGACCAGCGCGGAGACAACCGACAGCGACATCCGCAGATCGTTGCAGGCCCGTCGAGGCCGCGTCGCCAGGATCAGCAAACATGCAGGCACAGCCCCAAATCGTATTTTCGAGCGGAACAGGCTGCGATGTTGGCCCAGCCAGCGTGTTTGAGGCGGAGCGAATCAGGTCGGGGAGGACGGCGGGGGTGTGGTGGCGGCGGATCTGGCTGACGTCCTCGCCGAACGTGACATCGCGGCACCAGTGGATGGTGTTCTCCACGGTCCAGTGACCGCGGGCTAGGAGGCGGTCTCGGCGGCGGTGGCCTGCTCGGCGGGCAGGTCGGTGATCGCGTAGACGGTCTTGGTGCGCCAGCGTTTCTGTCCGGCCGCCCGGCGCTTGCGCTGGATGCGCAGGACCTGGCGTGTGTCTGCCGATGGCCGGTCAGTCTCTGCACTCCTGTTCGAACGGGGCTACCGTGCAGGGATGTTGCCCGAGCAAGTGACCGCATATGCGGCCGTCGCCACGGCCTCAGAAGCTCGGCGCTTCGGGTATGAGATAGTCACCCGCAGCCCATACGCCTGCGCTGGAGCGGAGCTCGGCCAGCTGCCGCGCGGCAGCCAGCGTCCAGCGCGTCTGCGGGTGCGAGTCACCGAGGACCTGACGTCGCTGGTTGTAGATCTCACTCAACTCACCTTCGGCGCAGTCGAGGTCGTTTCGCTCCCAAGCCAGCAATGCAAGCTCGGTGCGCGTCAGCAGGGTGTACGGGTGACGATCGCCGAGGATCCGCCGACGTGCGGCGTACACCTCTTCGAACCCCTCTCTAGCCTCTTGGTGGCGTCCCATTCGCCGTGCGTGTGGGGCTCGTAAAGTCGTCGTTGCAGGTCAAGCCGCGTAGCAGTATTCGTTGATGACGCCGCCGAGGATGCGGGTGCGTAGGAGTCTGCGGCCTTCGAGCTCGTGTACGGCGATGGGCTGCTGGTCGGCGCCCGGAGGTAGTTGGTTGCGGGCCCGGTGGGGGCGGAGCTCGTTGTAGTGCCGCTGGTAGGCGGCCAGGACCTGCCGGGCGTGGGCCTCGTTCAGGATGAGGACATGGGCGAGGACCTCGCGCCGGATGCTGCCGATCACCCGCTCGCAGCGGGCGTTCATCCGAGGGGCCTGCGGTGCACTCTTGAGGATCTCCATCTCCTCGGCCTCGAAGACGGCGTCGAAGGACTGGCCGTACTTGCCGTCGCGATCACGCAGCAGGAAGCGCAGGGACTCCATGCGCGTGCCGAGGTCGGCGGCCAGGTTTCGGGCCTGTTGCACCGCCCACTCCCGGGTGGGGTGTGCGGTGACGCCTGTGATGTGCAGACGCCAGGTCCCGTGTTCGAGAAACGCCAACGCGTACAGGCGCCTGCCGAGAGCAGTGTCGAGATGCAAGAAGTCGACGGCAATGATGCCCTCGGCCTGGTTGGTGAGGAACTCCCGCCAGGTAGGGCCGGTACGGCGAGGTGCCGGGTCGATGCCCGCTGCGTGGAGGATCTCCCATACCGTGGACGCGGCGATCGGGTGCCCGAGACGGGCCAACTCGCCCTGGATCCGCCTGTGCCCCCACTGCGCGTTCTCACGAGCGAGCTGCAGGATCAGCTTCTTGATGGCTGCCCTGGTCGGCGGTCGTCCGGTACGGGCGCGCCGGACGCTGTAGTCCCACTTCGCCGCAACGAACCTGCGATGCCAGGCCAACAGCGTCCCGGGAACGACCGGAAAAACCTCGCGCCAGCGGCAACGGGGTATCAGGCCGGAGAGGGCGGCCAGCCAGAACCGGTCCGCGGGCTCGTAGCGGACCGGGCCGGCTATCTGACGGCGCAGGACCACGTTCTCATGCCGGAGTACGAGCAACTCGGCGTCCTTGGCGGTGTCGCGACGCAGCAGCACCCCGGAAACAGACAGCAGCTTGCGGGCCACCTTGTAGAGGATCGAGATGATCACGCGGACATGGTCCCAGCCGAGAGTGCTCCACCGCCCCGACCTGCGGCGATGACTTTACGAGCCCCACAGGTCACGGACCGGACCCTGAAGGCGTGGCTGGACGGCAAACGCCGCCCGTCGAAGGCCAACCTGGAACGCATCGACGCCGTCTACCGCACGGTGCGCCGCCACAACGTCGCCCGCCACCTCCTCTGGCGTCTCAACTCCGGACGCGGCACGAGGGTGGAGATCCACCCCTTCAACCAGTCCCAGGTCGCCAGGCCGCACCAGCGCGTCGTGGAGTTCCGGAAGCTGAACGTGCGGCGCTGGGACCGCATCGTGACCGCCTGGGCCAACAGAGACCAGCAGGCCCTCGACGACGTATGGACCACCGACGTCCTGCCCGACCTCGGCAGCCAATGGGGTCAGTACGAATATGTCTCCAACATCGGCTTCGCCGCCTGAAAGACAACGTGGCGGCGTGCCACGTCGGACCTACGCCCCGTTGAGCTCAGGTATCAACTCCACCATTACTGCCAGTGGCAGGGACGGGTTCGCTGCGGCGGCTTCCACCACTTGCCAGTCGTGGTCGGCGAGCAATTCGACGATGGTCTCCGGCGGCAGGGCCGCGTGCCCGGCAGCGATCCGCCGTGCGTCCTGGTCCGTCAGACAGACGAAGAGCGCCGGACCGGTCGCGTTACGATGCCGGGCGACCTCACGCAGCGCCTTCCGGACCGGCGTCATGTGCCTGGTCAGGTACTCCAGCAGGGCAGACGGCGTCTCCGGGTTGGCCGCCACCTTGGCGATGACCCGGGATCCGTGGCGTTCGACCATGGAGCGGAGCTGAGCCTCCGAGAGGCCCGGGTGTCCGGCGATGGACTTGACCACCTTCGCGTCCGGGTCGGCGGCCAGCACGTCGCGGATCACGGCCGGCAGATCACGCCGTTCGGCCAGGAGCATCCGTACCACCGGATTCGACGACTTGGACAAGCTCTCGACCTCGGAGGGAGAAGCGGAGGCGATCCGCGGCAGCAGGGTCGAACCGATCCTGGTGGCGGCGGCGAGGCCGGAGAGTATGTCGAGCGGTACGCGGGGATTGTGCGCCAGTCTGCGCCGCACGTCGTGACCGCTGTCGGCAGCCAGCACACGCATCAGAGAGTCGTCGATCGCGGGATTCTCAGCGAGGTCGGCTCGTACGCCGGGAACAGGGTCACCGGCGAGCCGCGCCGCTGTCTCCGGTGGCAGGTCGGGGCGGGCAGCGAGCCGGCAGCGCAGCAGCTCCGAAGGATGGTCGGCGAACCGGACGAGAGCCTCGATCGGTGTGGCGGGGTTCCACAGGGCCTGCTCCGCCAGCTCGTGGAGGGTGGACTCGTGCGAGCCGGTGCACGAGGCACCGGAGGGCAGGTCGCAGTCGAGTCGCGGACAGTGCGGATCGTGTACGTAGGGCGTCTCCTCGTTGTCGCAGACCAGGCACCGCTCTGCTGGTGGCAGCAGTTCCTCGCCGGTGATCAGCATGGCCAGGACCTGTGGTGGTGTCGCCTCGTTGGCCGCCACCGCGCGGCGGACCTCGGCATGCGGGTGGCGCGCGAGACGGGCCGCCAAGTCCGCCGTGGTCCACAACGCGAGTTCCGCGACGACCTGTACGTCCGGATCGGCGGCGAGGATTTCCCGCACATCGACTGGAAGACCGGGACAGGCGGCAAGCTTCGCCCGGTGCTCAGCGTCGGGAGTTTCGGCGAGGAGCCGCGCCCACCTCGGGTCACCGGAACGCTCCTCAATCAGAGCGAGCGCGGCCAGCGGCTGTGTGCGGGGGTCGACGTCGGCAGCGGTCAGCCAGCCCTCGTACGCGAGTCGCACGGCGCTCTCCTGGACCCGTGTGGCCAACTCGACCACCTGCTCGTGGCTGAGATCCGCGCGACTGGCGAGGCCGTCGGCGATGTCCGCGTCCGCGACCGCGATCAGGCGGTCGACCAACTCAACGGGCAGAGCCTCATTGGCCGCGAGGCCGCACAGTACATGGTTCACAGGAACACATCCTGCCCGGACCGCAGTCGGACGGACGACGGATTTAAGGTGCCCACGAACGACTGCCAGTACGCAACCCGTTCCGAGCGCTTCAGGTCGCGAAGCCCGGCCAACAGAAGCGCCCGATCACAGCTGGGCAGCGTCCCGTACGGCCGAAGGCCACCCCCACACTCCTCATCCAGCCCGACCCGTACAGCGGCCTGCAGCCCGAGCACCTGGCCGCCGCTCGGGACTGGGCAGCGACATCGCTCACGGCAGACGCGAACATCCCGCGACGCCCAGGAGACCCCGCTCCCACTCACGGCAAGGCTGCCTAGCCGCACTCAACCTAGGGAGCGGCGGAGTGCCCAGTCCTGGTCGCTCGGCGTCGGCTCGGTCCGCCAACGAGCCCGTAGAACCCCGTCGTTGTCGAGCATGACAGCGGTACACAGAGGTACACGTTCGCCCTCGTACACGGACAGGAGCGCGGCGGCCGAGGCACTGGAGATCCGAGCGGACAGTTCCGGGAACTCGTCCTCGTCGGCGATGGCGCTGTGGATGTGGCCGTCCTTGTCCTGCCAGACGCCTTCGACGAGTCCATCCTCGGGGAGGGTGCCCAGGACAGCGTCGATGTCGCTGGACAGGGGCGGCCAGACGGCCAGGCGGGCCCGGGGAGCCAGTCCGGCGCGCGCCGTTTCGATGGTGTCGCGGGTGAGGTGGTGCCATCGCGAGGCACCTTCCAGGTACGTCTCCTCCAGGATGCCAGCGCGACCTGTGGCGACGGCTCGGTGCACGTCGGACCAGAATTCGTCGTCTCCGGGCCGCTGCACACCTTCCTCCTCGTCCTCGAAGGCGTACGGGGATGCAGCCATGCGTTCTGGGAACAGCCCGAGACCGCGGGTGCGGGCCAGCGCCTTCTCGCAAGGCCGGCTGCTGCTGAGATAGAGGTACTGGTCCCATCCCACGTGAACCGCAAAGGTGTCCGCCACCTCCAGCCGACACCAGGCGCCTCCGTCACGCAGCATGATCCGCACCAGTTCCAGGGCCAGATCGAGCGACACCTCGGCCCCGTCGTGGAAGCCAGCGGGGCCGAAGGGAAAGAGGCCGTCCAGCCCGAAGCCGTCCATCGCAGGCTCCACGCCGAAGTGCGCGAGGGACGGAACCCCCGGTTCGCGTACGACCAGGTGATCGATGGCGGTGTCCTCGGCAAACGCCGCGACCGCCCGGAGATAGGCCGCCTCGACCTCGCCGTGGTCGCTGACGGTGTCCTCCGGGCCGGTGTAGTTCCCGTGCTCGTCGCGGTCGGCGGGGTCGTATTTGGTGACGCAGTACACGTAGGTCAGCACGCCCCCATCTTTCTGCACGTCGCCCCACACAGCGGCTGAGGGCGGACACCGTGGTCCGGCTGGCCGTGCGGCTGCCTTCCCGCAGCGCGCGAAAAATGCGTTGGCTGACCGACGGCGTGCTGCGACGATGCCCCTGTTGCCCAGCGGAGGACATTTGTTCGTTTTCGTGTGTGAAGGGTGCGACGCCGAGCTGACCACCTCGCTGACCCAGGTCGCCCTGCCGGTCCACGCCCATCAGAAGTTCGGGAACTCGGTTCAGCTCCCGGTGCTCATGGAGTCGGGCACGTTCGCCGTCGACCCGGAGCCGTCGGGGCCGCCGTGGCGGAAGTGGGAAGAGATCGACCCGGAGGAGGCAGCGGACCGCGGTATCTACGCGCCGGTCTACGCCCTGTCCGATGGCGCGCCGGGAGCGATCGTCGTCGCACCCGGAGATACCCGCGGCACGGTACTGATCCCGGAGAAGCGCGGCGGTGCCTGCTGCGGCATCGACGGGGCCGACGGCCCCAACATGGCCTGCATGTCATGCGGGCTGCCCGTGGCGAGCCGGATCGACGACTGCTCACTCTGGCAGGCCGTGTGGCTCGCCCCTGACGCCGTACGCCGTCTCCCCCTCGATGGCGCCGAGGACGCCCCGCTCTCCTGGGCGGAGCTGATGGACAAGGGGAAGGGCACGCCCCCGTTCGCGCCCATGACCATGAGGTGGGGATCGCGGCTGGGCTTGAACCACTTCTGGTCATGGAGCCCGCAGTGGGAGGCGGCCGTCGGCCGGGCGCTTGCCCACCTGCTGGTGGCCTCGGGAGGCCGACCGGTGACCGTCCCAGACGGCCTGACCAAGGAAGTGTTCCAACGCGCCCTCGACACCCTGCTGCCCGCGGGACTGCCGGAGCGGCGCACCGTCCTGGCCGGACCAGGACGGCCCGGCCCCGACACAGACGCTGACATCCTCTTCGTACCGACCCATCCGCAGACAGGGGAGACCTGGACCCCGGCCGGCCCAGCCACCTCGGTATGCCGGGTGCCGCTGCCATTCGGGATATGGCTGTGGCTGGCCTTCCCCGAGCCGCATCTGCCCATCCCCGCGTCGGGCAGCATGCCCGACGGCGTCCTCCGCGACGACCCGCCCGCACCCGGACCCAACCAGCTGTTCCGGGCTGACCCGGAAACGTTCCGGCACACCCTGGTCCGGCTGCCAGCCGCCCGTGCTCCGTGGCTGTGCAAGATCCTTGAGAACCTCACGCAGCACCTGCACGTCGGCATCTTCTAACGCTGCGAACGGGATGATCCGCCGGGTTGAGTACGCTCAGCCCCGCTGCAGCGGACGAGGAGGGCGTGCATGACGCGAAAACCGCCGATAGCCGAGGCCGTGGCACTCCTGGAGAGCGAACTGACGGCCGGGCGGGCGCTTGCCGACCTGGATACGGAAGAAGCCTGGCTCGCCTTCCTACGCTTCGGCGGATGCCTGTTCGACGTCTCGGACACCTCCGATGCGGATGGTCTTCTGTTCCAGTACGGGACCTACTCGTTCGACGGTCCTGCGACGTTCACGCTGGGTCTTGTCCGGCAGTTCGAAATCACCGACAGCGACGGAAACCACGACCACTACGTGCAGGTCCACTGCGAGCTCCGATACGGACCCGCTCCCGCCCTGCACGCTCTCGGCAGCTTCCACTCGTGGTTCTTTCAGGGCGCCGGAGATGATCTCGATGAGTGGGCTGAAGAACTGAGCACGCGAGCAGCCTGGACAACGATCCGCACACTCAGGCCCGCCGAGATCAAGGTGTACCAGGAACAGGTGTAGCCGGTCAGGCAGGTTCGCCAGGTGCCCATACGGGCCGCCGCGAGTACGGGAGGATGGACGGCGACCATTCCGCCGCGAGTTGGGGCCGTATCCGATGTCTTCCAACCTCGAGCCAGCGGCTGCTGCGACACCCTCGACTGCTCCCGCGGAGCGTCGTGTGCCGCGCCCGGATCAGAACGCGGCCATCGACGCGGCCGTCCGGCACCTGAAGCACCCCCGCACGCGCGGCCACATCGTCTCCGCGTGCGGGACGGGCAAGACGCTGATCGCGCTCAGAACCGCCGAGGCACTGGACACCTACCACCTGCTGATCGCGGTGCCGAGCTGGGACCTGATCGCCCAGTGGGCCCAGGCCGCCCGCGCCGACGGCCGCACCGAGCCGCTGATGGCCGTGTCCTCACTCGACGCCGGCAAGCATCCGCTGCTCGCCGACGCCGGCGCGCTGAGTACGGGTTCGGGGGAGTACCTGGCGTACTGGCTCGCTCAGCGCAGGAAACGGCGTGAGCGGGCGACAGTGTTCGTCACGCTCGATTCTCTGGCCAGGATCGAGGAGACCCAGCACACGATCTTCCCCGTCCCCGTCTTCGACCTCTTGGTGGTGGACGTGGCGCACCGCACGGCGGGCAGCTGGGACAAGCAGTGGACGATGATCCACGACAACACCCGGATCCTGGCCGACCGTCGCTTGTATCTGACCGCGACACCGTACGAGTGGGAAGCCCCGCGCCTGGCCGAGGCCCCCGACATGCGCCCGCAGCCCAAGCGCACCGCGGCCACCGCCCCCGCCTGGGAAGCTCCCTCCCTGATCGCCTCGATGGACGACCCCAAGGTGTTCGGCCCCCGGCCTCCACACCTACTCCCACGCGGACGCGATCGACGACGGCGTCCTCGCCGACTACCAGCTCCTCATCCCCACGATCACCAACACCGACCTGTGTAGCGCCCTGACCGGCACCGACCTCCAGACCGGCTTCGGCCCCACGGCCCGCCGTACGAGTGCGCTGCACCTGGCCGTCCTCAAGGCTATGACCGAACACGACCTCCACCATGTGATCGTCTACTTCCAGCAGATCGCGGACGCCGCCGACTTCGCCCGCCAGTTCCCCCACACCCTGCGCACCCTGCCCGAGGATCAACGCCCCTCCTGGGCAGGGGATTTGAGCGTGCAGTCGATCAACGGAACCCACACCCCCGAGCAGCGCCACACCATCCTCGACCGCTTCGCCAAAGCCCCCCGCGGCATCCTGACCAATGCCCAAGTCCTCGGCGAGGGCGTCGACCTGCCCGCCGTCGACGCGATCGTGTTCGCCGACCGCACCGCCAGCGTGCGCCGCATCGTCCAGGCCCTGGGCCGCGCCCTACGCAAACCCCCCACCCTCGAGACCAAGACGGCGAGCCTGGTCATCCCCGCCTACACCCCACCCGACGCCGACCCCACCGACCTGCTCGGCACCCCTGTGAGTTCTCGCCGCTTCTCGGGCGCGTGAGATTGGCCGATGTTCTGCTGGCTCAGCTCCCTGCCTGTGAATGAGATTGATCTTGATTTCAGTTGCCTGGGTAGTGACCTGCACGCTTGACGGCGTGTGCACCTATGGCCTGAAGCGTTGAGGGGCTTGAAGTGCGCTACCTCGACTCATCTGAGATTCCCTGTGTTGTTGAGAACCCCTAAGCTTGACGTTTAACCTCGGCGGGCTTGGTGCTCCTTGATGGATTCGGCTCGTTTGACCGTCTTGCCGACGTCATGATGCTTGGCCCGGTGCTTG
>NZ_JBIAQV010000081.1:9752-19903 GCF_042889305.1 Streptomyces sp. NPDC002619 | reverse complement strand
GCGGCGATGGCGTGGCTTTGGTCGTCAGCTGGCGGGTCCGGTGATGGTGGATGTGAAGATGGTTTTGCTGTTCTGGCGGCCTGTTACTTCGATGGTCATGTTGCCGCCGCTCTCGGGTGTCGTGCGTGTGGCTTCGATCCAGCAGGGTTGGTCGAGTTCGGCGTAGTGGTGGAAGTCGGTGGAGGTGCTGGCGGGTGTCAGTGTGCGCGGGCCGACGGAGGCGGTGGCGGCTTGGCGGGCGCCTTCGAGGAGGACCATGCCGGGTAGGTGGTCGGCGTGGTGGTCGAAGAGGATGGGGTGGTTGAAGTCGGGTGTGAGTAGCCACTGGTTGGGTTTTTCGGTGGGGGTGAGGACGACGTCGGTGGGGGATGTGCGGCCGACGAGGGCCGGTGGTATGGGTGCTGTTGCCGGTTGTGTGCGGGGGGCGGTGGTGTTGAAGGGGTGGGGGTCGAGGCGGTCGGCGCGTAGTCGGGCGTAGGCGGACGGTGTGATGACGGTGTAGTGGGCTGCGCCGTGTGCCATGAGGTTTCCGCTGCGGTGGATGGTGAACGCCATGCGGGCCTGGCTGGCCAGCCCGCGGCGTTCGTTGACCTGCGTGCACTTCACTTCGAGGCGGAAGTCCGTCGGTGTCGAGGCGATGGCCAGTTGGCGCAGGTCCGAGGTGTAGCTGAGGCTCCACATGACGAAGTGGTGGTCGAGTGGTATGCCGAGTTCGGCGTGGGAGACGAACATGCCGGCCTGCCGGAAGGTCTCGGCGATCTGCAGTGGATCATGCCGGGTGCCGTCGGGGCTGTTGAAGAGTGCGTGGGCGCGTGGCCATTGGCCGGTGAGTGTGAAGCGCAGATTGCCGTGGGCGGTGCAGCCGGTGAGGAACACCTCGGCCAGGCACGCGCGGTGGACGTATTCCCTGGGGACGGTCGTGGTCAGCCGGGGCAGGGCCGGCAGGCCGACGTCGCTCGGAGCGGACAGAGTCATCAAGTACCCCCGGTCTTGAAGCTTTGTTCGACGACGCCTATAAGATACGGACCTACCGGTTTTCTTGGACCGGGTCCCAGGTAAAGACTTCGGCAAGCGTAGGGGGATCAGTGAAGGATTGATTCCGTTTCGGGGGGTTCATCGCTCTGCTTTGCGGTGGATTCGCGCCGTTTCACGCCGGTATGGGCCTGTCCGGGCTCTCCGGCTTAAAACCTTCCCTGCGGTTTGCTTCCGGGGTCGGCAGTTGGCACGTAACGGTAGAAACGCTTTGAGAGAGGACGTTATGCAGCTCATGCAGCTCATGCAGCACCCTGGTCTGCGCACCCTGCGTCTCGCCGCCGTGAACGTCGACGGCGTGCTGCTCAACGACACCTTCAGTCCCGTCATCCACCGGCTCGTCGTCAAGCACGGGGTCGTGTATACGCCCGAGTTGGAGAAGGCGGTCCTCTCGCAGCCGCGGGAGCGGGCCGCCCGAGTCCTGGCCGGGGCGCTGGGGGCCGGGGCGGGCGGTCCGCGGCAGATCGCCGAGGCGTTCTTCGAGGAGCGCGAGCGATACATGCGGTCGCATCCGCTGCGGCCCCTCGACGGAGCGGGCGAACTCCTGCGGCGGCTGCGCGCGCTGGGTCTGGCCGTGGTGTGCTACGGCGGGATGGACGCCCGTTTCGTCGAGGAGCACCTGGCCGTCTTCCGGCCCCTGCTGGCGGCGCCGCACTACATCGCCACCGACGGTTTCCGCCCGGGCATCCGGGAGATCACCGAGGACCATTTCGCGCTCGCCCGCGGCCAGGTGCTATTCATCGACGACGCCGTGACGTTCGCCGAGCGGGCCCGGGAGCTGGACGTGCCGTTCATCGGCCACCCCAGCGGCTTCGAGCACGGCTTCCAGCGGCGTCTGATGCGTGAGGCGGGTGTCCGGCACACCGTGCGCTCGCTGCACGAGATCGACGAGCAGCTGGTGCGCGTCCTCGACCGGGAGGCGTACGAGGGCACGGTGTGGCAGGAGTCCCGCCGCCCGGCCGGGCCGGTGGCGGGTGCGCGGGGGGCGCGGCCGTGACCGGGGGCGGCGCTCCGCTGGCGGGGAAGGTCGCGCTCATCACGGGCGCCAGCAGCGGCATCGGGGCGGCCGCGGGCCGCGTGTTCGCGGCCCGGGGCGCGACCGTCGTGCTGACCGCGCGCCGCGAGGACCGGTTACGGGACCTTGTCGCCCAACTGCGCGACAAGGGTGCAGAAGCCGGGTACCACGTCGTGGACGTGTGCCGCGGCGAGGAGGTACGGCGGGCCGTCGAGCACACCGTCGAGCGCTACGGCCGTCTCGACGTCGCCTTCAACAATGCCGGTGTCGCCTTCGACCCGTCGACGCCGCTGCATCTGCTCGACGATGCGGCCTACGACCGGGTGATGGACACGAATGTGCGGGGGGTGTGGAACTGCCTGCGCCACGAGATCGGGGCCATGCTGGCCGGCGGGGGCGGCGCCATCGTCAACACCAGCAGTGTCGGCGGGCTGGTCGCCTCCTCCGCGGGCGCTCCCTACATCGCCTCCAAGCACGCGGTGATCGGGCTGACGAGGGCCGCGGCCGTGGAGTACGCCGGCGACGGCATCCGGGTCAACGCGATCGCCCCGGGGCTGACCCGCTCCGAGATGATCGACGAGGTGTTCACCCGCTCTCCCGCGGCCGAGCAGCGCGCCTACCGCTCCGCCCCCCAGCACCGGGCCGCCGCCCCCGAGGAGGTCGCCGAGGCCGCCGCCTGGCTGTGCGGCGACGGCGCGGGCTTCGTCACCGGCGCCACGCTGGCCGTCGACGGGGGGCGGACCGCCTGGTGAAGGCGGGCGCCAGAACCCGGCCCGGGCGGGGCGCCCCGCCCGCGGCCCGGTTTCCCGCGCCCCGCCCGTGACGTGCGCGCCCCGTGTCCGGGGAACCCGGGCACGGGGCCGGGGTAGGCGGCCCCGAATGGGGTAAGGTACGTCCCGTCCGGTTTTGTTTTCTGACGGAGGAGGGTCTCATGGCGCAGCAGGAGCGTGCGGTACGGACCCGGCGCGCTGTTGTCGAGGCCGCCGCGGCGGTGTTCGCCGAGCGCGGTTACGCGGCGGCGACGATCGCCGAGATCCTCGAGCGGGCCGGGGTGACCAAGGGTGCCCTGTACTTCCACTTCGACTCCAAGCAGGCTCTGGCCCGCGGGGTGATCGACGCCCAGGTCGCGGGCGACAACTGGATCGAGCGCGAGCTGAAGCTGCAGGAGTTCGTCGACCTCGGCATGACGCTGGCCCACCGGATCCCCAACGAGGTCATCCTGCAGGCCGGGATCCGCCTCTCGGCCGACGTGCAGGGACGGGCGCTGTTCGGCAGTGCCTGGCCGGCGTGGACCACGCTGGTGGCCGGCCTGCTCACCGAGGCCAAGGAACGCGGCGAGGCGCTGCCGCACCTCGTGCCCGAGGAGACCGCGGAATTCTTCCTCGGTGCCTGGGTCGGCATACAGGCGGTCTCCGAGGCCAACTCACACTGGGCGGACCTGAGTTACCGCGTCTCCGTGCTCTACAAGCACGTACTGCCCGCGATCGCCACGCCCGCCTCGCTGATCAGGCTGGACATCGCCCCCGACCGGGGCATGCGCGTCGTCGAGCAGTTGCCGGGCCCGCAGCCCGCCGATACCGGCGCGCCGGTGCTCACCCCCGCCGACGCCTGACCCGCCGCACCGCCCGGGCCACCGCACCGCCGGCCCGCCCGGGCCACCGCACCGCCCGGCCCGCCGCCCGGCGGCCCCCCCGGGGGCTGCTTCCCGCGGCGCTTCCCGCGGTGCTTCCCGCACCGGACGGACCCCCTGTCATGGACAGCCTCCTGTAAAAAACCTCTCGCCTGGTTTGCCTCTCCCGTGGGCACCGGGCCGGCGGCCGATGCGGAATCCCCTCCCGGCCCGGGGCGGGGTGGTGCGGCCGGACGCCGTGTCCGCCCGCCTCCCCTTTACAAAACCAAGCGTGCGGTTATTGACGTCGTGAAGCCGGCGCCCTGAAGATTGTTCACCGGGGGAACCGGCCGTCTGAGCAGCGGGCCGGGCCGCGGGCGGGGGCCGGCTGTGCGGGGGGCGGCCGGCCCCCCTCCCAAGAAACCAACCAGTCGTGCGGTTTGTTAGGGTGGGGGAAACGGAATGCTGTGCGGGTCTGTCGGGGGGCGGGCCGGTGCGGTCGCGGTGCCGTGCGGGGGCGGGAGGGGGCGTGATGGTCAAGCAGGTGCGGGCGGTCCGTACGCGGCGGGCTCTGGTTGTCGCGGCGGCCGAGACGTTCGCGCGTGAGGGGTACGCGCTGGCCACGCTGCCTGCCATCAGCAGGCGGGCCGGTGTGAGTGCGGGGGCTCTGCACTTCCACTTCGCCAGCAAGGACGACCTGGCCGGGGAGGTGGAGAGTGCCGCGGCGGATGCCGTGGCGGAGCTGGTCGAACGCTGCCGGCCGGCCGCCGGCGGTGCCCGGCAGCTGCTCGTCGACGCGGCCTGCGGGCTGCTGCTCGCCACCGTCACCGATCCCGTGGTCCGGGCGGGTTTCAAACTGGGCGGCGACCCCTCCCGCAGGAACGGGGCCCGGATGCTGCGCTGGTGGCAGGCCTGGGTGCGCGGCCTGGTCGTGCAGGCGCAGGCCGAGGGCGGACTCGCCCGGGACGTTCCGCCCGACGTCGTGACGGCGGTGATCGTGGCCGCGACGGTCGGTTTCGAGGCGCTCGGCGCCGCGGACCGCGACTGGCTGGCGCCCGAGCGGCTGGCGCAGCTGTGGGCGTTCGTCCTGCCGCGGCCGGCGGCCGGGCCCGGCCGGGCCCTCGTGCCGGCGGCCGGGGGGAACGGGGAGGCGGCCGGGGGGAACGGGGAGGCCGGGGGGACGGGCGGGGAGGCGGACGGCACGTAAAACCGCATACACGGTCTGGTAATCGGTCCGTCACATACGCGTGAACGACGGGCCGCCCGGGCGCCGGCCGCCCGATGACGCCCCGGTTCCGTCCCGGTTCCGTCCCGGTTCGTCCCGTGATGATCCCGCTCCGTCGAGGGCGTCTCGGGTGCCGATCGAGGACAAGTGGGGTGCCCGGTTTGGTATTGACATACCGCGCGTGCTGTTTTTTACTCGGGGTGCCGGAGAAACACGGCACAACGGCACCGGGCACACCGGACACACCGGGCACCGGGTATCGGGCGTTGGGCATCGGGCGTTGGGGAACGGGGAACGGGGAACGGGGAGCGGGGGAGACGGCGTGGACATCGATGTACTGGGCACGCTTGCCGTGCGGGAGAGGGGTGTGTCGGTGACGCCGACCGCGCCCAAGCCGCGTCAGGTGCTGGCTCTGCTGGCCCTGCATGCCGGCCAGGTGGTGCCCGTCGCCGTGCTCGCCGAGGAGCTGTGGGGTGCGGCGCCGCCGCGCAGTGCCCGGCCCACCCTGCAGACGTACATCCTGCAGCTGCGTGAGCTGATCACCGCCGCCCTCGGGGACGGTGCGGCGGCGTCCGGTGGTGGGCGGGGTTCGGCCAAGGATGTCCTGCTGACGGTGCCCGGCGGCTACGTGCTCAAGAGCGGTGAAGGCACCAGCGACGTGGGGGAGTTCGAGCGGCTGGCCGGCACCGGGTACCGGGCCATGGACGCCGGGGACTACCCCCTCGCCGCCCGGCTGCTGCGCGATGCGCTCACCCTGTGGAGGGGTCCCGCCCTCGCCGACGTCCACACCGGGCTCCATCTGCAGACCCAGGTCAAGCGCCTGGAAGAGGGCCGGCTGTGCGCGCTGGACCAGCGCATCGAGGCCGACCTGCGGCTCGGCCGGCACCGCGAGCTGCTCGCCGAGCTCACCGTCCTCGTCAGCCGCTACCCCACCCACGAGAGCCTGTGCGGCCAGTACATGCTGGCCCTGTACCGCTCCGGGCGGCGCGGTGAGGCCCTCGACGCCTACCAGCGGCTGCGCGCCACCCTCGTGCGCACCCTCGGCCTCGAGCCGTCGGCCGCGCTCGGCAAGCTGCAGCGCTCCGTCCTCATGGCCGGGCCCGACACCGGCCCCGCCGCACGGCCCGCCCCCGCTCCGGCCGCTCCGGTGGGCTGACCCGCCGCCGTACCGGCCTCCCTTCTGTCTCCAGCCGGGGTCGAGTGCGGCCCCAGAGGCGCGGTGCAGCGTTGAGCGAACCCGCCAGAGGAGCTCACGCATGTCGCCGCAGCCCGTGCACTCCGTCCGGCACACGATCGGCGTGGCCGCCCCCGCCACCGTGGTCTACGGCCTGCTCGCCGACGCCCCCCGCTGGCCGGTCCTTGTGCCCTCCCACGTCCACGTCGAGCGCATCGACGCCGCCGGCTCCCGGCAGCAGCTGCGCGAACAGCTGCGGGTGTGGGACCTGCGGGCCGGTCATGTGCGCTCCTCGACCGTCCGGCGCGTCCTGCGGCCGCAGCACCGCCTGATCGACTTCGAGCAGCAGGACACCCACCTGCCCGGCGCCCCCGCCCGCGGCACCTGGACCGTGGAACCGGACGGCACCGGACACTGCCTGCTCACCCTGCACCACCACCAGCCCGCAGGCCCCGGCGAGCCGCCCGGGAGCCGGCAGGCCGACGTGCGCGCCCTGCTGGCGCGGGTGCGCGAGAGCGCCGAGCAGTGGGAGCGGCTGGACGAACTGCTGCTGTCGTTCGAGGACAGCGTGCACGTCGACGGCCCCGCCGAACTCGTCTACGACTTCCTCTACCGCATCGGGGACTGGGCCGACCTCCTGCCGCACGTCGACTCGGCCGCCGTGACCGAGGACCGGCCCGGCGTCCAGATCGCCGCACTGGACACCTGCGCCGGCGAGACGGGCGAGACGCTCAGCACCCGGACCGTGCGGCTGTGCTTCCCGCACGCCGGACGGATCGTCTACCAGGACAGCGCCCCGTCCGGGCTGATCGCGGCACACAGCGGGGAGTGGTACCTGGTGCCGGACGAGCCGGGCGTGCGGGTCGTCAGCGCCCACCGCGTGATGCTGCGCGAACAGGCCCTGACGGCCGCGCTCGGCGAGGACGCCCTCCTCGTGGACGCCCGCCGCCAGGTGCGCGAACGGCTGGGCCGGGCCGGCACCGAGGCGCTCGGCCTGGCCAAGTGGCACGCCGAGAGCGCCGTACGCCGACTGCGATGAACACCCCGCACCCGCACGGCCGCACGACGGCCGAAAGCACCACGACGAGCACGACGAGCACGACGAGCACGACGAGGAGGCCGGCGATGGCTCTCACCTTCGGTGCCGGGCAGCCCGGCATGGACCGGCCTGGCATGGACCGGCCTGGCATGGACCGGCTCGGCGCGGACCAGGTCGGCCTGGACCGGCTCGGCCTGGACCGGCTTGCGCGGGTGCTGCGGCCGGTGTTCCGGCGGGATCTGGCGCGTGGTCATGCCCGGGGCGTTTGGCCGCTGCCGGACGGCGGGCGCCGGGAGCCGGCCGGCGCGCTGCTCGGGTGCGCGGCGCTGCTCGCGGCGACCGGCGCAGTGCTGCACACCGCCACCCGCCGCGTGGACACACTCGCGCGGCGCGGCGAGCCGGGCGCCGGGCAGTGGCGCCCCGTCCTGGCCGCGGCCTTCGTGGACCTGCTGGCCTGCGAGAGCCTGACCGTGGTGGCGCTGCGCGCGCTCGCGGGACGGGGCGCCGTCCGGGAGGCCGGGGACACGGCGGGTCCGGAAGCCGGCGGCGCGGGCGGCCCGGGCGAGGGCGGCCCGGGCGAGGGCGGTCCGGGCGAGGGCGGTCCGGGCGAGGGCGGTCCGGGCGCGGGCGGTCCGGACAGCGGTGGTGCGGGTGCGGGGGGCGGTGGCGTTGCCGGTGAGGGCGCAGCCGGGCGGGACGGGACGGCCGGGCTCGTCGCCGCGGTGGGGTATGCCGTGCCGCTGCTGGCCGGTGAGGTGCTGGGGGATCTCGAACTCGTCCTGAACGAGTGCGGGCTGGGGGCGGACAGCCCCGAGCGGCGGATGCTGGCCAAGATCGCCCGGGACCGGGGCGCGGCGCGGGTCGACGGGGCGGCCGCCGCCGGCTGGCAGGCGTGCCTGGTGCGCGGCCTGGGCGCCTGGGCCGGCCCGGTGCGCCACGGTGAACCCCCCGAGCTCCCGGCGCTGTTCCGGCTCGAGGACGCCGTACCGGACACGGCCGGGGCCGACTGCCACGGTGCCGTCGCGGCCACGCTCACCGCCGCGACCGCCCGGCTGGCCCGTGCCGGCGACAGCGCCGCCGCCACCGCCGCCGCCGCCGCCGCCGACGGCGACGGTGGCGGTGGCGGTGGCGGTGGCGGTGGTGATCCGGCCCGTGCCGCGCTCGCCCGCCTCGGCCGCCGGCTGGTGACCGAGCAACGGGCGCTGCGTGCCGCCTGCACCCCGGCCGCCGTGCACGGTCCGGCCGCCGTGCACGGTCCGGCTGCCGTGCATGATCCGGCGGATCCGGCGGCCCGTGCCCTGGCGGACCGGCAGGCGCTGCTGCTGCTGGCCGCGGCTGTGCTCGGGGTGCGGGAGGCGGCGGCGGTGTCCGGGGCGCGGTTCCTCGGCGGGCCGCAGTGGGCGCTGCTCGCGCTGGGCCGGATCGCCGGGCGGCTCGGTGCCCCCCTGCCCGCCGGGACGCCGGCGCCGCATACCGAGGTGTGGGCCGAACTCGCCGCGCGCGGCGCGCAGGGCGTCGACTGCGACGTGTACGCCACCAGGCTGCTGCCGGGGTGACCTGGTGACCGGGACGAGAAGGAAAGAAGAGGGGGAGGGCCGTATGCCGGGCACGCGGGATCTGCCGCCGCCCGCCCATGTCGCCGGCCCCGAGGGGCCGTGGGACGAGGTGCGGGAGCGGATCGAGGAGAGCGGCCGGGCGGTCGTGCACACCGCCTGGGGCCAGTGGCTGACCGCCGCGCTGCTCGACCCGGGCCTGCGCGCCCTGCTGGGCCGGGACTGGCCGCGCTACCGGCAGCACCCCGCCCCCGCCGGGCGGTTGAGCTTCGCCGTGTCGCGGGTGGTCGTCAAGTACACGGCCGCCGCGGCCCTCGAGGTGCCCGCGGACCGCCTCGACCTCGCCTACCTGCCGGGCGGGCGGCCCGTGCTGCGCGGGCTCGGGGCCGGGCTGCAGGTGAGCCTGACCCACACCGACGAGCTGATCGTGGTCGGCGTGAGCCGGGCCGGGGCGGTCGGCGTGGACGCCGAACCCGCCGGGCGCCGGGTCTCCTTCGATCTGCTGCGGGAGCAGGTGTGCACCGCCGGGGAGGCCGAGCTGATCGCCGCGCTGCCCGAGGGCGAGCGCACCGAACAATTCCTGCGGCTGTGGACGCTGAAGGAGGCGTACACCAAGGCGCTCGGGCACGGTCTGCGGCGGCGGTTCTCCGCGTTCGGCTTTTGCTGGGACCGGGCCGGGCAGGCCGTGCTGGTGGGGGACACCGCCGGGGAGTGGACCTTCGCGACCCATCTCGTCCAGGGACGGTTCCTGGTGAGTGAGGCGCACCGCCGTGCTGCCGCACCGGAACCGGAACCGCGGCAGGAACAACAGCCGGAGCCGGAACCGCGGCAGGAACAACAGCCGGAGCCGGAGCAGCAGCCGGTGCCGGTGCCCGGTGCGCGCATCATCGGATTCCCGGGGCCGCGCGGCCCCGGCGGGCGATGAGGCGGGCACCGGGCCCCGCCAGGGAGTTCCGCGCCGGTGTCCGCCGCGGGGCGGTCGGGCCGCGACCGGCGGTGCGGAGGTCCGCGGGGCGCGGAGCGGGGCCGGCGGTGCGGAGGGCCGCCCGGCTGCCGCAAGGAGCTGTGGCAGCGGGGCGCAGACCGGTGGAGCGCCGGCCGGTGCAGGTGCGGGGACGTGTGGTGCACAAACGATGCGAAGTGGAGGCCGGGGGGCCGGTCCGCCCTGGCGTGGCGGGGGCGGCCGGCGCCCGGGGGAGCGGATGAGCAGTCGTCACTCGCATGCGGACGCCGCCGTGCCCGCCGTGGTCCACGAGCCGTTCGCTGCGCAGCCCTGGTCGCCGCTCGTCCTCGAGCTGTGCGGTCTGACCCCGGCCGGGGCCGAGGCGGTCGCCGCCCGGATCGCCGGACGCCACCGCGGCTACGGCGTCGAACTGGACGGCGCCCCCGACGACGGCCCGGACGACGGCCCGGACGACGGCCTGGACGACGGCCTGGACGACGGCCTGGACGACGGCCTGGACGACGGCCTGGACGACGGCCTGGACGACGGCCTGGACGACGG
>NZ_JBIAQV010000081.1:0-9663 GCF_042889305.1 Streptomyces sp. NPDC002619 | reverse complement strand
CGGACGACGGCCTGGACGACGGCCTGGACGACGGCCTGGACGACGGCCTGGACGACGGCCTGGACGACGGCCTGGACGACGGCCTGGACGACGGCCTGGACGGTGGCCTGGACGGTGGGGGGCGCGGCCGGCACGTCCTGCGGCTGACCCCCCTGGGGCCGGTGCCCGAGGGGGGCCCGCTGACCGCCGAGCTCGTCGCCGACCTGCTGGCGCCGCCCGGGGCCGGCACCATCGCCGTGACCGGGCACCAGCGTGAGCTGCTGCTCGCGGCGGTGGCCGGGCGGGGCGGTGCCGGCCGCCAGGTGGAGCAGCTGTTCTGGGACTGGTCGGGGCCGCTGGACCGGGCCCGGTTCGCCGCCGCCTGGCAGTCCGTGGCCGAGCGGGAGGCGGTGCTGCGGGCGTCCTTCGACTGGGCGGGCGCGGCCCGGCTGGTGCTGCACGAGCGGGCGGTCGTGGAGGTCGTACGGCATGGGCGCACGGCCGTCGGCTGGAGCGAACTGCTGCGCCGGGACCGGGCGCGCGGCTTCGCGCTGTACCGGCCGGGGCTGCTGCGGGTGTCCCTGCTGGAGGGCCCGCCGGATGCGCCGGCGCGGGTGCTGGTGACGTATCACCGGGCGCTGCTCGACGAGCGCGGGGCGCGGCTGCTGGTGGGGGAGTTCTACCGGTCCTACCTCGCCGGCGGTGTGCTGCCCGGCGCCGAGCGGCGGCCCGACGTGCGCGACCACGCCGGCTGGCGGGAGCGGCAGGACCCGGACGCCGCACGGGAGTTCTGGACGGCCGCCGCGCCGCCGCCCGCCGCCGCCGTCAGCCCCGGCCGCCTGGGCGGGCCGGTGCGGCACACCGGCGGGGCCGGGCGGATCCAGCGCCGGCTGCGGCCGCCGCAGACCGCCCGGCTGCGGTCCTGGGCGGCGGTGCGCGGAGCGGGGGAGAGCAGCGCCCTGCACGTGGTGTGGGCGCTGCTGCTGTACCGGGCGGCGGGCGTGGAGGGGCCGTGGCCGGTCGCCTTCGGCGTGCACCTGTCCGGACGGGACATGTCGTTGCGGGCCGCGGCCCAGATCCCCGGGCTGATCGGCAACCCGCTGCCGATGACGGTGACCGTCGACCCGGCCGCGCCCCTGCTGGACCTGCTGCTCACGGCGCGGGACGCCGCGCTCGACCTGAACCCGTACGCCTGGGTGAGCGGCGAGCAGATCCGGCGGTGGAGCGGCCGCGGGACCGGGGACGGGAACAGGGCCGGGGCCGGGGACGGGGCCGGGGCCGGGGACGGGGCCGGGGCCGGGGACGGGGACGGTCTGACCGAGACCACCGTACGGTTCGACAGCCGTCCCGGGCTGCCGCCCGCCCTGCGGGCCGAACTCGCGGCGCAGGGCATCCGGGTGGGCGTGCCGCAGAGCGCGAGCGGCGACACCGTCCTGCCGGTCACCCTCGTCGCGCACTACGACACCGAGGGCGGCCTGGTGCTGACCGCGCTGTACGACCGCGCCCGGTTCGCCGACTCGGACGCCTCCGGCACGCTGTCGCAGTGCCTGCAGCTGCTGCGCTGCCTGCCCGACCACCAGGACGAACAGGCCACCGTGGGCCAGGTGCTGGGCCTGCTGCGGAGCGTGGAGGTGCCCCGGATGGCGCGGCCCGGTCCCCGGGGCGGGCATCTGGCGCTGGCCGTGCTGCGCGCCGGACAGCCCGGCGCGGACGTGATCTGCCTGGTCGCGGTGGACGGGGTCACCCCCGGCACCTACGAACTGCTGGCCCGCGAGCACCGGGGGCCGGAGCGGATCGTGTCGCTCAGCGTGGCCGGCCCCGCGGGCGTCTCGGCCCCCGGCCTGCACGAACTGCTCGGCCCCGGACGCAGGCTGGTGGTGTGCGGGGCGGGACCCGCCGGCCGCGTCGCCCACGAGATCGCCCGCCGGGTGGCCCGCGAACCGGGCGGAACCCCCACCGTCGTCATGACGGGCGTCGGCGGACCGGCGGAGAGCGCACGGGCACTCGCACAGGCCTTGCGGGCGGTACGCGCCCGGAGTTGGTGACGGGGGCCGGTACGCGCCCGGAGTTGGTGACGGGCGGAGCGGCGCGAAGGGGCCCGGCGAGGAGTGGGCGCGGAGGCCCCGGCGGAGTGTGGGACGAGGGGCCAGGCGAGGGGCGGGTGTGCCGGTGGCGGGTCGGGTGCGCCGGCGCGGCCGGTGGACGGGGGGCGGGTCTGCGCGGGGATCGGGCCGTGCGGGACGGGGCTGGCGTGAGGCGGCCTGCGAAGGGCGGGCGTGAGGCGGCCTGCGAGGGGCGGGTGCGAGCCCGGCGATGAGCGGGCGCGAGGGGTGGGTGTGCCGGTGGCGGGTCGGGTGCGCCGGCGCGCCCGGTGGATCCGGAGGCCGGGTCTGCGCGGGGATCGGGCCGTGCGGGACGGGCGTGTGCGGGGCGGGCGTGTGCGGGACGGGCGTGTGCGGGGCGGGCGTGTGCGGGGCGGGTGTGTGGGGTGTGCGGTGGCGGGGAGTGGCGGACGTGCCGTTTTCGGACGGGCGTTGGTCGTGCCGGGGCCGGTCCCGGTTCGAGTGGGCCGAGAGCAGGTCTTGAGCGGGATGGCCGACGGTGGCCGAAACGCTGGAGGAGGCGGCATGGGCGACACGGACCGGGAGGAGCCGGCGCTGCGCGTCGTGCGCGGCCGGGCGAGCGAGGAGGAACTGGCCGCGCTCACCGTCGTACTGCTCGCGCTGCGCGGCCGGGCCGCGGCCGAGGACCAGGACGCGCGGCGGGTCAACGGCTCCCGGTGGTCGCGACGGCCCAGGCCGGACACCCGCCGGGGATCGCGCGGCTGGCAGTGACGGGAACCTCAGCCCTCAGAAAGGGATCTGACGAGATGTCGATGACGATTGTCCCCGCCGCGGCCGAGGCCCCGCCGGCCGACATCCGCGGCCGGGTCGCGGAGCTGCACGACACCCGTGCACGAGCGCTGGCGGGCCCCGGCGAGA
The DNA here is from genome assembly GCF_042889305.1 of Streptomyces sp. NPDC002619. Taxonomy (NCBI): domain Bacteria; kingdom Bacillati; phylum Actinomycetota; class Actinomycetes; order Kitasatosporales; family Streptomycetaceae; genus Streptomyces; species Streptomyces sp. NPDC002619. Next base: position 6,703 of record NZ_JBIAQV010000081.1, on the reverse strand, counting down.
AGGCCACCGAGGCGCAGCACGCCAAGGGCAAGCTGACGGCCCGGGAGCGGATCGAACTGCTCCTGGACCCGGGCTCCTTCCAAGAGGTCGAGCAGCTGCGCCGGCACCGGGCGAGCGGGTTCGGGCTGGAGGCGAAGAAGCCGTACACCGACGGTGTGATCACCGGGTGGGGGACGGTGGAGGGCCGGACCGTGTTCGTCTACGCGCACGACTTCCGGATCTTCGGCGGCGCGCTGGGCGAGGCCCACGCGACGAAGATCCACAAGATCATGGACATGGCGATCGCGGCCGGGGCGCCGCTGGTGTCCCTCAACGACGGGGCCGGCGCCCGGATCCAGGAGGGCGTCTCGGCCCTTGCCGGTTACGGCGGCATCTTCCAGCGCAACACCAGGGCCTCGGGTGTCATCCCGCAGATCAGCGTGATGCTCGGCCCGTGCGCCGGCGGCGCCGCCTACAGCCCCGCGCTGACGGACTTCGTGTTCATGGTGCGGGAGACCTCGCAGATGTTCATCACCGGGCCGGACGTCGTCAGGGCCGTCACCGGCGAGGAGATCAGCCAGAACGGGCTCGGCGGCGCCGACGTGCACGCCGAGACCTCCGGTGTCTGCCACTTCGCCTACGACGACGAGGAGACCTGCCTCAACGAGGTGCGCTACCTCCTCTCCCTGCTGCCGCAGAACAACCGCGAGAACCCCCCGCGCGTGGCGTCCGCGGACCCGGCCGACCGGCCGGGCGAGGCGCTGCTGGACCTGGTGCCGCTCGACGGCAACCGGCCCTACGACATGACCCGGGTCATCGAGGAGATCGCCGACGACGGCGAGTACCTCGAGGTCCACGAGCGCTGGGCGCGCAACATCATCTGCGCGCTGGCCCGGCTGGACGGGCACGTGGTCGGCATCGTCGCCAACCAGCCGCAGACCCTGGCCGGGGTGCTGGACATCGAGGCGAGCGAGAAGGCCGCGCGTTTCGTGCAGATGTGCGACGCCTTCAACATCCCCGTCGTGACCCTGCTGGACGTGCCCGGCTTCCTGCCCGGCGTGGACCAGGAGCACGGCGGGATCATCCGCCACGGCGCGAAGCTGCTGTACGCCTACTGCAACGCGACCGTGCCGCGCATCTCGCTGATCCTGCGCAAGGCGTACGGCGGCGCGTACATCGTGATGGACAGCCAGTCCATCGGCGCGGACCTCACCTTCGCCTGGCCGACCAACGAGATCGCCGTGATGGGTGCGGAGGGTGCCGCGAACGTCATCTTCCGCCGCCAGATCGCCGCTGCCGCCGACCCCGAGGCCATGCGGCAGCAGATGGTCCAGGAGTACAGGGCCCAGCTGATGCACCCCTACTACGCGGCCGAGCGCGGCCTCGTCGACGACGTCATCGACCCCGCCGACACCCGCCGGGTGCTCATCAGGTCGCTGGCGATGCTGCACCTCAAGCACGCGGAGCTGCCCGCGCGCAAGCACGGCAACCCCCCGCAGTGACCGCGAACATAGGAGACCGGCAGGTCTGTTTGCTGGAGCCGCAGAGCGGTTCACGGTCTGTTCTTCCGGGCCGACGGACAGGTTCCGGCCTTGTGTGAGCGGTGCGCGCGGGCCGGTGAGGGGTCTGCTGGGGCCGTCAACCCGCCTGTACAGTAAGCAAGTTCGCAGGTGAGTGAGAAGTGTCGAGCCCCGCTCCATGGTCGCTAGCGGCTTGTTAAAAACAGAACAAACGGTTTGGTATTGACATACCGAGCGTGCTGTTTTTAACGTGGAGGGCCGGCAGTGCATGCGGACGAGGGAGACGGCGTGGACATCGACGTACTGGGCGCACTGGACGTGAGGGAGAACGGGGTGTCCGTCGCCCCGACAGCGCCGAAACCGCGTCAGGTCCTGGCGCTGCTGGCCCTGCACGCCGACCGGGTGGTGCCGGTCGCCTCGCTCATCGAGGAGCTGTGGTCGGGCCGGCCGCCGCGCAGCGCGCGCACCACCCTGCAGACCTATGTGCTGCAACTGCGCGAACTCATCGCGGCGGCACTGGCACCGCAGGCCGGGCCGGAAGCGGCCGGGGAGGGTGCGCGGCGGCGCAGCGCCAAGGACGTGCTGCTGACCCTGCCGGGCGGGTATCTGCTGTCCTCGGGCGGCGGGAGGAGCGACGTCCGCGAGTTCGAGCGGCTGGCCGGCACGGGCTACCGGGCCATGGACGCGGGCGACTTCGCGGGTGCCTCGCGCACGCTGGGTTCCGCGCTCGGCCTGTGGTCCGGGGCGGCGTTCGCGGACGTGCAGAGGGGCACCCAGCTCGCCGTGGAGGCCAGGCGCCTCGACGAGAGCCGGCTGTGCGCGCTGGACCAGCGCATCGAGGCCGACCTGCGGCTCGGCCGGCACCGCGCACTGCTCGCCGAACTCACCGTGCTGACCAGCCGGTACCGCACCCACGAGACCCTGCACGCGCAGTTCATGCTCGCCCTGCACCGCTCCGGCCGGCGCGGCGAGGCCCTCGCCGTCTACCAGCAGCTGCGCACCACCCTCGGGCGCGACCTGGGCCTGGAGCCCTCGCCGCGGCTGCGCCGGCTGCAGCACTCCATCCTGATGGCCGCCCCGGAGAGCACGCCCGGCGCGGCCGCACCGGGCACCGTCCCCCCGCAGGCCCCGCAGGCCCCGCAGGCCCCGCAGGCCCCGCAGGGCGGGCCGCTGGCCCCGACCGCCCGCTGACCGCCCGGCCCCGGCGGGCGCGGCACGCCGCCGCGACGCGATCCGGGCACGGCACCACCGCACCGACCTTGGAGGCATCCACCATGACCAGCGAGCCGGCACCCTCCCCGGGTGGCGCGGGCGACGTCCTCGGCGAGCTCACGGCCGTGCTGGCCGCGGTCCTGGACGTCGCCCCCGACCGGATCGACCCGGCGCAGCCCTTCCAGATCCTCGGCCTCGACTCCCTGCTCACCGTGGAGTTCGTGGCGGCCGTCAACCAGCACTTCGGCGTCCGGACCGTCGCCGCCGCGCTCTACGACCACCCCACCCCGGCCGCCCTGGCCGGCCATGTCGCCGAGGCCCGCTCCGGGGCCGTGCACGCCGCTGACCCGGCCCGGGATCCCGGCGCGGCCGCGGCGGTGCTCCAGGTGCTGCGCGAACAGCTGGCGCGGATGCTGCACTGCGCGCCCTGGGAGATCGACCCCGGCGCGGCCTTCGCCGGGCTGGGCCTCGACTCCCCGCTGGCCGCGGAGTTCGCGGCCGGCGTCAACCGGGCCTACGGCCTTGCCGGGCGTCCCGTCACCGTCCACGACCATCCGAACCTCGCCGACATGGCCGCCTGCGTCGCCGCCCGCTCACCCGGGCCGGTCACCAAAACGCCGGCACCGGCACCGGCACCGGCACCGGGTCCGCAGGGGCAGGGTGTGGGGGAGGCCGTGGACGCGGCCGGGCGGCGGGTGCCGCTGTCCGCGGACGAGCTGGGGGCGCTCCTCGACGCCGTGCGCGAGGCGCGGGTCAGCGTGGACGAGGCGGCCGCGCTGCTCACGCAGGCGCAGACGGGCCCGCGCCATGACCGTCGCCGCCCCTGAGACCCGGGGCGCCGGGCACGGGCCGGCCGGCGAGACCCTCGCGCCGGTCACGTTGTGGATCTGCCCCGACGACGACCTCGCGCCCGCCCTGGCCGGCGTGCTGGCCGCGCACTGGTTCGACGAGCGGGAGCGGGAGATGGCCGCCCGGTTCCTCTTCGAACGCGACCGCCGGCAGTACCTCGTCGCCCACACGCTGGTCCGCCGCGCCCTGGCGCTGGAGGCCGGGCTCGCCGAGGCCGAACTCGTCATCTGGCGCTCCCCGCGCGGCCGTCCGTTCCTCCAGCCGCTGCCGGGCGGGCTGCCGCGCGGCGGCTCTCACCTGGACTTCAACCTCTCCCACGCCGGCGGCTACAACCTGCTCGGCATCGTCCGCCGGCACCGCATCGGCGTGGACGTCGAGCGGCTCGACCGGGACGCGCAGGCCATCGAGGCCATCGTGCGCACCTTCGCGCCCGAGGAGCAGCGGTGGGCGGCCGGTGCGGCGCCGGGCCGGGAGCGCGACCGGCGGGTGCTGCGGCTGTGGACACTGAAGGAGGCGTACTCCAAGGCCCGCGGACTGGGTCTCGGGCTGCCCTTCGACGAGTTCGCCTTCACTCTGGCCGACGACCGCGGGGTGCTCGACTTCCAGCCACCCGCCGACGACCGGGCCGGGCGGTGGCGGTTCCTCGAGCTGGAGCCGGTGCCCGACGTGCTGGCCGCCGTCGCCGTGCCGGCGGACGAACAGCCGGCGCCCGTACTGCAGCTGCACCACGGATTTCCCTGGGGCCGGGCCGCACCGCATACCATCGCCCTGCCCGAACCGGTGGGTGGACAGCCCCAATACCGTAATAGGGGATGCCAATAGGGGGTTCCCGGACCGCGGTTCTTTCGGAATTCCCGCGTGCAATCAGGGGGGAAGCAGCGGCGGAGCAGGGGGCGGATACAGCGGCGCAGTCTTCGTTGAATATTGAATAGGGGTGCGGTGGCCGGGTGTTTTGGCGCCGGAAATTCTCAGCGGCCGGCCAGCGGCGCGGATGGCGTTCGCAGTGCCGTGTCGATCCCGGTGACCACCGCGTCGGCCACAACCCTCAGATCGTTGCGGAAGTAGAAGTGGCCGCCCGGGAAGACGTGCACCGCCAGGATCCGCTCGCAGCGCTGCGCCCACCGGGTGAGGCCGTCCAGGCCCACCGCCTCGTCCCGCGCGCCGCCGAACACGGACACCGGCACGGGCAGCAAAGTGCCGGCCGGGGCGGGTCGCCAGCTCTCCACCAGCCGCAGGTCGGCACGGATGACCGGCGCGAAGTGCCGCCACAGGCCGGGGTGGTCCAGCACCTTCGCCGGGGTGCCGCCCAACCGGGCCACCCGGCGCCGAAGTTCCTCGTCGGACAGCTCGTTGGTGCGGATCGGCACCGGCGGGGCGTCCGGCCGTGGCGCACCGCACGCCGACAGGCCCAGCCACACCGGCGCCGTCCGGCCCCCGGCCAGCAGCCGACGGGTGAGTTCGTACGCGACCAGGGCGCCCATGCTGTGCCCGAAGAACGCGAACGGGGCCTCACAGCCGTCCAGTTCGGGGCCCAGCCGGTCGAGGAAGTGGCCGACCAGGGCGTCGCCGTCGGTGAGGGGCGGCTGCCGCATGAGCGTGCCGTGGCCGGGCGCGTCCACCGCCGTCACCCGCCAGCCGGACGGGAACCGGGCCGGCCAGTCCTGGAACATCAGCCCCGAGCCGCCCGCGTGCGCAAACACGTACAGGCGCACTCCGGCATCCCGCGGTGCCAAACCGGCTGTTTCCATCGGGACTCCGTTCGCGTCGGCGTGCCGGGAAATGAGTGTGCGCACCGGCAGGTTATCCATCGACCTGGCACTCGGACCGGAACCCGGAGTTCACTTCCAGTGCCGGTACACGTGTTCTTGAGTGAATCAAACACGCTTCGCAACACCGGACTTGGAATGCCGCTGGAGGACCGCTACAGGAAATCGCTTGAGGGGCACGGACACGGCTAGCGTGCGTAACGGCGGTGAATTCTGGCCACCGAAAGGAACTGGACAAGGAACTCGACGAGGTGCGGAGGCCACCATGAAGATTCAGGTTCTGGGTCCGTTGAGTGCCGAGGTCAACGGGGGATCAATCGTTCCGACGGCCGGCAAGCCGCGGCAGATTCTGTCGCTGCTGGCGCTCTACCCGGGACGGGTCATGCCCGTCCCCACGCTCATGGAGGAGCTCTGGGGCACCGAGCCTCCGCCGAGCGCGCTGACGACCTTGCAGACATACATACTCCAGCTGCGCCGCAGGCTCGGCACGGCGATGGGCCCCGGCTCCCCGGCGGGGGCCAAGGAGGTGCTGGCCACTCGACACGGGGGGTACCTGCTGCAGATAGCGGAGGACTGCGTCGACGTACACCTGTACGAGAAACTGGCCCGTGAGGGGCAGATCGCGTTCGAGGCCGGGGACAACGACGTGTCCGCGGCCCGTCTGGGTGCCGCGCTCGGCCTGTGGAGCGGTGCGCCGCTCGTGGACGTGAAGGCGGGGCCCGTCCTGGACATCGAGGTCATGCGGCTGCAGGAGAGCCGGTTGGTCACCGTGGAGCGGCGCATCGACGCCGACCTGCGGCTCGGTCGGCACGCCGAACTGATAGCGGAATTAACCGAACTGACGGCCCGCCATCCACACCACGAGGGGCTGCACTCGCAGGTCATGGTGGCGCTGTACCGGTCGGGCCGGCAGGCCACCGCGCTCGAGGCCTACCGTCGGCTGCGGATGCGGCTGATCGACGAACTCGGCGTCGAGCCCTCGCCGCAGCTGCAGCGCATGCACCAGGCCATGCTCGCGGTCGATCCCCAGCTGGACGTCCTGGCGGGTCCGCGCCGCTCCTCGACCTTCGACCTGTTCGCGGCGTAGAAAAGGCCGCGGGCCCGGCCCGCGGCGCGTCAAGATACCTCGTCACCGGGTTCCTCCGAGGGTGCCCCGGCCTTCAGGCCGGGGAGGAATCGGACTCCTGCGGAGCAGGGCAGGGATAGCCGGATCGCCGTCAGGGCGATCCGGTGTCCGCCCCGCACGGCGGTGCTGTCGCCCGCAATGATCAAGAACTCTCACCTGTCAGTCCTCCCGGGTAGGTTCGGATGCATGACGACAGAAGCGACCACGAAGGACACCGGGCATGCCCGGTACACCTTCCGTGTGCGCCTGTC
>NZ_JBIAQV010000080.1:0-19985 GCF_042889305.1 Streptomyces sp. NPDC002619 | reverse complement strand
GATACGCGACGACATCCACGAAGCCTTCCTCAGCCTGGCCTGCAGCATCATCTGCTGGCGACGACTGAAGAACCTCCAACTTTGTTAGGAGTTCTAAGGCGACGCCGGCGAAGGCCGAGGGGGCGCGGTCGAAGGCGAGACGTCTGGCCGAGCGCGGGTGGCTCCGCCTGGAGGCAAGGGGCATTCAGTGCCCGCCCGCGCCCTGCCGCGCGAGTCAGGCATCGGCGCTGTGCTGAGGCTGATGGGCGCGGCGGTCCCGTCGGGCGGTGATGCCGGGCACACCCTCTGGTGCGCCGGCTCGCTGACCGGCGGTGCCTGAGCGCCGCGCCGTTACGCTGAGGTCATGCGGACAGAGGCGATAGGCGACGGGGAACCAGGCGGCGATGCCGTGCGGGTGCTCGTGGTCGAGGACGACCCTGGTATCGCCCGCTCCTTGATGCGCGGGCTGACGCGGGCTGGATACGCCGCCGCGGGCGTGGACACCGGCAGCGGGGCGCTCGCCGCCGAGCCGGTGCCGGACGTCGTCCTGCTGGACCTCGGACTGCCGGACACGGACGGTGTCGAGGTCTGCCGGGCCCTGCGCCGGCGCTCCGACGTGGCCATCATCGTCATCACGGCCCGCGGTGAGGAAGGCGACCGGGTCTCGGCGCTGGACGAGGGCGCCGACGACTATCTGGTCAAGCCGTTCGGACTCGCGGAGCTGATGGCACGCATGCGGGCGGTGCTGCGCCGCACCCGGCCGGCCGCGCCCGAGGTGCTGCAGCACGGCCCGCTCGCCGTCGATCTGCGGACCCGCAAGGTCACGGTCGACGGCGAAGACGTCGCGCTCACACCCAAAGAGTTCGACATCCTGGAGTGCCTGGCCACTGACCCGGGCCGGGTGGTCACCCGCCAGCAGATCCTGGAACGGGTGTGGGACGCGCATTGGTACGGCCCGACGAAGGTGCTGGACGTGCACATCGCCGCGATGCGCCGCAAGCTCGGCGTGCCGGGTTTGGTGGAGACGGTCTACGGGCGCGGGTTCCGGCTCGGTGAGTCGGCCGGTGGGGTCGACCGGGCGTGACCCGCCGTATCGCGCTGACTGTCCTCGCGCTGATCACCGTACTGCTGGTGAGCGCCGTGGTGCCGCTGGGCGTGCTGCTGACGGACCGGGAGGAGGACTCGTTCAGGAGCGCCCTGGAGGCCAGTGCGCGCTCCGTGTCCGCCGCTGCAGAGGAGCACATGTCCGACGGAAAGCCGGCGGGTTCGATGGACCGTCAGCTCCACGAGGCCGATCAGGAAAGGGAGTGCGCGGCGGTCTACGACTCCGCGGGCCGGGTGATCGCCACGACCTCGTGCCCTGTCGCGGTCCCCGCCCACGAGGTGGCTTCCCTGATCCGGGAATCGCTCGCCGATCCCGGCACCCACGTGGCCAAGGCGGCGGACCGGCTGGTGGTGGCCACGTCCGTCGGCGACACTGACGACCCCGCGGGCGCGGTGGTGCTGAGCCGCTCCCTCGACTCGCTCCACGACCGCATCTTCGCCGTGTGGGGCTGGCTGGCCGGAACCGCCGCCGTGGTACTCGCGGCCGGGGCTTTCGTCTCGGTCCGGCTGGCCCGCTGGGTGGGGGGCCCGTTGAAGGCGGTGGACGAGGCCGCTCAGCGACTGGGTGAGGGCTCGTTGGAGGTGCGCGCGCCGGTGGGACGCGGGCCGCAGGAAGTGCGTCGGCTGGCGGCGTCCTTCAATACGATGGCGGGCCGGATGGAGGGACTCGTCCACGGTCACCGCACGGTGATCGCCGATGTCTCGCATCAGCTGCGCACCCCGCTGGCCGCGCTGCGGCTGCGCCTGGACGTGCTGGCCGACGAGACCGAGGACGGCGAGACGGCCGCGGAGCTGGCCGGTGCGCAGGAGGAGATCGCGCGGCTGTCCCGGCTGGTGGACGGGCTGCTCGCGGTGGCCCGTGCGGAGAGCGCGGTACCCCGGCCCGTGCGGGTCCGGGTGGACGAGGTGGTGGCCGAGCGGCGCGGGGCGTGGGAGCCGGTGGCCCGCGAGCGCCGGGTGGCACTGACCACCCGGTGCGGCGCGGACCTGAGTGCCTTCGTCGGCGCCGGGGACCTGGAGCAGGTGCTGGACAACCTCATCGCCAATGCCGTGGACGCCGTCCCCGTCGGCGGCCGGGTGCGCATCGAGGGCACCACCGCGCCCGGCTCGGCCGGACAGCGCACCATGGTGCGGATCAGCGTGATCGACGACGGGCCCGGCATGAGTACGGCGGCACGCGGGGCGGCGTTCCGCCGTTTCGGCAATCCGGAGGCGAAGGGGAGCGGTCTCGGGCTGGCCATCGTTCACCGCCTGGTCACCGCGAACGGCGGATCCGTCCAGCTGGCGGAGACGTCGGGAGGCGGTCTGACCGTCGTCGTGGAACTGCCCCCGTTCCGCCGCGCCCATACCCGCAGCAACCGCGGCAACGGGCAGGCTCAGTAACCACATCCGGATTGCCCTTTTTGTACGCCCAGGATGCGTGGGCCCGGTGGGTCCGTGGGCTCCTCGTTCGTACCCGGATATGGCCCCCACCTGGGGCGATGCATGCCTTTACCGGTTTTGAAGACTTTCTGAACGGGTCCTCGACGGGCTATGCCGGACGCTGGTGTGCAGACAGGTCCCCTTGATGCCCTTCCGAAGGAGCACCACGAATGTCGCAGCACGAGCGAGTATCCGGGATCCGCGCCGCGCACAAGCGCAGCCAAGGCCTGCGGCGCGTCGGTCTGACCACCATCGGCGTCTCGGTCGCGGCCGCCGCCGGCTCCCTCGCCCTGGGCACCGGCTACGCCCAGTCGGTGCCGACCGCGGCGAGCGTCCCGGCCCAGCGTCCCGCCGCTACCTCGCCAACGACCGGGGACGACGGCGCGCAGCAGCCGTCGGCACCCTCGGCCGACCCGAACTCCGACGACACCCGGCAGGGCACGTCGCCTCACACGCTGCGGCGGCCCGCGCAGCCCCCCACCGCCGTGCCGGCCCAGCCCGCGCCGGCCGCACCGCCCGTCACCTCCGGCAACTCATGACCATCACCGCCGCCGCTCCGGCGACGGTCAGCTTCCCGGCTCTGGGCACGACCGCGGTGCTGCTGGTCACTGATCCCGCCGCGCTGGACAACGCGCGGCGGGTGCTGGAGACCGAGCTGGCCGCGATCGATCTGGCCTGTAGCCGCTTCCGCGACGACTCCGAACTGTCGCGGGCCAACGCCGCTGCGGGCCGCGAGGTGACCGTGAGCTTGTTGTTCGCCGAGGCGCTTCAGACGGCCTTCCGTGCCGCCGAACTCTCCGATGGCACAGTCGATCCCACCGTGGGGCCCGCGGTTTCGGCCCTCGGCTACGACCGCACGTTCGCCCATGTCCGCCCCGAGGACGTCCGGCCGGCGGCCGTGGTCCGGCCGGCCGGATGGCGCAGCGTGCGCTGGGACCCGGCCCGGCGGCGGCTTCGGCTTCCCGTCGGGGCCGGCCTCGACCTGGGCGCGACGGCCAAGGCGCTGTGCGCGGACCGCGCCGCGGCGCGCGCCGCCCGCGCCGCCGGCTGCGGTGTGCTGGTCAGCCTGGGCGGAGACCTGTCGGTGGCGGGTGAACCCCCGGAGCACGGCTGGCAGGTGGGGATCGCCGACGACCACGCCGCGCCCTGGCATCCGGACGCGCCGGTCGTCGCCGTACGCGACGGCGGCCTGGCCACCTCCGGTGTCACCACCCGCACCTGGCGGCGCGGCGGCCGTACCCTGCACCACCTCGTCGATCCGGCCACCGGCGACGTCCCACCGCCCGTCTGGCGCACCGTCAGCGTCGCCGCGGCCAGTTGCGTGGACGCCAACACCGCGGCCACCGCCGCGATCGTCCGCGCGGAGGGGGCGCCCGACTGGCTGCGCCACCACCGGCTGCCCGCCCGGCTGGTACGGCCCGACGGCAGCGTGCTTACCCTCAGCGGCTGGCCGCCCGATCCCGCACCCGGAGACTGAGCATGCACCCAACCGCCACCCTTCTCGCCGCGGGCCCCAGCCCCCTGTGGTTCGCCACGCGGGCGGGCGGCACCATCGCCCTCATCCTGCTCACCGCGACCGTGGTGCTGGGCATCACCGTCGGCGGGCAGTACGCGCCGAAACGGATCGCCAGGTTCGAGATCAGCGCGCTGCACCGCAACCTCTCGCTGCTCACGCTGGCCTTCCTGGTCCTGCACGTCCTGACCACCGTCGCGGACACCTATGTGAACGTCACGCTGCTGGACGTGGTGCTGCCCTTCGCGTCCGCGTACCGGACGCTGTGGCTGGGGCTCGGCGCGGTCGCCTTCGATCTGCTGCTCGCTGTGCTTCTGACCACCGCCGTCCGGCTGCGGCTGGGTGTGCGGCGGTGGAAGGCCGTGCACTGGCTGGCGTACGGGAGCTGGCCGCTGGCGCTCTTCCATGCCGCGGGCACCGGAACCGACACCAAGGTGTCACTGCAACTGCTGCTGTACGCGGCCTGCCTGCTGGCCGTGTTGGCGGCGGTGTGGTGGCGGCTGTACCGGGCCGGCCCCGGACGCCTCAGCATGCGCCTTGCCGCGGGCGCCGCCACCGCTCTCGTCCCGGTGGTGCTGATCGCCTTCCTGACCACCGGTCCACTACGGCCCGGCTGGGCACAGCGCGCGGCCGGTGGTGCGGCACCCGGTGCCGCGCCGGCCGCCCATCAGCCCGCATCCGCTGACGCCACGACGAGGGGAGTGACCGAATGAACCGTGAACGGGAAGCCGACCCGGCGCTGCGGCTCGGCGAGCAGGCGACCGGCCCGCATGGCAGCCGCCTTCTCAGCGGCTGGTTCACCACCGGTGCCCGGGTCGGCCTGACCGAACACCTCGCCAGCTACGGGCCCCCTCCGCTGCCGCAGACCGGCCGCCCGGCCACGGCCCTGATCCGCGCGGTGGACGAGGCCGGGCTCACCGGCCGGGGCGGCGCCGCCTTCCCCACCGGCCGCAAGCTGCGCACCGTCGCCGAAGCCCGGGGCACCGCCGTCGTCATCGCCAACGGCATGGAGAGCGAGGCCGCCAGCCGCAAGGACTCCACGCTCCTCGACCTCGCGCCGCATCTCGTGCTGGACGGCGCCTCGCTGGCCGCCGCGGCCGTCGGCGCCGACGAGATCCACCTGTGCCTGGCCCGCACCCGCACGACCCAGTTCCGTGACCTCGACGCCGCGGTCGCCGAGCGGGACCGGGCCGGGCTCGACCCGGTACCGATCAGGTTGCACGGCCTGCCCCACCACTACGTCTCCAGCGAGGAGACCTCCCTGGTGAACTGGCTCAACGGCGGCCAGGCACGTCCCCTGCCCACTCCGCCCCGGCCGTTCGAGAAGGGCGTGGACGGCCGCCCCACACTGATCGACAACGTGGAGACACTCGCCCACCTCGCACTGATCGTCCGCTACGGGCCTCACTGGTTCCGCAGCGCCGGCCGTCCCGACGCGCCGGGCACCACCCTGGTCACCCTCTCCGGAGCGGTGCGCACACCGGGCGTCTACGAGATCCCGCTGGGCACGACGCTCGCCGCCATGGTGCAGACCGCCGGCGGCGCCACCCGGCCACTGCGGGCCCTGCTGGTCGGCGGCTACTTCGGCAGCTGGCTCCCGGCCGACCAGGTCCAGAACCTGCCGTACACCAAACCCGACCTGGCCACCGCAGGCGCCGGACCGGGCGCCGGCGTGCTGTTCGCCCTGCCAGACAACGGCTGCGGCCTGTCCGAGACGGCACGGGTACTCGACTACCTCGCCAGGCAGAGCGCCCAGCAGTGCGGCCCCTGCCGGTTCGGCCTGCCCGCCGTGGCAGGCGACTTCGCCACGCTGGCCTGGGGCAGACCGGACGCCGCACTGGTCGCGCGACTGCGGCAGCGCGCCGGCCTCCTCGCTGGCCGCGGCGCCTGCCGCCACCCCGACGGGGCCTCACGCCTGGCCGCGACCGCGCTGGAGGTCTTCGCCGACGAGGTCCACCGCCACCTGACCCACCGCCGCTGCCCCGGCGCCCAGAGGGCCCCGCTGCTCCACGTACCCGACGCCCCAGGACCCGAGCAGGAGGGCTGGCAATGAGCCATCAGCACATCCTGGGCATCGACCGCATCGCCTGCGAAGGCCGCGGCCTGTGCGGCGAACTCCTCCACGAACTCGTCGACCTGGACGAATGGGGCTACCCGATCATCCCGGACCCGACCGTCCCTGACCAACTGCTCGCCCACGCCAAGCGGGCCGTGGCCGCCTGCCCGGTGCTCGCACTGCGTCTCGACCGTGTGGAACGCCCGCCCAACCGATGAACACCGCCGAGACCGCCACGGCCCGGGCCGGCTGATCTCTGAACGAGATCTTAGGAACGCGCCGAGCAAACTGTGGCCTGTCCCCAAGCGCGAATGGAAGGACTCTCCGTGGCCTTGACCAACCTCGCGGAGCCCACTGACCCGCAAGCACACCCGCAGGGCGCCGCCCCTGAGGCCGACGGCCCGGAGGGCAATGAGCGGCTGACCGCGCTGACCGGCGCCGTCCTGCTGCTGCTCTTCGCCGCCCAGGGCATCACCCTCCTGTCCATGCACACGCTGCTGTACTGGCATTTCTTCATAGGCCTGCTGTTGATAGGCCCGGTCGCCCTCAAGATCGGCACCACCGGCCACCGCGTCATCCGCTACTACACCGGCCACCTGGTCTACCGCCGCAAAGGCCCGCCCGCCCCGCTGCTGCGGGCGCTCGGGCCCCTGGTGGTCGCCACTAGCGTGGCCGTACTGGCAACCGGAGTCACACTGGCCCTGGTCGGCCGGACCGTGGGGCCCTTCCCGGTCCTGCTGCTGCACAAGGCGAGCTTTTTCTGCTGGGCGGCGGTGATGACCGTCCATGTCCTGGCACACGTCTGGCGGCTGCCCCGGCTCATCACGGCTGACCTGCGGCGCGGTTCGGCCCAGCACGGCGGGCGGCGCCTGCCCGGCGCCCGGGCCCGCTGGACGCTGCTGACCGCCGCCCTCGGCGTCGGACTCGTCCTGGCGCTCCTCGGCGCGCCGCTGGCCGCCCAGTGGTAGCCGCGGCCTGACCGCTCACGACCTCGGCTCGGCCGCCGGTGGGTGCAGCGGCAGATCCATCCGGAGCAATGAGCCGCCCGGCCGTTCGGACACCACGGTGAGGCCTCGGCGGCACCAGGATCCCGGTGAGCACGAGCTCGATGCCGCGTCCTTCAGGATCGCGTCGAAGAGCGCGGGGAACTTCCCGTCCCGATCCTTGATCACGTATCACGCCTGGCAGTTGGCGTCTTCGAGGTCCAAGACCGAGTTCTTGACGGCCTGCACCACCCGTGAGGCGGTCGGGTGTGGAGTCGTGCCGAGGATGCGGACGCGGCGGCTTGATTGCTCAAGCACCGCGAGTACGTACCAGCGCGCCCCGGACAAGGTGATCGTCTCGAAGAAGTCGCATGCGAGGGGTGTGTCTGCTTGGGAGCGCAGGAAGTCCGCCCAGGTGCTGGAGACGCGCTCGGGCACGGGTGGGATCCCGGCGTCCTTCAGGATTTCCCAGGCCGTTGACGCGGCTACCTTCACTCCGAGGACGAGCAGCTCGCCGTGAAGGCGACGATTCCCCAGTGTGGGTTCTCGCTGGCCAGGCGCAGCACCAGGGCGCGTACGGAGTGTATGGTGCGTGGCCAGCCTCCACGCTTGGGTCGGGACCGGGCGGCGTGACGGTGGGCGACCAGGTCGCGGTGCCAGCGCAGCACCGTGTCCGGTCCGGCCGTACCAGCAACCGCATCCGGTGCAGCACGTGCGTCGGTAGCTGGTGTAGTAGCACGGCCAGGAAGGCCCGGTCACCTGATTCGAAGCGTACGCGCTGCCCGCTCAGTTGCCGCTCCAGCACCGTGATCTGATGGCGCAGGGCCAGGATTTCCACGTCCTTGTCCCGGTCGCTCGTCGGCAGCAGACGCAGTGTCGCGAACGCGTTCGCCACACCCAGATACGCCAGTCTCAGAAGCACAGCCGATCATGATGCCGGGGTGATCGCCAATCCTGCCAGAGCGTCGACTCTGGCGACGCGGCCCGGATCCCACGAACCATTCGCCAGCGGTTCCCGCCAGGGCGGATGAGGTTATCGGCAAGGGTAGCGCCGGTGCCGGATGGCTCCGGCGCCGACAGACCCGCGTGCGGTTCGTGCGCGACCTCTGGGGCAGGGCAGTCCCTGACGTCCAGGAACCCCCGTTCTAGGAGTGCCACTTCGGTGCTCGCACGACAGGACCGGTCCCCACCACGAGGCCAGCCGCGTGGGCGATCGCCGTCACGCCGGCCAGGTCACCTCCCGGCGTCAAGCTCCCTGAGGAATGTCTGGTGGTGGCTCATCTCGTCGCCTCGGATGCTGAGGAAAGCGGCGGCTGTCGCCGTGTCGCCCGCATTCTTGGCCCTGCCCGCGTACTGCGTGTACATGGTGATCGCGCCCTGCTCCGAGGCGATCGACGCCTTCAGATTCGCCGCATCGGAGTTGACGTAGCCGGCGGCGTTGGACAGCCCGGCCCAGTTCTCGTACTGCTCCTGCGCCTCCAGGCCGGAGAACAGTGCGGCCAGATTCGCCTGGCCGGTGTCCACCGCGGTCTTGGCGTCGAACTGGTACTCCGCCCAGTTCCACGCCGCCGCCTGGAGCGCGGAGTTGGAGTCGCCCGTGAGGTCGTTGTAGAAGGACCCGGAATAGTGGGGTCCCGCGGACACCTGGATGGGGATGGTGTGGACGGGTGGGGCGGCGGGCATTGAGCCCTTGCCTTGCTCGGCGGTGAGCGCCCGCTTGAGGAGGCCCGCGTCGGCGGTCTCGCGTGCGGCGACGGTGCGCAACTCGGCGGCTGCTGCAGAGTCCTTGGGCGCGTTGGCCGCCCAGTCGGTGTCGGCCTGCGCGGCCTGCTGTGCTTGCGTGATCGCGGTCCGCAGGTTGGCGACGTTGTCCGAGCCGCTGTACAGCCCGGCCAGCGTCACCTCGTGCGTCCAGTGGTCTTGGTGTTCGACCTCGCCGACCGTCCGCCAGACCTGGGCCAAGTCAGGCCGGCGGTCCTTGACCACACTGTCGGCGTAGCCGGTGTACTGCAGGTAGGCGTCGGACTCGGTCTTGGCTGCGCTGACTTCCAGCTGTCGGCTCTTCGAGTGCGTGGCCGACGGGACCGAGGACAACTGACCGGAGGCGGAAGCTGCGTGCGCTGCTGGGCCAGCGGCCCCCGCGACCACAGCGAGTACCAGTGCTGCCGGGAAAACGTGGCGGATACGCATTGCAGAACCTCCCGGGCCAGGGACAGGACGCCCAAAACCGATCAATATAGTTGAATCATTTACTATTCAAAGCATATAGAACATAAGGTGCTTTTGAATTAAAAGACGGGCAAAAGCTATGGATGCCGCTTCGGGACCCGACCCCGGTGGCCGCAGTGCAGATGCGCCAGCGCCAGGAGAGCCTGTCGGTCCGGGGAAGCCGACGCCAGGTACTCGCTGCTCATGGCTCGTAACCCCGCGCCCCTTCCCGGCCCTCGACGCGCCGCTGAAGAGGCGCACCGTCAGTGCCGCCTGTGCGGCCATCCCTGCACCACGCGCGAAGACAGGCTGTGGGGCCTTGGCGAAGACTGCTGGCACGGTGACATCGTCGGCCGCTCCCTCGCCGCCCCTCCACCGCTAGCCATACATGAATCCTCCGGCGCCAGGCGCCGCCCCACCAGCGTGTCGGTGCTTGTCGACCACGGCTGGATCCCGGACGGCACCCGCCTGATGTACCGGCCCAACGCCGTCGAAGAACGCGCCATCGGCGAATGGCTCAGCCAAGACCCCAGCAGCTACCTCGCCACTTGGACCAACCACCCCCGCCACCCCCTGGTGTGGGCAGTAGACCACCAGGCCTACTCGCCCAGCGCCCTGCTACGCCGCATCTGGGACGAAGCCCAGTGGGACGAGGCACTGTCCGCGGTCCAAGGCGCCCGCTCTTGGGTGGTTCCCGGCGAAGGCAAACTCGCCGACCTCGCAAGCGCACTTCAGCCATCCACGGGAAACGGCGGTGCCGCCTGACATGCGGATGCTCGACCGCTACGAACTGCGCACCTTGATCGGCCAGGGCAGCATGGGAGACGTCTGGCAGGCCTGGGACACCCAGCTCAAACGCCCCGCCGCCGTCAAGACCATCAACCCGGAACGGCTCACCGGATCGGCCACTGACGTCAGCCCTGAGGACACCGCCGCCCGCTTTCGCCGCGAGGCTGAACTCGGCGCCCGGTTTAGCCGCCCTGGCCTCCCCACGCTCTACGACGCCCACCTCAACCGGCAGTCCGTAAGACGTGTACATGGTGTGGGAGCTGGTCCTGGGCCAGGGCCTCGCCCAGATCCTGGCCCAGGAGCGCGGCCGCCTGCCCATCGCCCGAGCCCTGTCCCTCGCCGCCCAGATTGCAGACGTCCTGGCCTGCACCCACGAAGACCCCGTCATTCAGGAGCTGTTGTCTTTCCGATCTTGAGCGGTGGCGGTCGAACGCGGATTCCCGGTTGGGTGACCTGCCGTGGCGAGAGCATGAAGAGGGGGCCTCCTGAACAGCCCGTGGGTGTCGAATCCATGGATCAGCAGGAGGACCCGGTGCCGCAGTCTTCCGTGTCGATGGCCGGGCAGTCCAACTCGGCTGCTCTGTCGTGTGATTGCCTCGCGCACGTGTATGGCAACGCGGCTGACCGGCCCGAGCGGCAGCGCCGATATCCGTCGGTCTGTGATGCCAGGCGAGCAGGGCGCCAGGGGCCACCGGGAAGACTCCACGCCAGCGCCGCAGGGGTATGAGCGCGGACATCGCGGTGAACCAGAACCGTTCCGCCGGTTCGTAGCGGACCGGACCCACGAGGTGGCGACGTAGCACCGCGTTCTCGTGCCGCAGTACGAGTAACTCGGCAGCTCTGGCAGTGTCATGTCGCAGCAGCACCGCCGTGGGGGACAGTAAGTTGCGGGTCACCTGACACAGCAGCGACGCGATCACCTGGACATGATGCCCGCAAGCCGACCGCACTGCTCCGACATGCTGCGATGACTTTCCGAGCGGCACAGGATTCCCCCGATCCGCTCCCGGTGCGGCCCACGTCGGCGACGTCCCGCCAAGCTGCACGCCGACAAGGGCTACGACTACAACCACCTGCGCAGATGGCTCCGCTTACGCGGGATCACCCACCGCATTGCACGCAAAGGCATCGAGTCCTCCGAACGGCTCGGCCGTCACCGCTGGGTCGTCGAAAGAACCATGTCCTGGCTCGCAGGCTGCCGCCGTCTCCACCGCCGATACGAGCGCAAAGTCGACCACTTCCTCGCCTTCGTCGGCATCGCCTGCACCCTCATCTGCTACCGCCGACTCGCCACGACAGCCGTCAGTTGCGATCCAAAGCGGGGCGACCTACCAGTGGTGCCAGATCTCTCCTGGATTGATGTCCCATGAGGATCCCGCGATGTCCCCTGTATTGAAGAACACGGCCCAGCTCACGACGGTATCGCCCGCGCGCTGGGCCCCTCGATCGAACTCGAAGTCTGGCCAGGAAAGGTCGCCTGCAGGGCTGAACCAGATTCCCTTCCCGTGCTCCAGCGCCCACGCCTCCATCTCCGAGGAGAGCTCTGACGGTACTCGGCCTATCAGGCGAATACCCTCGCAGGTGACCTGAGCTCGCGATACGCCAATATCAACCACCTACACACCCACCCTCGCCCTCGACATCCACCGCTACGCCCATCTCATGCCGAGTGCGGCGAGTTGGTCTGCGGTGAGCATGTCGCGTCTCGATTTGGTGTTCGAGACCCACACGCCAAGGGCTCCTGGCCGGCAACGCCTGGGGCCGGGACGACGTCCCGGCCCCAGGCGTTGCCGACTACTGCTGCTAGTCGCGGTGGGTCAGTCCTGGCCGTGGCCGCTGTCACTACGACGGCGTTGGAGCGTGAACTTCTCGAAGACCGACAGCTCACCTGTGGGCGTGATGATGTTGTAGTAGGTGACGTGGATGCGGGTCATGTCACCGGGGTGACGGCCCGGGTCGACGGCGAACTCGGCGAAGCCGTACGGATGCTCCGCGTCGCGGACGCCGATCCAGACCGCCGTCTCCTTCTCCTTGACCGAGTTGAACTTGCCGACGTGTTCCATCTGGACGTATGCCGAGTGATGCCCGTGACCGTCGGCGTCGTCGGTGGTGAAGCTGTTGTTGGTGATGCCGGACACGCCGCCACCGCCGAGGACCATGTGCGTCGTGCCGTGCGCACTGTCGATCACGTCGAGTGCGGTCTGACTCGGGTTGGGTGTGAGGGTGACGCTGCCGGGGACGACGCCACGCACCGCCAACGAGCGCTCGTAGTCGTGCTCGTGGCCACAGACCACCAGGTCGACGCCGTACTTGTCGAACAGCGGGCCGTACGCAGCGCGCAGCGCGACATCGGGGCCGTTCGCGGCGGTCGCCGAGCTGATCATCACCTGGTGCATGCAGACCACGATCCAGTCGATGGCCTTCGAAGCCCGTGCCGACTTGAGCTCCTGCTCCAGCCAGGCGAGCTGCCGACCGCCGGAGTAGCCGTTGATGTAGATGTCGCCGCCCTCCTGCAGGGCGATGTCGTCGTTCTGCAGGGAGATCACCTTCACCGAGCCGACCGTGAAGGAGTACCAGAGGTTGTCGAGCTCGGGCTGGGTCTCGGTCGAGGGCAGCTCGAAGTAGGTCTGGTACGCGTCGAGACCGAGCTTGCCGTTGCCCAGCTCGATCTCATGGTTGCCCGCGCACGGCATCCACGGACGGAATCGCGCTGAGCGGCTGTTGTTGGTGAGGAAGTCGTGCCAGACGCGAATGCGGTCGGGCCCGGTGTTGGCGTAGCAGAGGTCACCGTTGAGGAGGTGGAACAGCGGGCCGACCTTCTCAACGCCGGTGACGATGTCGGCAGCGGCGGGCGTGGCGTTGGGCTCGAAGTCCCGGCCCGAGGCGTCGGCCGGGTTCGCTCCGGTCTTCCACGTCACACTGGGCGCACCCTGGTCGCCGAAGCTGGTGAAGGTGAACGGAGCTCGGCCGGACGGCGCCGTGTGGAAGGTGCCGGCGTCGGGGGTGGCGCCGTCGTGCTGGGCCGCGTACAGGTAGTCGGTGTCGGCCTTGAGCTTGCTGATCAGCGCGTGATGGACCCAGACGGTCCGCCCGGAGGTGCCGTCCACGTAGGTCTTCGTCGTCGCGTGCACTGTGGAGCCGAAGCCGCCACTCAGCGTGCCGTAAACGACCCGGGGGTTCTTGACGGCCGCGTCGGTGACCCACGAGACGACCATCTGGCTGCGTGGGTCGGCGCCGAAGGTCAGGTGCAGGCCCTGGACGGGGGTGGTGGCCGAGCCGGTGGTGAGACCGGTGACCTCCGACTTCGCCGGGACCGCCTCGGCGGTTCCGGCGCCGAGGACCAGTGGCCCGGCGGCGGCGCCGGACACTGTCGCGCCGAACAGGCCGAGCGCGTTGCGACGAGAGATTCTGGTTTGCTTGGGTTCTTCGGACATTCCAGGGGCCTTTCGCGTCGTCGGGTGCAGTCGCACACCGACCGGACAGCAGCGCTCCGAACCTGACAGCGGGCTGCGGCAGGTCAGCGGTGCGCGCACTCACGGACGCTAGGAAGCACGGTCGACCGGAGCGGTGGGACAGGTATGAACGCCAGATGGCGGTCACCGCAACGGACGGCAATTTTCGGCGGCCTGGCCCTGTCTTGGCTAATGCCTTGGAGCGGTTGGGGTGTTCGGGCGCGCTCCCGTCAATCGTGATGAAGTCGACGCCGCGAGGCCCGCGCGCCATCTCGTCGGCACAGGGTCTCCGCGACGGTTCGATGTCCCGGTGCGGGACGTCACGTCGGATGGCCGCGTAAAGCTCAACCCGCGATCGCTGCGGCGGCATCGGTACGAAAGATCATGCGAGGCCGGGCGCGAGTGCCAGCAACTGTTGCGCAACCACGACCTGCAGTCCCTCTCCAGGCGCAGCTGGCTGCGCAAGTGAGGCATTCCGCACCGCATCGCCCGCAAGGCTCGAGTCCTCCACCCGGCTCGGCCGGCACCGCTGGACGATCGAGCGCACGATGTCCCGGCTGGGCGGCTGCCGCCGTCTGCACCGCCGCTACGAACGCAAGGCCGAGCACTTCCTGGCCTTCACCGCTATCGCCTGCAGCCTCATCTGCTACCGCAGACTCACCAAATGAGACGACGTCTTAGACGGTGTCCTATGTGGTGATCGCTCGTTGGTCTGTTCATGGGGCGGGGTACGTGGAGTTGGATTGTTCCGGACGGCTTGTGGGAGCTCGCCAGGCCGTTGATTCCGGAGGACCAGGTACGGCCGCAGGGCGGTGGAACGCCGAACACGCCTGATGAGACGCTGTTCGCGGGGATCATCTACGTGTTGGTCAGCGGGTGCGCCTGGCGGGCTCTGCCGCCGTGCTTCGGGATATCGAAGTCGACGGCCCATCGGCGGTTCCTGATCTGGTCGCGGGCCGGCGTCTGGGGCCGGCTGCACGAAGCAGTCCTGCACCAACTCGACGACGCGGGCCTCATCGACGTTTCCCGCGTCGTGCTCGACTCCGCCCACGTACGGGCTAAAAAGGGGGCGAACACACAGGTCCGAGCCCCGTGGACCGGGGCAAGCCGGGTTCCAAGATGCACGTCCTGTCGGACGCGAACGGACTGCCCCTGGTCGTCGGGGTCTCCGCCGCCAACGTCCACGACAGCGGAGGCCTGAAGCCTATGGTCGAGGGTCACCAAACGAGACACGACCCCCACAACGGCCGCCACTTCAAGCCGCAGCGCCTGCATGCCGACAAGGCCTACGGCATTCCCCACCTGCGAAAATGGTTACGAGGCAAGCGTATCGGCGTGCGTATCGCTCGCAAAGGCGTCGAGTCCAGCGAACGGCTGGGCCGCCGCCGTTGGGTGATCGAGCGCACGATCTCGTGGCTGTCCGGCTACCGCCGCCTCAGCCCCCGCTACGAACGAAATCCCCGCAACTACCTGGCCTTTCTCGGCCTCGCCGCAGCCATCTGCTGCTACAAACGGTTCGTCCGCCTCACCACATAGGACACCTCTTAGGAGTTCGATCCGGGCGGGCTGCGGGGTGGCCACTCTTCCGCGTGTGTCCGGCGCGGGAGCTATGTAAGGTTGCTGTATGCCGCAGGTGTCCGCCGCCGTTGATGTCACCCGAAGATGTCAGGAGTCTGCTCGTCCCCGGCTGTCGCGTCCGGCTCGTGACCCCCGTGGACTCAGATCGGCGTCCTTCCACCGTGGACATTGTGTTGAGACCATCGGTGTCATGGACTCTGATCCCACTGCATTTGTGGCGCGCTACGGCTGGACAAAGCGAACGGTGCGGATGAGCTTCACCTCCCTCATCTTCCTGGCAGGCGCCTTCGTTCCAGGGGCGCCGCTCTGGTCCGCCATAGGGATCGGCGCCTTCGGGCTCGTCGGCTTCCTCGCATTCGCTGTGATCGCGTTCTCCCGCAAGATCGTGCTCCAGATCGACCGATACGGCGTGACACTGGGGGGCAGCCCACTTCCCATCGGCCTCAAGACGGACGTCGTTCCGTGGGATGACATTGTCTCCATCGTTCTATGGACTCTGCGTAAAGAGCCCTACATAGGCCTTCAACGGAAGCCGGGGGCTCCCCCTCTTCCTGGGATGCCCGACGGACCACGACTCAGACGGCTCAATCAGATTCTGATCCCATACCTGCCTGGCGAGATTGTGCAAGCCAGTAGAGGGCTTGGCCTGTGTCAGATCGACCGCGTTCAACTCGAAGCCGCCGTTGCGAACTTCGCACCCTGGGTCCAGGTCATCGACATCGGCAGTAAGTGACGGATGCCGCGTTTATGTGCCCTTGGGTGACGTACTTAGTACTCCAGCCGTAGATCGTGATCTTTATGGCTGACGGATGGCCTGGCAGCGGTGATAGCTGACGATCACTCAGCAGTGACATAGAAGGCGTACGACGATGCAGTCGTCATCGAGCTCGTCAAGGTAGGCCGCGGATTGGCGAGCGTAGGCGGCCGAGGGTTCCTCGCCGGGCAGGACGTTGGCAAGCGGTCCTGGCCGGCCAGCCTCGATCCACTGTCCGTCCAGGGTGAGCAGGGCGGTAGCTGTAAGGGCTCGTGCTGCCGCAAGGCCCGAGTCGACGTGGGGGTTCCGGGTGAAGTGAGAGATCGGGTCGCTGTCGGGTCCCAGGCCCCACAGGCCAAGGCTCGGATAGCGCTTGCGGGCGGATTGGTGGTTCAGCGCGCGTACCAGGGGCTGCGCATGGTGTTCCGTGACAGCCTGTTCTCGCGGGTACTCGGCGGGGTTGGTGTAGTGGCGTTGCAAAAACGCGGTCAGCGGCTCGGCAGGAGGATGGTCGGCGACCAGGCGTGCAAAGTCCTGTTGTCCGGCCTGCCACCGGGCTTGGGCTTGGGCTATGGCGCCGGCCTTGGTCGCTTCGAAGTCCAGGAGGCCTCGTGGCCCGCCGTCGCACCGCAGAGGTTGGCGGTCACGCGGTTGGCCAGACGGATAGGTTGCCTCGCAGATCAGGCGCGGATCACCGTCGTTTTCCGGTCTGGGACGAAGCGGTGCTCGTCGTCTGCGTAAATGTGCCACCAGTCCCATTCGCCGTCCGGATTGCCCTCGTTAGTGAGGTTGATATCGAACGGCGTCATTGCTGCGTCCAGTGCCTTGCGCAAGCTTTGCGGAGCGGTCGGTGGCAAGCACACGTTCAAATAGAATTTGCCCAAGACCGTCCCCTCGCACTCATTGAGGTTTTCTCACTGAAGATCACTTCCAGTGGCAGTTGAGAGCGAGGGCTTTGAGACCGCCGTGGAGTTTGCGGGCGTACGGGTCGAGAATCCCGTTGAGATCCCCAAGGACCAGCTGGGCAAGGCGTCCGAAGCGCGCCTCGGCGATGCCCGGTTCGTCCTCGACGAGCTGGGAAGGCGCGGGTGGAATCTCGACAAGGTCGGCATGTACGGCCACTCCTTTGGCGGCTTCACCGCCTCACTCTCCACCTGCCCCAACGCCGGTGCTTGGAGCACGACTTCGCCGACCTGTAGACGGCAACCGGTCAGCGCATGGTCACCTGAACCAGCCGCTCGACCTGACCGCCCACGGCCCGAGAGACCCTGGAGACCCCGCCCGGACGTCCACCCGGCGACTCGCGCTGCCTCGGACTGGAGAAGTCTCCGGAAACCGGCCGAAAAGGATCACCGGAGTTCACGCGGTGGATCGAGGGTGACTGCTCAGGTGCTTGATTACGTGTGAGCGGGCGGCAGCCAGACGTTTCCAGCGAAGAGGTCGCGCAGGGCGGTCATGGGGTTGAGGCCGTGCTTGCGGGCTGTGAAGATGGCCGCGGCGCTGGCAACGGATCCCGGATGGCCGGCCCAATATCCTGCGCGAAGTACGGACTGGAGGTTCCGGTCGGCGGCGGAGGCACAACGCTAATGATCACCGGAGTCACCAGGGGGAGCCCGCAGCATGACCGGCACCACCGAGGCCCTTGGCGGGTCGGCTGCAGTCGACGATGCAGCACGAAGCGTCACGCGCCCGTTCTACGTATACGCCGTGCTCGCCAACTCGCTGTTCCAGCGTGGCGTATTCGTCCTCTTCCTTCAGCAGCGAGGCTTCTCCGCCGGGCAAGTGGCCCTCCTTCAGACACTGCTCTACCTGGTCAGCGGACTTGCGGAGTTGCCGACGGGAGTCATCGCTGACCGAATCGGCAGGCGTGCCAGCATCGTGATCGGCCAGGTGCTGATAGCTGGATGCCTGCTCGGTCAGGTGACGTCCTCCAACTATTGGGTGTTCCTGACGCTGTTCATCGGGCAGGGCGTGGGCATGGCATGTGTATCCGGTTCGGACACCGCCCTGCTGTACGACCTGCTCGTGCGTCGTGGTGCAACGGCCAGCTACGTCAAGATCAAGTCCCGGTTCACCATGCTCGGGACGGTCACCTCGGGAGTCGCCATCGTCCTCGGCGGCCAACTGCAGCAGCTTTCCTGGGGAATCGTCTACGTTGGTTCGGCGTCGTGCCTCGTCCTGGCCGTGGTGGTGCTGATGTCAGGGGTGCCCGAGATCCGCGGCGCGGACGCGGTGGACGAGCAGGACGGAGCCGAGAAGGAGCACAGCGACGCCACAGCATGGCGGGCGGTGCTTCGGGTCGCCACGCCGGCACTCGTGACGCTTGTCGTGGTGTCCGGATTGATGCATGCGACTTTGACGCCGTACATCATTTTTACGCAGAAGACCCTCTCCGATCAGGGAGCGGGCACCGCATTGGTCAGCGTGGTCATATCGGCGGGATTCTTCACTGGCGGGCTCACTCCGCTGCTGTCGGACCGCGCGGACCGGCGCATCGGGTATCGGGTCATCGTCCCGGTGTCTCTCCTGACGCTCGCCGTGGCGCTCGGCCTGAGCGGCCTCGGCCTTGTCTGGGTCACCATCGCCGCGTTCCTGGTCCTGGTCGGAATTCCCGAGATCACCGCCGTGATCGTGGACAACGTGTTCAACGAGGCAGTGCCGTCGCGCCACCGGGCGAGCCTGCTGTCGATGATCGCATTCGTGGAGTCGGCGCTCATCGGCATCGGCTATCTCGTCCTCGGCGCGCTCATGGACGGGTTGGGCTCCAGTGTGGGCATGGCCACCTACGCCGCAGTCCCCCTGCTGGCATGTCTCCTGTGGCTCCCGGTGCTCTTCCGAGGGGCACGGGTGACCACCGAGATCGAGAAACCCGCCGACCAAAAGGCATCCTGAAACAGACCATCTCGAGCAACCCCCTGCCCGATGGCAGGGCGTTGTTCGTTGACATGTCGCTCCCAGTCGGCGACGGAGCAGATGCACGTGGAGCCCCTGGTAGGACGGTTCTCACCGCAAGATCGTCCGCTGAACCAGAGGTTTCACGTTGGTCACCTATGCTGCCACGCTCGATGTCCCGCGCCACATCGTGGTGCACCTCTCCCGGTTGCTCGCCGCGCATCGCCGGCGCCTCAACACGCCCCGTGGGTCGCGGGTCCTGGGCACATTCCGGCAGGCGGTCATGGTGCTGCGCTGGTTCCGTGAGCGAGGCTGCGTGCACTGCCTGGCCAGGGACGCCGGAGTCTCGCAGGCCACCGGCTACCGCTACCTGCACGAGGCCATCGACGTCCTCGCCGCTCAAGCCCCTGATCTGCACGAGGTGTTGAACCGCTGCTGCGAAGAGGGGATGAGTCACGTGATCCTCGACGGCATGCTCATCGAGAGCGACCGCCTCACCGGAACCCGGGACAACGGCAACGACCTGTGGTTCAGCCAGAAACATAAGAGCTTCGGCGGCAGCGTCCAGTTCCTCGCGGCCCCTGACGGAACCCCGTTGTGGGTCTCCGATGCCGAGCCAGGCTCCACCCCGGACATCACCGCTGCCCGGCTGCACGTCCTGCCCGCGTTGTACAAGGCGGCCGCCGACGGCCTGCCGACCCTGGCCGACAAGGGCTACATCGGCGCCGGTATCGGCGTCCACGTCCCGGTCCGCCGCCCGAAAGGGAAGTCAGAACAAGCTCTCGACGCCGACACCCGCACCACGAACACCCTGATCAGAAACCTCCGTGCCCTCGGCGAGCGCACCGCCGCAGAGCTCAAGGAACGCTGGCGCACACTGAAGCGCGTCACCCTGAGCCCCTGGCCATGCTCGCTCACGTTTTCCTCGCCGTCGTCCGCGCCGACGAGCACGCCCGCGTGCCGGCCCCGGACGGGCTGATCCCGCTCACCTGCAACGAGATCCAGCGACTGTTCATGACGCTTGTCGTCCGGCCCGTGCGCGATGCGGCCCAGCGGCTCCGCTGGTCCGCCTGGCGACGCCGTCACGAGGCCCGAGCCCAGGCCAGCCACTATCGCAGACAAGCCGCGAATCAGACGTGAAGATCACGATCTACGGCTGGAGGTGTGCCACGAACACTGAGAGTGAGGTTGATGTAGGTAGAGACCCTGCTTGATGTGGTGCTGTGCGGATGATGAAGGTTTTGTGGCCCTTCGG
>NZ_JBIAQV010000079.1:0-20338 GCF_042889305.1 Streptomyces sp. NPDC002619 | reverse complement strand
ACCGCAAGACCCGACTCCATCGCCCCGCAGTTGTTCGACACCACCGACAGACCGCGCACCCCCCGCTCGTACAACGCCTGGATCAGCACATTCGGGACCCCACTGAGCCCGAAACCCCCCACCGCCAACGACGCCCAGTCCGGCACGTCCGCCACCGCCTCCAGGGCCGAGGCAACCGCCTTGTCCATCCCAGCGACAGGTCCCAGGGCATGCGGTGCAGTCATGGCAGTCACGGCATTCATGTCCGGCTCCTCCGTATCGACACACGGGACGGTGGAGATGCTGCGTCCCGCCCGGGTGAGTGCCGGCCGGACGGAGCTGAATCACCCGGGCGATCTGCGCGTCAGGACTCCGGTGGGGCCGCGGCCTCGCGCTCCATGAGGACCCGGGTCAACTCGACTCTCGTATTGATGTCCAGCTTGGTGAAGATGTGACGCAGATGGGTGTTCACGGTGTGGACGGACAGATAAAGACGTTCGGCGATGGCCCGGTTGGTGAGCCCCTCCGCGACCAGCGGGACGACCCTCAGTTCCGACTCGGTCAAGCTGTCCCATCCGGACGTGGCCGGGGGTCGGTGTGGTCCAGGGGCGGTGCGGACACCGAGGTCGCCCAGATGCCGGCGCACCCGGTCGTGGTCGCGGGCGGCGCCGTACCGCCGCAGCAGACCCTGCGCCTCCCGAAGCTGCACGACGGCCTCGTCGACGACGCCGTCACTGATCAGGGCATTTCCCAGGTCCTCGTGGGCGGCCGCCAGCGCCAGGACCCGAGCTCCTCGTCGGTAGTCCCGGACGGCGGCTTCGAGTGGTTCCCGGCTGCCCTCGACAAGGCCCCGGACATGGGCGTGGACCGCCTGGGTGATGACCTGGTCGCCCCCTTCGGCGGCGATGCGCTCCAGCACCCTGCGGATCGCCTCTGCCACCTCGCGCTCACCGCCTCGCAGCGCAATGCGCACCAGCCGCGGCCAGTGACTCGGCGGAACGGCCGGCAGCCATGCCGGTCCGGTGCCGAATCGCCGGATGAGGTCGGCCGCCTCCCGGGGGTGGTTCTCCGCGTCCAGCAGAGCGGCGTTGGCCAATGCCAGCCATGGACCGTGGGGCGGGTTCGCGATACCGGCCGTCGCCTCGGCGGACCGCAGCTGGGTCCGCGCCTGGGACAGATCTCCGCGTCGTACGGCGACATCGGCGAGCACCGAGCGCGCCAAGGGGACCGCCCGGGTGATCTCCAGTTCGTCGGCAACCGCCAGGCACGCTTCCGCCTCGACCGCCGCGTCGTCCAGGGCGCCGCGTTCGAGCAGCACACAGGCCCGTTGGGCGTGCCAGTGCGGAAGGGACCAGCCGAGCCCCAGTGCCTCCGCCTGTCGTTGGCCCTCGCGCAAGGTCCGTTCGGCGTCTTCCAGGCGATCCGTGGCGGTCAGCACCGTGGCCAGCCAGAGCGCGGGCACCCTCGGCGGGCGCAGGCGTATGGTGTGCGGCTCGGCGTCGGACCGCTGCCTGGCCTGCTCGGCGAGTTCGACGGCGTCGGACAACCGGCCGCGGGAAAAGGCGATCTGGGACTGGAAGACCATCGCGCTCGTCACCACCGCGGTTTCCCGGCTCCGGTAGGAGGCCTCGACCAGCATGCTGCCGATCGCCTCGGCCGCCGCCGGCTCGCCCGTCGACACCAGCCCGGTGCCCTGCGTCTTGAGCAGCTGGGTGCGAAGGTCCTCGGGCAGGTCGGGCAGTGCGAGGGCGAGGCGTGTGTGTGCCAGGGCCGACGTGTCGTCTCCTGTCGCCTGGTGGATCTCGGCCGCGACCAGGCGCAGGGCCGCCTGCTGCGCGGGAGCGAGGTCGTCGGAGAGCGTGGCGTTCACCAGGTGCAGTGCCTCGTGGACCCGGCGGGTTCCGGAGAGCTGGTACGCCGCCTCGGTCAGCAGCTCGATCCTGCGCGGGTCGCTCGGCGGCAGCCGGTCCGCGGCTTCGAGGGCGAGGTCGGCGGCGGCCTCGGGCACCGTCGCGGCGATGTCGCACACCGCCTTCAGAAGCGTCCGCATCGACTCCTGGTCCAGCGGCCCCCCACCCAGCACGACGTGCCGGATCACCTCGGCCGACGGTACGCCTGCGGTGCCCAGGAGGTCTCCGGCCTCACGGTGCAGAGCCGATCTGACGGGTCGGGGGAGTTCGTCGTACACGGCGCGGCGCACCAGCTCGTGCCGGAAAGCCAGCCGATCGCCGTCCTCCGCCAGCAGTTGGGCGTCCAGCGCGGCGTCGACCGCGGGCAGCAGGGTTCCGATCCGACGGTCGAGCATGCGGGCGGCCGTCGTCAGGTCGAACCTCCTGCCGAGCACGGAACCGATCTGCAGCAGCTGCAGGGCGTCGCTGGGCAGTGCCCCGAGGCGCCGGTGGACGCTGCGGCGGAAACCGGCGGGGACCGGTGGACCGCCGGCGATCAGGGCCTGGTCTCCGGTCTGCTCCAGGGCCCGCAGCAGCTCGACGAGGAGGAAGGGGTTGCCGTGCACGTCCCGCAGGAGCGGCGCAAGGCCGGCCTCGGGGGCGCGGCCGAGGAGGTCCTCGGCGATCTTCGTGATCGCCTCGGTTGCCAGGGGATGCAGGACAAGACGCGTGGCCCCGTTCTCCTCCAGGTAGTCGACGGCGCGGCGGGCCAGGGACCGCCTGCTCGCGGTCTGTACACCGAGGACCCACAGGATCCGTGAGTCGGCCAGCCGCTTCGGCAGGGCGCGCAGGGCGGACAGCGTGGTGGCGTCTGCCCACTGCGCGTCGTCGACCACGACCGACACCGGCGCTCTATGCACCCGGCGCTCGAGGATCTCGGCGATGCGGTCGAGGACCCAGAAGGGCTGTTCGGCGGCCTCCTGCGGAGCCTGGTCGCGGTCGGCCTCCTCGGCCGCCTCCCGCAGTGCGGCCAGCAGCGAGGACCGCGAGGCGTACTGGTCGAGTTCGTCGGCCTGGACCCGGACGACCTCGAAACCCTCCTCACGTCCGATGCGCACCGCTTCCTGCAGGAGCCTCGTCCTGCCCACGCCCGGGGCTCCTTCGACGAGCACGCACATTCCGCGGCCGGCCCGCACGGTGGTGTGCGCGTGACGCAGGACTGCGAGTTCGCGGTCCCGGCCGCGGAGGGGGAGGGCCGTCATCACCCTTGGTCCGTGCTGCCCGGTGACGAGTCGGTGATCCTTTCGTTCCGCATGCGTCCAGCATGCCGGATCCACCGCGCCGCGGCGCTGCGCACCTGCTGCGCTTCACCCAGGTGAAAACGTCCTGCGGAGACCGCCCCGGCGATGTCGTGGGGCCGCCCGCAGGGGTGCGGCAGGCGGACGACGGTGTCCCACGAATCACCAGATCATGCGATGTGGGTGGGAACCGTCCCTTCGACACTGGCGACGTCGGGCGCTTGCGTCGGTCGTACGACGCGGGGCCCGTGTTCTTCCTCTTCCATCCCCCTCAGAGGTGTCCATGTCTCTCGATCTCGATCCCGCGGCCCAACGTCTCCTGTTCCGCGACGCACGCACGGCGAATTCGTTCACGGACGAGCCGGTGACGGACGAACAGGTACGCGCCATTTACGACCTGGTGAAATACGGCCCGACCTCCATGAACCAGCAGCCGCTGCGCGTCGTGCTGGTTCGCTCGGACGAAGCGCGCGAGCGCCTCGTCGGGCACATGGCCGAGGGAAACCGGGCGAAGACCGCTTCCGCCCCGCTGGTGGCGATCCTCGCGGCGGACTACGAGTTCCACCGGGAACTGCCCAGCCAGTTCCCGCACTTCCCGCAGGCCAAGGACGTCTTCTTCGCCGAGCGGTCGGTGCGGGAAAAGTCCGCGTGGCTCAACGCCGCGCTCCAGGTGGGGTACTTCATCGTGGGGGTCCGCGCCGCCGGCCTTGCGGCCGGCCCCATGACGGGCTTCGACGCCGAGGGCATCAACAAGGAGTTCTTCCGCGACGGCGAACACGGGGTCCTCGTGGTGCTGAACATCGGAAAGCCCGGCGAGAACGCGTGGCTGCCGCGCCTGCCCCGACTCGGATACGACGAAGTCTTCACCGCCGTCTGATCCGGATCGGGTGCCCGAACGGACGGTGCCCGGCGCAGCAACGACGTGCGGCCGCCGCCTCACAGGAGGCGGCGGCCGCGTCGTACCCGGCGTCTGCCGTCCACGGTGCCGGAACAGCAGACGACCCCTTCTCGCCGCGCCGGCCGCCGCTCCCCGGGAGCGGCGGCCGGCGCGTCTGGCTCGCGGCACGTCAGGAGGCGTGCGGCGCGTCCTGTGGTCGCCCGGAGGCCTCGGCGCCACGACGTCCGGCGTACCAGAACTGTGCGGCGGCACCGGCCATGTACGCGGCCGTGCTCATCGCACCGACTGCCGTCCACAGGACGCATCGGGGGAGGAAGAAGGCGAGCAGCCGGCACAGCAGCATCCCGGCACCCGCCGACGGCAGGTGCAGAGCCGCCCAGACCGGAGTCGGGCCGGTGGCACGCGAGCCGATCGGCCGACGGAGGCCTCCCGCGGCGAACGCTCCCACGGCCACGAAGGACAGCGTCGCACCGATCAGGAGCGCCGCGGCGTCGACGGCCCGCGGCGAGCCGCGGGCCGCGGAGGTCACGGTGGTGGCGGTCCACAGGGTCAGCGTGTAACCGTGGGGAGTCGCGCTGCCGGAGACGACCGCCCGGAGCTGCCGACGGTATCCGGGCACCAGCATGTCGACACACCTCCCTTTCGTTGCCGTGCGCCGGTCCGCCGCGCAGCACCACCCGTCATGTGCGGCCCCCGCCCCACTCGGTCAGTGCTTGCGCCGATGCGCGGCGCCCGACGGCTCACGTCGCATGCCGCGGAACCCGCCCGCGAAGTACAGGAGCGGACGTGCCTGTTCCCGGTGTTCGAAGTGCCGCGCGTCGCCGACGAAGATGGTGTGGTCGCCACCGGGGAGCGCCGCCGAGACGTCGCACACGACGAAGGCGATGGCGTCCCTCAGGACTGGAACGCCGTGCTCCTGGTGGTAGTCCACTCCGGCGAACTTGTCGGGCTTGGAAACGGCGAAGTTCATGGCCAGTTCCTCACTGCCCTCACCGAGGATGTTCACCGCGAACCGTCCGGCGTCGGTGATGGCCTCACGCGTGTACAGGTGGTTGGCGACGCAGACGATGAGCTGCAGCGGATCCATCGACAGGGAGGCGACGGCGCTCGCCGTCATGCCGATCGGGTCGCTTCCGGTGCGAGTGGTGATCACGCTCACGCCGGTGGCGAGCCGGCTCATGGTGGCTCGGAACGCGGCGGTCGTGTCGAGGGTTGCAGGCATGTGTGCCTCCAGGGAGGTGGCGCTCGGCCGGCTGCCGAGAGACGGAGAAGAGGGTGTGGATGTCCGCCGGCCGACGCTCCGCCGGCCGGCGTTCGGGCAGACCGGGGATCAGCTGCGAGGCAGCGGCTCCAGCACGAACGTGTGCCGCATGGCGGTGTAGGCGTCGTGAGTGAGCCGGCCATAGGGGCCGGTCTCCGCCGCGTAGGTGGTGAATTCGGCGATGAGGGACTGCTTGACGCCGAAGACGGGATCGTGGTCGAGGTAGTGGTCGTCCGACGGGAACAGCATGGTCGTCAACCGTTGGTGCCCGATCGCCTCGATGACCAGGTGGATGTGGGCCGGGCGCATCAGCGGACGTCCTGTGGCCGTCATCAGTTCGCCCACGGTGCCGTCCCCGGGAATGGGATAGCTGGCCGGTCGGATGGAGCGGAAGGCGAAGCGTCCCTCGGCGTCCGTCCGGAACAGGCCGCGCATGGCCGGTCGGTCGAGCCCGGGCACGTCGACGTCGTAGTGACCCATGCCGTCGCTGTGCCAGACGTCCACGGCCGCTCCGGCGACCGGATCACCCTGCTCGTCCAGCACCTGGCCGTCGAAGAACAGAGGCACTCCGGGAATTCCCTCGGAGATGTCGTCCCCCGCATCTCGCGACGGCCGGTCGTCCCTGAAGTAGGGACCCTGGACGCTGTTCTCCGTGGCTGCGCCGTCCCGCCGGTGGTTGACCGCGTCGACGAGCATGGTGATGCCCAGAACGTCGGACAGGAGGATGAACTCCTGGCGTTGCGGTGAGCACAGGTGACCGGTCCGGGTCAGGAAATCAACGCCCTTGGCCCATTCCTCCTCGGTCAGGGCGACCTCGCGGACGAAGTCGTGCGCATGACGGACGAGTGAGGCGAGGATCCGTGCCAGACGCGGATCCTCGGTTCCGGCCATGGTGGAGATCACTTCCTCGGTGATGTCCGTGCTGTTCAGGTCTCGCATGTTCCTCTCCCTTGCTCATGGTTGCCGCCGCGCGTGCCGGGCCGCAGTGGACACGAACTCTTCGAGGTCATCCGGCCGGTGCGTCCCCGTGCCAGGCACGCGTGAGGATCCCGGTCGCGGCGCGCCGGTCCACCGGGCGGGGGTTCCAGTAGCCGTCCTCGAGCACGAGGTCGGCCGCCGCCTCGATGCCCGACTCGGGCATCCCGAGCTCGCGCAGCGACCGGGGGACCCCGAGCCGCCCGGCGAACTCGTACAGACCGGTCGCCGGGTCGGCGGCAGGGAGTGCGGTGCCGATCCGTCTCATCGCCCGCGGCGCGGACGGCGCGTTGAACGCCACGACATACGGCAGTACGACCGCGTGGGTTGCGGCGTGCGGCAGTGCGAACGTGCCCCCGAGGACGTGACAGATCTTGTGGTGCAGAGCCATGCCGACCGTGCCGAGACAAGCACCGGCCAGCCAGGCTCCGTACAGCGCCCCGCGGCGGGCCTCGAGGTCGTGCGGCCGCTCCACGATCACAGGGAGGTGGGCGGTCAGTGCGGTGATCGCCTCACCGGCCATGAGGAACGCGAGCGGATCCCGGTCTCTGGCGTAGAGGGCCTCCACCGCATGGGCGAGCGCGTTGAGCCCGCTGGCCGCCGCTGTGCCCGGCGGCAGAGTCACGGTGAGGTCCACGTCGTACACCACCGTCCTCAGGCGCACCTCGGGCAGGCGACGCGTCGTCTTCCGCTCCCCGTCGGTCTCGCCCAGGATCGGAGACATCTCCGACCCCGCGTATGTGGTCGGCAGCGCGATGTGCGGAAGTCCGGTGCGCAGGGAGACCGCTTTACCGAGTCCGATCGCCGACCCGCCTCCCACGCTGACCAGGCAGTCGGCCCGCTGCGCCCCCACGAAACGGACGGCTGCTCCGGTGATGTGCGATGGCGTGTGCATAGCAGCTTCGGTGAAGACACCGGCGGCCATGTCGACGAGCAACTCCTGCACGTCGGCCGCGTGGACGGCCTGACCGGGGGTGGACAGCACCACCGCCCGTCGGCATCCCAGGGCGGAGACCTCCTCCGCGATGCGCAGCCGTGTGCCGCTGCCGAACACCACCCGGGTGATCTGCCCCTGGTGGACGAATCCGTCCATAGCCCCTCTCCTCCCTCTCACCTGTCTCACAGAGCCGCAGCGGGGCCGGATCCAGCCGGCGACGCGTGGGCCGACCCGGGGGCGGTGTGCGGGGTCCTGTGGAGCCCCTGGACCGTCGCCGGAGGTTGACGGGTACGGCCGTCTGTTGCTCGGGCGCGGCCGGTGCTGTCGTCGTGCCGCGCTGCGAAGCGGAGCCGTCCGACGGCGCGGGTCAGTCGAGCGCCGTCACATCGAGACTCGGCGCGCCTCCAGGGCGGCGGCCGCCTCCTGGTGGGGCGGCACGACGATGCTCACCAGCACCCCGCCCGCCCGCAGGACGGCCCACGAAGCCGCCTGGGTCTCGCGGCCCACCGGCTCCAACACGAGGTCCCCGTCCTTGACTTGGTCCTCGAATCGCCGGGTTTCCGCAACCAGTTCACAGACCACGCCGGAGAGTTGCTTCGACGGCACGCACAGCATGCATGGTGTTCATGTCGCGATCCGCTCCGTTCATGACGTCCGGACAGGACTTCATCCCTGTGCCGACCATCTGCCGACGCCGCCAGTGTCGGCGCGACGGCGCCGGACACGCATCGCATGAACTGGTGATTGGCGGGCAGTACCGGACCCCGTGAGCGGCCTCGGCGAAGTCGCGTACGACGACTCGACGTGGCAACCTCCGTTCCTACGAACGTCGAACGGCTCTCACGGCCCTGCTCGGCGGCACTAGCCCGGGGTCTCGTCGGCAGGGGTGGAGCCGGGGGCGGAGGAAGCGTCCTGACCGGGCTCCTCGTAGGGGATGCGGTTCAGGTGGATGATGTTTCCCAGGGTGCCCCACTCGTCGCCTCCGAGCTTGGTGAGGGGGCGCAGTCGCTCGGGGTCGGGCCGGTCGCCGACGATGTATTCCTCCTTCACGGCGGCCTGCAGCACGCGGCCGAAGACAAGGGTGGAATTGCCCATGCGCAGGGTGGTGTGCGAGCGGCATTCCAGCACGACGGGGGAGGCGGCCACCCTGGCCGGGCGGACCCGCAGACTGGGCTCGCGTTCGATGCCGGCGTGGTCGAATTCGCTGACGGTCCGGGGGAAGTCGGTGGCCGTCGTGTTGATCATGTGCAGCAACGACTCCGACGAGAAGTTGACGACGAACTCCCCCGTCTCCTCCACGTTGCGCAGCGAGTCCTTGCGGCCGATGGAGGTGAACTGGACGATCGGCGGTTCGGTGCTGGCGATGCTGAAGAAGGAGTGCGGAGCCAGGTTCTCGGTGGCACCGTCGGGGGTGATGGTGGACACCCAGGCGATGGGGCGCGGAATGACGACAGAAGTCATGAATCTGTAGAAGCTGGCGCTACTCATGACTTCCGGGTCGAACTCGACGCGCATGCGCCCAGTATCCAATGCTGTCGTGAACGTCCCTCACCGAAACGCCGAAGCGTCCCGGTGGGCGAAGTGGAGGATGGCGGGGGCGGCTGCGAGCCTGTCCAGGCCGAGAATGGTCCCCACGCACAACACGACCCACGCCGAAAGGGTGATCAGTCCGCTTTCGACTCCGTCGTTGTGGAAGTACGCCAGGCCGTTGAGCGCCCGTACTCCGACGCCGGGTGGCATCACCGAGGCCATCGGCTGCAGCCAGCCCGGCAGGAACGACGGGGGCAGAACTCCGCCACTGGTTGCGTTGCCCATCACCAGCATGAAGATCGACCCCAGGGGGACGCCGAGCGGTCCGAAGAGCCGAATCAGCAGGACGGTCGCCGCCGCCACGGCGCCCGACATCAGTGCGACGATGCCTGCGATGCCCAGCACGGGCCCTGGGATGGCGCCGAAGGCCGACCCCGCGATGAGTGCTGTGGCCAGACCTCCGGCCACGGCGAAGAGCGTGAGGCTGCCCATGCGCTGGCCGAAGGGGAGGCGTGGTGCCACCTGGTAGGTCATCTGGCCGAAGAGGAAGCCTGCGAGGACCAGGCCGAAGGAGGCGTAGAAGACCGAGAGTCCGCGGTTGTCCCCCGGGGCGAGGGGGACGATGTCCTGCACGTGGACCTTGGAGCCGTCGGCGCCGAGCTGGGTGTGGCCGAGGGGCGCCACCAGTGCCTGGACCGCGAGGCCGTTGGCGCCCGCGTACAGAACGCGTGGCGCGGATCCTGCCTGCAGGTAGGCCGCGTAGACCTTGCGGTGCTCGACGGCCGACCGCGCGGCGGTCGCGTCGGAATAGCGCTCCACCTGGAAGGCATCGGGTGCCGTCCGCTGCAGTTTCACGTCGAACAAGGCTGCGTTCGCATCGGACGCCACCACGGCGACGGGCAGACGGTGAGCCTTGGGCGTGTGGAAGGCGGCGAGGAAGACACTGACGAACATCAGCCCCACGGTGAGGACCGTGATCACCGGTCTGAGGACGGCCGCCGAGCCGGTCAGACCGGGCTTCCGCGGTGCCGCATCGGTAGGGAACGCCGCACGGTGCCGATGGCGCGCACCACGCTCGTGTTCCGCTTGTTCCTCTGCGGCTTCGGTTTCGCTGATGATCTCGCGGTGCACGGATTTCCTTAGAAGAGCCTCGACGCCCAGGACGGCGGACGGCTGGTTCCCAGGCAGTTCGTCCCAGCATCGAAGCTCGGCGCAGGTCCTGACATCACTCGTTCATGCGATTTCCGCCGGGACGTCTGCGCAGCACCCGTGGGGTGGAAGTTGCCGTTCGTGGCAGCCCGGCTGCTTCGGAAGGCAAGGGAGTCCACCTCGGTCTTCACACACCGTCGTTGGACTCCCTCCGTCGAACCTCGAAGCACCAGGTCGGCGCCTGCGCCCCGCCGTCTGGCGCCATCATCTTCCGGCTCGGATCGTGCTCGATGGCGTCGGTCAGAACGCGTTCGGTCTTGGTGTCGGACCATCGGCAGTCTTTGTCGCACGGGAGGAAACGGCTTGTCCCGGCGGTCTCGACGACGGCCTCGAAGCGGTCGGGAATCGGGGTGGTGGGCGAGGCGGCCGACGGCGCGGAGTGCGTGGACCTGGCCCGGCGGCTGCGCCCCGACGTGTGCCTGGTCGACATCCGGATGCCGAAACTCGACGGGCTGGAGGTGACCCGGCTACTCGCGGGCCCGAAGGCCGTCGACCCGCTGCGCGTGGTGGTCGTGACCACCTTCGACCAGGACGACTACGTCTACGGCGCGTTGAGCAACGGCGCCTGCGGGTTCCTGCTGAAGGACGCGGGCCCCGGACTGCTGGTGGAGGCCGTACGCGCGGCGGCCCGCGGCGATGCGCTGATCTCCCCCGCCGTGACCGTGCGGCTCCTGAAGCGGATCGGCGAACAGCGTCCCGCCGACGGCCGCGAGGTGTCCTTTGGGCCGCTGACGGAACGGGAGTTGGATGTGACCCGGCTGGTCGCCGACGGGCGGACCAATCAGGAGATCTGTGCCGAGCTCGTCGTCTCGCTCTCCACCGTCAAGTCCCATCTGGCGAGCATCCAGGCTAAGTTGGGGCTGCGGAACCGCGTGGAGATCGCCGCCTGGGCCTGGCGCAGCGGCGTGGTGGGCGACCGCTGAACCCTACTTACTTCTCCAGGCCGTAGTCGAAGCTCACCCGGTCGCCGCGCACCGCGGTCACGGAGATCAGCATCGTGCTGCTCTTGCCCTGGAAGACGGCGGTGCACCGCACGGTGTCGTCCATCTTCGCGCGCAGCCCGCTCGGGCAGCTCACGGACTGCGGGCCGTCCTGGAAGAAGGGGATGGCGTAGTTCTCCTTGGCGAGCTTCTCGACCTCCGCGCGCGGCACCGTGTGATCCGCTCCGCTCGCGGTGGCGACCGAGGAGTTGTCGAACACGTTCCATGCCGTCACCACGCATCCCGCCAGTACGGCAGCCGCGGCCAGTGCGATGACGATGCGCTTCATGGGGTGCTCCTTCGATTCCCGCGACGGCCGGACCCTACCGGCTGTTCGCCCCAGAGCTTCCTCCGCCGCCTGCCACCGCCACCTCGGCCAGGCGGCCGGTTGTCACCCCCGGGCCCCGGCCGAAAGAACGACGGCAGCCCATCCGACGCCCACTCAGCCGTCCCCGCCCTGCCGGCTGGTCAGCGTCGACGGTTGGCCCGCTGGTCCTTCGGCTCGGGGATGGTGTGCTTGATCTGGCGCCTGGGAAGGTAGCGGCGGTTGGGGCGCGAACTAGAACGACGAGTACGGCAGCCGCCCGCGTTCACACCGCCCAGCCACCCCCTCACCTGGTGGCTGCCGACGGCTCCCGGGGGCAGGCCCCGTCCAGCGGTATGTGCCCGGAACCGGACTTGAACCGGTACGCCCGCGAGGGGCAGCGAGGTTTAAGCTCGCCGTGTCTGCATTCCACCATCCGGGCAGGCCGTGGGCTCCGCATTGGAGGTCCCGAGCCTATCGGGATGCTTCCCCCGAACAGCGGACGGGCGGACCGATGTTGTCTTATTTTATTGATGTCTGAGGGAGCATCAGACCGCGGAACACGCCATCCGCACTTGCCAATAGCGTTACGTGCGGTGCGTTCGCGCGTACACGGAATGACGGAATTTCACCGTCCGAACGAGGGGGCTCCACCCGTTCTCGACCTGTGGTTCCAAGGCTCCCGCATCGCCGTCGGCCGGCCTTCGGGTGTCATCCCCAGGTATGACGGACCGCCGCCCGGTGCGACCGCAGTCGCCCCCCTAAACCGGAACAGCGGCTGACTGCAGGGCCCCGGACGGCCGGGACGATGGACATCCAGTCCTCATCAGTCCCCATGAACGCCATTGGCGCCGTCGTCCCGACAGGAGCACCCTCCCGTGACCACCACACCCACCGTCGGCCGGACCACCGCCGTGGCCGCGCGCGCCACGGAGCTGTCCAAGATCTACGGGCAGGGCGAGACCCAGGTGATCGCCCTCGACCGGGTCTCCGTCGATTTCCGGCAGGCCGAGTTCACCGCGATCATGGGCCCGTCCGGGTCCGGCAAGTCCACGCTGATGCACTGCGTCGCGGGCCTCGACACCTTCTCCTCCGGCTCCGTGCGGATCGGCGAGACCGAGCTGGGCTCCCTGAAGGACAAGCAGCTGACCAAGCTGCGCCGGGACAAGATCGGGTTCATCTTCCAGGCGTTCAACCTGTTGCCGACGCTGACGGCCCTGGAGAACATCACCCTCCCGATGGACATCGCGGGCCGTAAGCCCGACAAGCAGTGGCTGGACTCGGTGATCGGGATGGTGGGTCTGGCCGACCGCCTGAGCCACCGGCCCTCGCAGCTCTCCGGCGGCCAGCAGCAGCGCGTCGCCGTCGCCCGCGCGCTCGCCTCCAGGCCGGACATCATCTTCGGCGACGAGCCGACCGGAAACCTCGACTCGCGCTCGGGCGCCGAGGTGCTCGGCTTTCTGCGCAACTCGGTGCGGGAGCTGGGGCAGACGGTGGTGATGGTGACCCACGACCCGGTGGCCGCGGCGTACGCGGACCGCGTGGTGTTCCTGGCCGACGGCCGGATCGTGGACGAGATGTACCAGCCCACCGCCGAGAACGTCCTGGACTACATGAAGCAGTTCGACGCGAAGGGCCGCACCAGCTGATGTTCCGCACCGCCCTGCGCAACGTACTCGCGCACAAGGCCCGGCTCCTGATGACCGTGCTCGCCGTGATGCTCGGCGTCGCCTTCGTGTCGGGGACCCTCGTCTTCACCAACACCATCTCGGACGCGTACCAGCAGAGCTCGGCCAAGGGCTTCGGCCACGTCGACGTCGCCGTACAGGCCAAGCACCAGGCCTCCGAGGGCGACAAGCTCGGCAGAACGCCCGAGCTCACCCAGGCCATGCTCGACAGGAGCGCCGAGGTGCCCGGTGCCGCGTCCAGCATCGGCGTGGTCGACGGCTTCACCGCGATCGCCGGCAAAGACGGCAAGCTGATCGGCGGCGGCTTCCGCTCCGAGGGCGGCAACTACTGGGGCGACAAGGACCCCCGGTACCCGCTCACGGACGGCACCGCACCGCGTGGCAAGGACCAGGTCGCGATCGACGCCGAGACCGCGAAGCGCGCCGGCTACAAGGTCGGCGACACCGTACGCATCTCGGTCGACGGCCCCGTGCTGACCCCGACGATCAGCGGCATCTTCACCACCGACGACGGCAATGTCGCCGCGGGCGGCAGCCTCGCCGTGTTCGACACGGCGACCGCGCAGAAACTGTTCGGCAAGCCCGGCACGTACGACGAGATCGACGTGAAGGCGAAGGCGGGCACCAGCCAGTCGGCGTTGAAGACCCAGCTGGACCAGGCCCTGCCCAAGGGCCTCACGGAAACCACCACCGGCAGGCAACTCGCCGACGACCAGGCGCAGATGATCGCCTCCTCGATGAGCAGTCTGAAGCAGGGCCTGCTGGTCTTCGCCGGCATCGCGCTCTTCGTCGGCACGTTCATCATCGCCAACACCTTCACCATGCTGGTCGCCCAGCGCACCAAGGAACTCGCGCTGCTGCGCGCGGTCGGCGCCTCCCGCCGACAGGTCACCCGCTCGGTGCTGATCGAGGCGTTCGTGGTCGGCGCGGTGGCCGCCGTGACCGGTCTGGTCGCCGGTGTCGGCATCGGCGCCGGGCTCAGGGCCCTGATGGGCTCGCTCGGCGCCACGGTGCCGGACGGCCCGCTGGTCGTCACGCCCGGCACGGTGGTCGCGGCCCTCGCGGTCGGCATCCTCGTCACCATGCTGGCCGCCTGGCTGCCGGGCCGCCGCGCCGCGAAGATCCCGCCGGTCGCCGCGATGAGCGCCGTACACGCGAAGGCGACCACCAAGTCGCTGGTGCTGCGCAACACGCTCGGCGCCCTGTTCTCGGCGGCCGGCGTCGCGGTGGTCCTCGCGGCCACGACGATGAACGGCACCGACGGCCAGGGCCCCATGGGTCTCGGCGCGGTCCTGCTGATCATCGGCGTGTTCATCCTGACCCCGCTGCTGTCCCGTCCGCTGATCGCGGCAGCGGCCCCGGTCCTGCGCGCCTTCGGCGTCTCGGGCAAGCTGGCCCGGCAGAACTCGGTCCGCAACCCGCGCCGTACGGCCGCGACGGCCTCCGCGCTGATGATCGGCCTGACCCTGATCACCGGGATGACGGTGATGGCGGGCAGCCTCCAGCACTCGATCGACCGGATGGCGTCGTCCGCGATCAAGGCGGACTACGTGGTCTCGATGGCGAACGGCAATCCCCTCTCCCCCGACGTCGCCGAGAAGCTGGAGGCGACCGACGGCGTCACCGCGACCGGCCCGCTGCGCGACGCGCCCTCGCGCATCGACGGCGAGACCGAGTCCCTGACCGGCGTCAACGGCGGCGCCATCGGCAGGCTGACCGATCTCACGGTCGCCGACGGGGCGTTCAAGGTCGGCGGCACTCAGGTGGTCGTCGACGAGGACACCGCCAAGTCCCACCACTGGACGGCCGGTTCGCACTTCACCGTCGCCTACGAGGACGGCAAGAAGCAGCAGCTGACGGTCGCCGGGGTCTACGAGGGCAACGAGATGATCCGCGGGATCATGCTCGACAACGCCACCCTGGCCCCGCACCAGACCGACCGGGCCGACATGCAGGTCATGGTCAAGACGGCCGACGGCGCATCCGCCGCCACCAAGGACAAGCTGGAGAAGGCTCTCGGCTCCAACCCGGCCATCAAGGTCCAGAGCAAGACGGACATCTCCAACGAGATCGCGCGGAGCTTCACGCTGATGCTGAACATGCTCTACGGCCTGCTCGCCATGGCGGTGATCGTCGCGGTCCTCGGCGTCATCAACACCCTGGCCATGTCGGTCTTCGAGCGCTCCCAGGAGATCGGCATGCTTCGCGCGATCGGCCTGGACCGCAAGGGCATCAAGCGGATGGTCCGCCTGGAGTCCCTGGTGATCTCCCTGTTCGGCGGCGTGCTCGGCATCGGCCTGGGCGTGTTCTTCGGCTGGGCGGCCGGTGAGCTGCTCGGCACGAAGATGCCGACGTACGAACTGGTCCTGCCCTGGGCCCGGATGGGGATCTTCCTCCTGCTGGCGGCCACGGTCGGCGTCCTCGCGGCGCTGTGGCCGGCCCGCCGGGCGGCCCGGCTGAACATGCTGGCGGCGATCAAGTCCGAGTAGCCGTCCAGTCGT
Organism: Streptomyces sp. NPDC002619; assembly: GCF_042889305.1. NCBI lineage: Bacteria > Bacillati > Actinomycetota > Actinomycetes > Kitasatosporales > Streptomycetaceae > Streptomyces > Streptomyces sp. NPDC002619. The sequence goes on along the minus strand of NZ_JBIAQV010000079.1, from coordinate 4,889 downwards.
ACGGCAGAAGGGCCCCGCTCCGGTACGACGTCTACCGGAGCGGGGCCCTTCCGTGTACGGGATTCAGTTCCAGGTACGGGAGCGCAGCGGCATCCCGGACGCCCCCGACAGGGGGGTCCGCACCGCCAGCACCTGGTTGACGCCGATCCGGTTGTGCTCGAAGGCCAGCGCCGAGGCGGCCATGTACAGGCGCCAGACGCGAGCCCGGCCGGGGCTGGTGAGCCGTACCGCCTGGTCCCAGTCGGCCTCCAGACGCTCGACCCAGCGGCGCAGGGTGAGGGCGTAGTGCTCGCGGATCGACTCCACGTCCCGCACCTCGAAACCGGCGCGCTCCAGCTGGGTGACGGTGGTGCCGATCGGGGCGAGTTCGCCGTCCGGGAAGACATAGGCGTCGATGAACTCGTCCACGCTGTACGCCGACTCGTCGCGCCGCGGGCGGCGGGCGATCTGGTGGTTGAGCAGCCGTCCGCCGGGCTTGACGAGCCGGTGGAGGTTCTCGGCGTACTCCAGGTACCGTTCGGCGCCGACGTGTTCGGCCATGCCGATGGACGAGATGGCGTCGTACGGCCCGTCGGAGACGTCCCGGTAGTCCTGGACGCGGATCTCCACCTTGTCCGTCAGACCCTCGTCCGCGACGCGCTTACGGGCGTACGCGGCCTGCTCCCGGGACAGGGTGACCCCGACGACGCTCACGCCGTGCTCGCGGGCCGCGTGGATCGCCATCGAGCCCCAGCCGCAGCCGACGTCCAGGAGCCGCTGGCCCGGGGTCAGCGCGAGCTTGCGGCAGATGAGTTCGAGCTTGTCCTCCTGGGCGGACTCCAGGGTGCCCGCGTCCTCCCAGTAGGCGCAGGAGTACACCATGGACGGGCCGAGGACGAGCTCGTAGAAGTCGTTGCCGACGTCGTAGTGGTGGCTGATGGCGCGCCGGTCACTGTGCCGGGTGTGCAGATGGCGGCGCCGGCGCACTTCTTCCCGGGGCGGGGCCGGCGGGATCGGGGGGCCGGCGAGCTTCAGCAGCCCGCGCGCGGCGGCACGTACGTCCGGGTCGCGCAGGGCCTGGGCGAGGGTACGGGCGTCCTCCCCCCGCTCCCAGAAGAACCCGGCGAGCCGGTCGAGCGCGCCGTAGAGGTCACCGTCGACGTCCAGCTCCCCGGCGACCCAGGCCCGGGCCAGGCCCAACTCCCCTGGTTTCCACAGCAGTCGGCGCAGCGCCCGACGATTCCGTACGACCAGCACGGGTCCTTCGGGCGGCCCCGCCTGTGAACCGTCCCAGGCGCGGATGCGCACCGGGAGCGGTGCCCCCAGCAATTGTTCGAAGAGGTTCTTCAGCCGCAGCGCGGCGTCAGCCATGGCGCACACCTCCGTGACGAGATTCCCGGTTCTACCGGTCACCACGTAAACACTTGCGGGGCCACGCCGCAGTCCCCCAACCGCGTTACAACTCAGCAAAATAGATGTAGCAACCACAGGACTCTGTCCCCGACACGCCGAAGGACCTCCCGCACCACGGATGGCGGGAGGTCCTTCGGTTCGTTCAGCGACCGCGGGCGGTCGGGAGAGCGTGGGCCGTCAGGAGGCCTTGGCCTTCGCCTCGGTCTTCGCGGCGGCGGCCACGGGGGCGGGCTTGGCGGCCTCGTAGAACTCCTCGCGGGGGTTCTCCATGGCGCCCAGCGACACGACCTCGCGCTTGAGGAACATGCTCAGCGTCCAGTCGGCGAAGATGCGGATCTTGCGGTTCCAGGTCGGCATGGCCAGACCGTGGTAGCCACGGTGCATGTACCAGGCGAGGCGTCCCTTGACCTTGATCTTCGCCTTGCCCAGGACGATCATCGCGACGCCCTTGTGCAGGCCGAGACCGGCCACCGCACCCTTGTTGGCGTGCTCGTACTCCTTCTGCGGGAAGCCCCGCATACCGGAGATCACGTTGTCGCCGAGCACCTTGGCCTGACGCAGCGCGTGCTGGGCGTTCGGCGGGCACCAGGCGTTCTCGTTGCCCGCTTTGCGGCCCACGAGGTCCGGGACCTGGGCGTTGTCGCCGGCGGCCCAGATGTAGTCCGTGCCCTGCACCTGGAGGGTGGCCGCGGTGTCCACGTGGCCGCGCGGGCCGAGCGGGAGACCGAAGCGGGCGAGCGCCGGGTTCGGCTTGACGCCGGCCGTCCACACGATCGTGTTGGAGTCGACCTCGAGGCCGTTCTTGAGCACCACGTGGCCGTGGACGCAGGAGTCCATGGAGGTGGACAGGTAGATCTCGACGCCTCGGCTCTCCAGGTGCTCCTTGCCGTACTGGCCGAGCTTGGGGCCGACCTCGGGGAGGATCTTGTCGGCGGCGTCGACGAGGATGAAGCGCATGTCCTCGCGGGACACGTTCTTGTAGTACTTGGCCGCGTCCCGGGCCATGTCCTCGACCTCACCGATGGTCTCCGCGCCGGCGAAACCGCCGCCGATGAAGACGAACGTGAGCGCCTTGCGACGGATCTCCTCGTCGTTCGTGGAGTCGGCCTTGTCGAGCTGCTCGAGCACGTGGTTGCGCAGGCCGATGGACTCCTCGATGCCCTTCATACCGATGCCCTGCTCGGCGAGGCCGGGGATCGGGAAGGTGCGGGAGACCGCGCCGAGCGCGATCACCAGGTAGTCGAAGGGCAGCTCGTACGCCTCGCCGACCAGCGGGGCGATCGTGGCGACCTTGCGGTCCTGGTCGATGGTGGTGACCCGGCCGGTGAGGACCTCCGCCTTCGGCAGCACGCGTCGCAGCGGGACGACGACATGGCGAGGGGAGATGCTGCCGGCGGCGGCTTCGGGGAGGAAGGGCTGGTAGGTCATGTACGACCGGGGGTCGACGACCGTGACGGTCGCCTCGCCGTAGCGCATCTTCTTGAGGATGCGCCGAGCTGCGTACAGGCCTACGTACCCACCGCCTACTACGAGGATCCTGGGACGCTCCGTGGTGCTCATGGCATCGAGTATCCACCTGCCCCTGGGGGGTCGCTCGTGCGCCCCTTCACAAGGTCCGACGGGGTGTGTGTTAAACTCCGCGACCCGCGTGACCCAGATCATGCCGGTGCCGCGGAACCGCCGTCCGTTTACCACCGTTGTCAATGCCGCGTGAGCTGCCTCTCCGCTCACCCGGGCCCCCCGTGAGCCCCCACTCGACGCGCGCGCGACACCCACCCGAAACACCCCCGCAACCCTCTCCTGAGCACGTTCCACGAGCCGTCGAGCCCCCGAACGGGGCAACAGGGTCCGTTCGGTCCCTTCCCGTGACCCAATTCCTTGTGAAGAACTTCACGAACTTTCCCGCCGGGGTGTCGCCCAGGGGTGTGTCACGCCCCCCGAACCCCGCTCATCAGCACTTCAGCCTGCTCACAGGAGAGCGGATGAGCAGGCTGAGGGGACGCTCAGGCCACCGGCCACGCGATGCCGTCGAGGAGCGAAGCGTCAGCTGTTCTGGATGCGGCGGGCCGCAGCCACGAGCTCGGCAGGCAGGGCGGGACCAGCACATGCGTGATCAATCAGCAGGTCCCGGTACGAGTCGTTCGGCAGATTCGGCGCCAAATCGATGAGTGCGCTCAGTTCGGCAGGCGAGCCGGTAAGACGTGCCCGATAGGCGGCCGCGCGAAGTACGAGCTCGGTCGGCTCGTGCTCCATTCCCTGATCGATCAGCCGGACGGCGGCGCCGAAGTCGCCCTGCTCGGCCCACACGTCGGCCAGGTCGAGACAGAGCGACCAGTTGGCCGGATCCAGGGCAAGAGCGCGCTCGAACGCCGCCACCGTCTGCTCGGGATCACCCAGCTTGCGCCACGTGCCCGCTCGCACGACTTCCGTCAGCATGATCCGCTCGACGGAGTCGGCCTTGTCGCACAGGGCCAACGACGCATCGGTGAGACCGCACGCCCGCAGCAAGATCGCCATCTTGGCCAACGCCTCCGGCAACGGCTCGCGGGCAGAGACCGCGTCGATGGCATCGAACCAGGGCCGGAACCGGTCCCGCATGCTTTCGGTGTCCAGACCATGGCCGTAGTCCATCGTCCGCATCGCGGCCTCGGCCAGCGCGCCGGCACTCACCACACCGAGAAATCGTTCATCGCCGAACCAGGGGGCTCTGGCCCATGCGATGTCGGGTTGCACACCCGTGACCGATCCGATCGCCAGCGCCGCGCCATCCATGTCGCCCTCGAGGAAGCTGATGTACGACTGCGCCAGTACCGCCCTCGAGGAGCCGGCGTCCTGAACGACCTCGGCCGGCTGCGACGACTGGTCCCTCCACAACTCGGCAAGAACCGCATAGGGTTCGGGGTTCTCAGGCGCGGCTGCGATGGCACCCGCCAGATAGTCCACGGCTGCCGCCAGGCTCCCACCGCAGTGCGCCATCACCCGCGCGAGACCTACTCCGGCTGCTACCGCCCGATTCGACACCGCCCGAGGGTATCCCGGTCCGGCCGCCTGCCGGCCCGTCCGCCATGGCTCGATGGACGCGATGCCGTCAGCGGATTCCAGCTGTGCTGGAGGAGCGGGCCCCGCGGGTCAAGGACCGCTCAAGGCCAAGGAGATCGCGGTTCAGCTAGGCCTTCGGACGACGCCGGCGAAGGTCGAGGGGGTGCGCTCGAAGGCCAGACGCCTGGCAGGGCACGGGTGGCTGCGGCAGGAGACATCGTCCGCGTGGGAGGCTGTCCGTTGGTTCGTCGGCCGGTGGTGGCGGGTGGAGGCTGTGCTGGGTTCGGGGGTCTGCGAACGCGTCACCATCGCCGCATGGAGTCCTGTGTGCTGTGGGTCGTGCGTGAGGGGATGAGATCATTCGTCACGGGTACGCGGGATCTGCGGTTGAAGTCGACGGGGATGTGCAGGGCGAAGAAGTTTTTTCCGTGCCCCGTCCGCGCGCGCAGGCGGATCCG
>NZ_JBIAQV010000078.1:0-20621 GCF_042889305.1 Streptomyces sp. NPDC002619 | reverse complement strand
CAACCTCGCCAAGCGCATAACGGACGAGACCACACCCACCTGGCGAGGCACCTACTAGGGCATACAGGGCAATCTACCTAAATCAAATGCCCTCTGAGAGGGTGTTATGTGAACATCCTCAGGTGAGAGCAAGCTGGGCAAGGTCAGTACGGAGGTGCGTACGGGTTGCCCGGCTGCGGGTACGGGTTGCCCGGCTGTATGGTGAACGAGCCGTTGTGCAGCGGCCCCGGCGTATAGCCGCCACTGGTCAGCGCCTGCGGCGCCATGGCATCCATTGACCCTCCGTCCACGGCGACTTGGGTGAAACGCACGCTATCGAGTTCCGGATAGGCCTGGTTGGGCGACTCGATGACCGCCTCCGCGCTGACATTTTTTGCTTGAAGCGTCTTTTTGACGTGCTCGGTCCAGCCCTTGGTGTTGTCGGTCAGGGCCAGCGAGTAGCCACCCGCGCCATCGGAGGTGACCGACGCGGTCATGCTGTCCCCCTCGGAGACCGGATCCTGCCAGTACACCGGTGAGGCCGGATACATCTCGTACCAAGCGGTGCTCACCGGGGAACCGCTGGAGCAGTCGGTCTGCACCCCAGCCTGCTCCACCGTGCGTGAGCCCCAGCCGTCCAGCCCGACCCAGGGGGCGAACATGTCGTTGTTGGAACGGCAGACGACATGCGGCTCGGTCCACGAGCCGGTGATTCTGGTGAAGCTGCCCTGGGTCACGTAGCCGCCCCAGTTCGAAGTGCCTGACTGGGGCTGGGGCATGGGGTCGAACCGCACAGTCGGCATCGCGGTGGCTGCGGAGGCCACCGGGGAAAGAGCTGTCGCGGCGAGAACCAGCCCTGCTGCCGCGAATGCGGCCGGGGTGCGCCGTGTAGTGCCTGCGCTGCCTATTCGCATAACGATGACCGGTCTCCTTGCGAGATGTGGAACTGAAGTCGAGTGAGAGGGGACCGTCCGTGCGGACGGTCTACGGGGACTGGTGGTGGCAGTGCCGTCCGGAAGACGTCGTGCCGCCGACCTACGTGACACGAACACGCCGCAGGGGCGGCGAGTTGCCGACGAGCCACTTGGCTCGTCGCGCGGCCGTAGCCGTTCGTCCACAGGACCGGTGACGCTGCCGGCATTCGACGGGCGGTGTCGCGCGGCGTCGTGGGCTCCGGCCCGGCGACGACTTGCTCGGATGTTTCATCCCACTGGTAGCGATGGCAAGTGTTTTGTGATGGTCGTCACCACGTCGCTTCGTCAACCCGTCGCCGGAGAGTCAGAGGGCGTTTTAAGAGAGTTAGCACCGTTTCAATACGTTGTGACCGCCTGCAAGAACCGTCATTTCGGACACCAAGGGGCTGACGAGTCCGGACTCTTGATGCCCAGGGCGCCGCTTGCGGTCGCGCCGGGCGATACCTGCAGGTCGACCGCACCTCCATGTGCACCAATTGCAGTAAATGCAGATGAAAGCTCTTAAAATGCCCTCTCACTGAACTCGCGGCAGCGGCGGCGGCCTGGCACGAGGGCGTCACCTTGGCCGAGCTGCACGCGGCGGCCCCCTTCCTGGATTTCAGCGCCCTCGCCCTGGCCCACGAACGCGGCCCTGAGTATGCCGTGGCGGAGAAGTGGCGCCGTTACCTGGAACCGGACCCGTACACGGACGTGGACATGATCCGCGCGACCCATGCCGAGCCCAGGCTGCGTGTGCTGTTTCCCTTCACCAGCCACGGCACCCTGATGTTCAGCAGGTGCACCGGGTTTCCGTTCTCGCGGGACCTCTCCGCAATCCATCCGCTCGGTGGCGGTCGGTATGCGGTGCATCACCGCGGGGAGGAGTTCTCCATGGAGCCGTCGTACACGGCTCAGGAAGCCGCCGCGGTTGTGGTCGCCCGCGTGCCGGACACCTGGGGTCGGGCAGTCGCGGGGACCGAGCACGACCTGCACGACCGCGAGATCCAGTGACCACAGGGCGTCCTCCCTGCAACCCGGACGCAGATCATGATGCCGCAAGCCGGGGATCTAGGTGAGCTGGCCTGTGCATCCCTGAGTAGTCATCCCGGGCTCTTTCAGGCCCGCCCCGCGGCCGGGAAAATCGGGGGAGGTGTCCGTCCGGATGACGTCGATGGTCCTTGGTGCCGAAGGTGGAGCCCGATGAGTAGTCGGACGCGGGGGCCGAGCGCAGGAGTCCAGTGGTGTCGCCATGAGCACGCAAGAGAGAGTCTTCGAATCCTGTGGCCCCGGATGGGCGGGCACCGTCCGTGACGAAGGGCGGGGCGGGATATGGATGTGGTCGAGGAACGCTGCGGGGGCGCTGACCTGAGCAAGGCGGATGTGAAGGTGTGTATCCGCGTCCCGGGCACCGGCAAGCGGGCCCGTTATGAGGTCCGTACGTTCTCCACGATGAACGACGGCCTGCTGGAGCTGCGGGACTGGCTCGTGGAGAACAGCATCACGCGGATTGGCATGGAGGCGACGGCGTCGTACTGGAAACCGTTGTTCTACCTGCTGGAGGCCACCGAGGGGGTCGAGCCTTGGCTGCTCAACGCCCAGCACATCAAGACCGTGCCTGGCCGCAAGACCGATGTGAAGGACTGCCAGTGGATCTGCCGGCTGGTTGAGCACGGCCTGGTGCGGCCCAGCTTCGTGCCTCCACGTGACATTCGCCAGTTGCGGGACCTGACCCGCTACCGCACCGAGACCGTCCGCGACCGGGCCCGCGACGTGAATCGGCTGGCGATGTTCCTCGAGGACAGCGGGATCAAACTGTCCTCCGTGGTCAGCGACATCACCGGCCGCTCGGCGCGGGCCATGCTGGACGCCCTGGTGGCAGGCGAACGCGACCCGCAGGTGCTGGCCGGCCTTGCCCTGGGCAAGCTGCAGGGCAAGGCCCCGCTGCTGGCCCGGGCCCTGACCGGCAACTTCGGCGAGCACCACGCGTTCATGGTGTCCTCGATGCTGCGGGCGATCGACGAGGCTGACGACCGCATCGCCCGCCTGAGTCGGGAGATCGACCGGCAGCTTGAGCCGCTGCGCCGGCAGCTTGACCTGCTGATCACCATTCCCGGGGTCAGCCTGCTGCTGGCCCAGGTCCTGATCGCTGAGATCGGCGTCGACATGGGCCGTTTCGCCACCGCCGGACACCTGGCTTCCTGGGCCGGGATGTGCCCTGGCAACAAGGAGTCGGCCGGTAAACGCCTCAGCGGCCGCACCCGCCACGGCGACACCTGGCTCAAGACGGCCCTGTTCATGGCCGGCACCAGCGCGGCCCGCAGCAAGCACACCTATCTGGGCGCCCAGTTCCGCAGACTGGTCCCGCATCGCGGCCCGAAACGCGCGACCCTCGCGGTCGGCCACTCCATCCTGATCGCCGCCTGGCACATCCTGCACGACCTTGTCCCCTACCGCGACCTCGGCCCCGACCACTTCACGAATCGGCTTGGCAAGGAACGCCAAGCCCGCCGCCTGGTCGCCCAACTCGCCGCCCTCGGCATGAAAGTCACCGTCTCTCCGCAGGAGGAAGTCGCCCGAGCCACAGAGACATGAACCAACGCACGTCATTTTCAAGAGAGGCAGGGGGGAATTGAACGAGCGTCATTGTCCGACGCCGACGTGGTGGCCGGAGGCAACCCACAACCTGTGCTCTCCGACCTGCTCGGTGAACGTCTGCACGTCCGCGCTGTCGCTGGCCCCTCCGAGGTTTTGCCGAAACTCGGCGAGATAACTGACGCATCGTGCCGATTTGAGCTGCTCGCCCAGGTCAAGCGCATCGAGTGCCACGGGACAAGCCTCCTCGACGTCTCCGGCGCGTAGGCGGGCGTCCGCGAGAACCATGGTTGCGAAGAAGTCGCTCCGCACATGACTGCCGCTCATGGCGTTTTCGGCGTGGGAGACGGCCTGGCGGGCGCTGTTGACGTCACGGAAGCAGTGGGCGGCCTCTGCGGCAAGCTCGGCTTCGTCGAAGTAGCTGATCCACTCGGGCTCGTCGTCGTTGTTGCGGCTCTCCAACGCTTTCGTGGCGGCACCCAAGGCGGATTCGCAAGCTCGTACGTCTCCGGTCCGAGCAAGAGCGCGAGCCTCCATGGCGTGGAACTGGGCGCGCAGCGTGGGCGTGGCCACGGGAGAGATTCCCATGAGAGCGGCACGGGCGAGCGTTGCGGCCTGTGTGTAGCGACCCAGGAACGTTGCCTGATGGCTCATTGCCGACAGAATGCTTCCGGCAAGCCGGCGGTCGTTGGCGTCCTGCGCCAATCGGAGGGCCTAGAGAAAGTACCGCTGCGCCAAGCCGTGACGGCAGGCGTCGTACGACATCCAACCGGGAACGCGTTCGGGCATGGCCTGGTCGAACTGGGCCGCGTCTCGCCGGCCACCGCGGAACGACTGGCGGAACTGCTGCGGCTGGCGCTCGCTGCGGGCTTGCAGCGTCTTGAAGTAGGCGGCGGCGAAACCGCCGAACACCGCACCGAAAGGGACTGACGTCATGACCGACCGACGGGGAGTGGTCGCCAAGCGCGCCGAGAACTTGATGCCCGGCGTCCCCTACGTCCGATGCTGGGCACAGGCGCGGCGCAGTGCTGGCATCTTGGCCACGCAATTGACCGCCCTGGGACTGGAGTTGGACTTCCCCGGCCTCGCGGCTGACCTGAACGTCTCGGGTGATGGCCTGGTAGGTCTCGGCTCCGTAAGTCCTGAAACGGCCCTGGTACTGGCGGAACTGATCGTGTCGGGCCTTGCGGCGGAGATGCCCATGCATGCCGAGACGTTGACGCGAGAGACACGGAACGTCTCCCAGAGTTCATCGGCTGCCTGACCGCTCCGACCCGAGGAATTCCGGCCGGTTTGTGGTACGAGCGTGCTCCCGCGACCGGTCAAGCTGGCCCCGTATGTCGCCGTTCCGCTGGCGGACGATGTGCGGGGTCTTGTGCTGTCCGGTATCCCCTCGGCAGTGGGTCTGCCGCTCGGCCGGGACCGGCGCCCCAGCGCCGCAGCCCGGACGAACGGCAGACCAACACACTGGGAGGATGACGCTGGGCTCGTGTCAGACTTCGCACGGCAGGACATCAGCTTGGGAAGCTTGGTTGATCTAGGGAGAGTTGGGCGGTTGACCTGCGAAGTCAATCTATGATGGCCCTGGATGCCGACGCCTATTCGTCCGCCATTCCCCGTAGTTCCCTGCACAACCTGACACGGGAGTGCCACGGCTGAGAGCGGGGCCGCGTCGCTCGGTGAGCTAACCGGTTGATCTCGCCTCTAGCCTCGGGCTTTCGTGAGTGCGGTGTCCGAGCTTTGATCAAATAAGCGAGGAGTGCATCTGACCTGGCGCGATGGGTCTTGTCTAGGGTCCGGATCGTCGTCAGGAAAGCTGTATTCCTCAGGTGAAGAAGAGTTTCGGGTTCTACCCGTGTGTGGCGTTCCTGTCGTACGCGTCCTGGTGGCGTCGGATCTCGGTGTGGTGCTCGGAGCTCCAGGCGGCCAGGTGCTGGATGGCGGAGAGCAGGGAGGCGCCGAGGCCGGTGAGGGAGTACTCGACGCGGGGCGGTACCTCCGCGTAGGCCGTGCGGTCGACAAGGCCATCGCGCTGAAGGCGCTTGAGAGTGAGGGTGAGCATGCGCCGGGAGATGGCGGGAATCATGGTGTCGAGGTCCGAGTAGCGGGCATCGCCGGCGGCCAGGGCGCCGATGACCAGCATGCTCCACTTGTCGCCCACCAGGTCGAGGATCTCGCGAATGAAGTCCGCGTCCCGCTCGTCCCAGCGCTGACACGGGCCCGAGAGGCGCAGTACGTTCGCCCGCGTCCCGCCGGTGGAGGCCGCCCGGCCCTCGTCGTTGCTCACTGAAGATGCCCTTTCGATGTTCCTCAGGAACATGAACATACCTTTTGTAACGTTCATTCCGTTCCTGCACAGTGGCCTACGCACCAGGCGTCAACGCACTGGTCGAAGCGGTCGTTCTGCGCACAGGGCGGCAACCGCCGGGCACTTCCAGCGTATTCCCGCCTCGTCGCCTCCGGCACTGTTCCCGCCTGCCGCACCGGCGCCGCACCCTCACAAGCCGAAGGGATGTGTCCAGCCATGGAAGGGCTCAAGGACAAGGTCTTCATCGTCACCGGTGGCGGATCGGGCATCGGCGCGGTCACCGTACAGCGACTGCTGGCCGAAGGAGCCCGAGTGACCGCGGCCGGCACCAACGCCGAGAAACTCGCCCGGACCCGCGAGCAGGCCGGAGAAGCGGCCGACCGGCTGCTGACGGTCCAGTTCGACCTTCGGGACGAGGACTCCATCGCATCCCTGGTCGCCCAGACCACTGACCACTTCGGCCGACTCGACGGCGTCGCCAACGTCGCCGCCGCCGTCAGCGCGGACCTCATGGCCCGCGACCAGGGCGTCGACACCATGGACCCCGACGTGTGGGCCGAGATGATGCGGATCAACGTCACCGGCACCGGGCTCGTGATCCGCGAAAGCCTGCCCGCGATGGTCGCCTCGGGCGGCGGCTCGATCGTCAACGTCTCCTCCCTGGCGGCATGGCAGCGGGAATCGTGGCTCGCCGCGTACGCCTCATCCAAGATCGCCCTGCATGCGCTGACCCGTCACACCGCCCATGCGTGGGGCCGAAAGAACATCCGGGCCAACGCCGTCGCCCCCGGGGTCGTCCTCACGCAGAACGTCCGTGCCGGCACGCCCCCCGAGGTCCGCGAGGCCCTGCTGACGAAGACCGCGCTCCCGCGGCTCGGCGAGCCCGAGGACCTCGCCTCCATGATCGTCTTCCTCCTGTCTGCGGAGTCCGGCTGGATCACCGGCCAGATCCTGTCGGTGGACGGCGGCCTGACCATGCGCGAGTAGCGCCGCCCGCTACCGCAGACCAAGATCCACACCTCTCTCAGCACGTATTTGTTCCGTCGGCACGTCAATATCTGGAGAACCCATGTCCGTCCACATCCTCGCCCTCGTCGGCAGCCTGCGCTCCGGCTCACACAACCGTCAGCTGGCCGAGGCCGCCGTCAAACACGCCCCCGAGGGCGTCGAGGTCACCCTCTACGAGGGCCTGGCCGAGGTGCCCTTCTACAACGAGGACATCGACACCGACGAACAGCGTCCCGCCGCCGCCACCCGCCTGCGCGAGACCGCCGGGCGCGCCGACGCGTTCCTGCTCGTCACCCCCGAGTACAACGGCACCATGCCCGCCGTGCTGAAGAACGCCATCGACTGGCTGTCCCGCCCGTTCGGCTCCAGCGCCCTGGCGGGTTCGCCGACTGCCGTCGTCGGCACCGCCTTCGGTCAGTACGGCGGCGTGTGGGCCCAGGACGACGCCCGCAAGTCCGCCGGTATCGCCGGCGCCACGATCCTGGAGGACGCCAAACTCGCGATACCCGGCTCAGTGACCCGCTTCGCCGAGACCCACCCGGCCGATGACACCGAAGCCGTCGCACAGCTCAGGCAGGTACTCAGCGCCCTCGCCACCACCATCGAGGTCCCCGCATCCTGAGCCCCGTATCCCGGCACGCTCCGAGCGGAGGCGTTCCGGTGCCGGGTGGCGGGCAGGGGACGGCCTGCCACCCGGCGTGATCCGTACACAAGGCGCACCGACGGCGTGGGAACGTGGGCGACGTTCTGTTCCCCGCATGGGTGTGGCAGATCACGAAGGTGGTGGATTGCCTTGTGGATGCCGCCGCGTTACGGAGCGATTCGGTAGGGGGCAGTCTTCGCCATCCACGAAGGGGCTTAATTCCGGCGTTCCTCAGGAACATAAAAGTACCTTTTGTAACCCTCGTCGCGCTCCTGCACAGTGGACTTACGCACCGGGCGTCAACGCACCGGTCGAAGCGGTCGTTCTGCGCACAGGGCGGAAACTACCGGGCACTACAGGCGGCGCATTCCCGCCTCATCGCCTCCGGCGCTGTTCCCACCTGCCGCGCCAGTGCCGCACCCTCACTTGCCGAAGGGATATGCCCAGCAATGGAGGGGCTCAAGGACAAGGTCTTCATCGCCACCGGCGGATGAACGTCGAGCGCCAGCTCGAGGAGGTGGCGGCGAGCCTCGCCGCCATCGACTACAAGATCGGTCTTTATCAGGAAAGGGTATCCGCATGAGGAAGATCGCACTGGGAGGCGAGGGGCTCGAGGTCTCGCGTCTGGGCCTCGGCTGCATGGGCATGTCCGGGGGCTACACCGGCGCCGGCACCGACGACCCCGGGTCGATCGTCACGATCCACCGGGCCATGGAGCTGGGCGTCACCTATTTCGACACCGCCGAGATCTACGGTCCGTACACGAACGAGGAACTGCTCGCCAAGGCGTTCGCCGGCCACCGCGACGAGGTGGTCATCGCCACCAAGTTCGGTCAGATCAACCACCTCGTGCCCGAGGAGAACGGGCTGCCGGTCCTCGGGCTGAATGGCACCCCCGAGAATGTGCGGCGGTCGGTCGAGGGCTCGCTGCGACGCCTGAACACCGACTACATCGACCTCTACTACCAGCACCGGATAGACCCTGGGACGCCGATCGAGGACACGGTCGGGACGCTTTCCGAGCTGATCGAGGAAGGCAAGATCCGCCACTACGGGCTGTCGGAGGCGGCGCCCGCCACCATCCGGCGTGCGCACGCCGTGCACCCGGTGACCGCCATCCAGACCGAGTACTCGCTGTGGACGCGCGACCCCGAGGCCGAAGTGCTCCCCACCCTGCGCGAGCTCGGCATCGGCTTCGTGCCCTACTCGCCGCTCGGCCGCGGCTTCCTCACCGGCACGATCCGCTCGCTCGACCAGCTCGACGCCGACGACTGGCGCCGGTCCAACCCGCGCTTCGAGGGGGACAACCTGGAGGCGAACATCCGGATCGTGGAGCAGGTGGACGACGTCGCCAAGCAGCTCGGCGCGACGCCCGCTCAGGTTGCGCTCGCGTGGCTGCTCGCGCAAGGCGACGACATCGCGCCCATTCCCGGGACGCGCCGGGTCGCCAACCTGGAGCAGAATGTGGTGGCGGACGAGCTGGTGCTCTCGGCCAAGCAGCTGGAGCAGCTGTCCGAGGTGGCGGCACCGGTCGGCGACCGGTACGCCGACATGAGCCGCATCAACCGGTAGTCCACGCCCGTTCGGAGGGGTCCCGGCTCGCGTGAGCCGAGGCCCTCACAGGGCTGGTCTGGAACGCAGGCGTCCTCCTCGTTGACCAAAGCTGATGGATGAGCGCATGGGTCACATGGGCGGATCGGTCCAGGCCCGCTACACGCATATCATTCGGCAGGTGCGCGATGGCCTGATGGCGGGGCTCACCGCGGAGTGGGAGGGAGCGCTCGATGCTCGGCCCGCGATGTGCCCCACGTCCCCGGTGAGTGTGCTCAACGATCTCCTGCAGGAGCGTCTGACAGCGCGGCGGTAGGCGCCGCCTGGGAGAGAAATTCCAAGATCTTCTCCCGGATTTCTCCTATAGTTCGGCTTACTTCGACAGGGTCGGCCGGGGGCACGTGCTGCCGGGTGCGGGGCGTGCGTCATTCGGCGTCGCTGCGTTCCAGAACCAAGCCGACGGACCCGTCCTCCAGACCGTTGCTGTCCTCAAGGTGCAGGTGGCTTCCGTTGGGAAAGCCATTCTTGGCGAGCACGAGCAGATGGCCGGCAAGCGTCCTGAGACCTGCGGCATTCGCCTCGATGACGACCTCACCACCGAGGTTTCGTACCTCGATCCGTGCGTCCTCCTCCTACGTGTAGACCTGCGCGACACCATCGGTGGCGTCGTAGCCCTTGTGAGTCGTCTGCTCAGCCAGACCGAAGTGCTTGACCGCCTTCCATTTACGTCAAGCGTTTCAGTGTCGCCCGCATCGTCTCCATGAGGGAGTTACGTGCCGCCCGCAGTGCGCGCCGTGCCTCCACGCAGGCCGTGTCGTCACGCGTCGCCCCCTGCGCCACAACGTCCCTGTAGAGGGCGAGTTTCCAGGCGGCGTCCTTCGCCTTCGTCACTGCGGGAGGGGGTGCTATGAGTTCCAGCTCGTACTGCCTGGTGTACACCCGGTAATCCTTGATCACAGTCCGCACCAGCTGGGCCCGTTCGGCATCGGGGAGGTCCACCTCTTGGCTTGCGTGAGAGACCACGTCACGCGCCTGTGCAAGAGCCTCCAGGAACAGCACGTACACCGATCGCAACGCCTCTCGGTCGCGCTCTGCGGAATCTCTGCGCCACCGCACTCGATCGGTGACGAGCGTGCTCCCCACTCCGATCACTGTGCCCATCACTGTCCCAGTAACGGCTATCCAGTCCACCACCGCATGCTAGAGCGCCTGTGAGCGAAGTCCACCAGCGATATGCCTGGCACCCACCATTGGGCGGGAGACGGATCAAGCCCTAGTTGCGCCGAACACAGAGCTTGATCGGTCGGGGTTACTTCTTCTTGCCCTGGGTCTTGCCGGGGATCTTGGTGATCAGCGTTTTCGCAGTTCAGGGCGGGTCTCGTGTGCGGCTGAGTGGTTGTCATTGGTCGTCGTTGGTCCCTGTTGAGCAATCTCGGACGGCCCAGGGACGGCCCAGCTTGGAGTCGGCGGGTGGCGTCAGTCGGCGGGAGCGGCCCGCCACTCTGCGGTGATGCACCCTTCTTCCATGTGCCACCACTCCTTGGCAACGCCGTGGTTCAGCAGCCGTTGCACCTTGGCGAGATCGGCGGTGGGCGGAATGTCCAGGGCGACCATGCGGAACTGCTCAATCCCTTCGCCGTCGACGCCGAGTTCCCGAAACGCATTGATCACGCTCTGCCGTGCGGCTCCGCTGCCGCCCCCACGCAGCACGATGAGGCGAATGGTGCAGTTCTCGGAACGACGAACGACCTCGCCGGCCCATGGCACGTCCTCCTCGTCGGGCTCGACAGCCACGACGTCTCCGCAGGCGATGCCTCGAACGAACCAGGGGATGTTGTCGAGCCTTACAGTGCCATCGCCCTGATCGACGGCCCACAGGCTTTCCACCGATGCCGGGGGCCAGTTGTCTTTGACCTCAAGCCGGAAGTGCACCTTCACGTACGGGCCGCCGTCGGAATTCGTCATGCCGCCAAGGATGCCCAGCCCTGCAACGCCGGCCGCAGGCGGGCGACCGGGCACACCAGCGCAGAGTGGAAGACGGGTTCGCTTGTGCCTCAGCCGACGACAGCCAGCCACGACGGCGGGTGCGCCGACCGACCAGGCGCGCGTGTGCCTCGCTGCACCCCCACCGACCTCAGCCACGCTGTCGGCGCGTGCCGTCGACCAGAGCAAGCCATGTAGAGGCCTTCGGAGCCATCAGCTTGGGAAGCTCGTGTGCTTCGGTCTTCGCTGCCTTGCTGACCTGGGGCGGAGCGGTGTCCCCGGCTGGTCGGCCGCTGGCTTATTGCCCGCTGTTCCCCGTGGTTCCCCGCACGATCCGGCACGCGTCTGGCACGCCTCTCGTCGGCTCCGCGGCTGGGCTCCAAGTAGCTGCATTGACCCGCAGGCCGCCCTACCGCCGGGGTACGGGAACTTCCCCCCGGCGCCGCCGCGCCCGCCCCGGCGATGGGAAGATCACCGTGCCACCGCGCCGTATCGAGGAGGGGCCCGAGGTGCCGTCCGCCGAGCTGAAGCACACGTTCCAGATCGCTGCGCCGCCAGAGGAGGTCTTCGCGCACCTGGCCGAACCGTCGCACTACGTCGGCCTGTCGCCGCTCCTCGTCGCCGTCCGTGACGTGCGCCGCAGCGGCGGGACCGTGCACTACACGGCCGTGGAGCGCTTCCGGTTCCTGGGCGTCCTGCGGCACGACAACATCATCGACGTCACGCTCGTCGCCGTCCCGGACGGCCTCCCGCACTCCGCCGAGATCTCTGGCGAGGTCCGCAGCCCCGGCCGGGTCCGCATGAGCTATCGCTTCGCCATCGACCGCCACGAGGTCGGCAGCGTCGTCACGGACACCCTGCACCTGCGGACGCCCCCGGGCCTGCTGCGCTTCGCTGCCTTACAGGCAGGAGCGGTCCAGCAGGCCCGGGCCCGTGTTCTGACGGCCCGCCTGGCCCGGCCCGTCTGACGGCCTCCCGGCGGGCCGCCCAGTGGTGAAGGCGGTACAGGGGGCGATCCTGCGGCCGATCCCGAAGGCCTACCCTTGGCAGGATTCGAACCTGCGACACCCGCTTTAGGAGTTCGATCAAGAGCTGCCCTTGGCAGCGTGGCTTGGCACCGCAGTGGCCGGGCACGAGCGCACGTGTATGCCTCTGTCCGACGTCGTTGATGTCAGCCGTGGATGTCATCGACCTTCGGATCCGTAGGTCTTTCTGGAGCGGTCAGGGACGGTCATGGCGGTCGCTTCGACGTCTCTGGAGGGCGTTATTGGGCGGGGCGCTCTCTGTGGTCGCTGTACTTCTCTGCCGTACGGCCGGGGTCCGGTGGGGACTGCTCAGGACGCCGATCGCACGCCACGCTCGTACGACCACCCCGCGAGCCGCCTCTTACTCCCACCGGTTCGGCATGCACCTCGGGCGCCCCCGGGCACCTATTGTCGGGACTGCCCGACCCTAGAGCCTTCACGACTCACACTCCAAGGCATTTCTGCGTTGACCGCTTCGTCCCGAACGAACTTGCCTGGGCGCCCGACCAGGGGCTGGTCTGCATGTCACCTGCTGCGATGGTCCGTAGACGTCCGCGCTTGTCCGCCGCTGTACGCGGGCGTTGTCACGCAGTTGGACACTCATCGCCTCCCCGCACGATGTGCACCGTGGCACTGCGTGGTGGGGCGATCTGGAAGGTGTCACATATGCCGGGGGTGATCGGTCTCTTCTGTTACGGCATGTCCAAAGGGGGACCGAGGGTAGCCGTCGGTTTGCAGCCACGGCAGCGGTCCGCGCATGCCCCCAGCAACACGTCGTCGCGCGTCTAACTTAGGGAAGGGAAGGGATGGTCTGCATGTCGTACCCGAAGCAGGTGTACACGGGAGATGACGGCGAGATCAACGCGAATTTCCGGCCGTCGAACACCCCACCGAATGTCGGAACAGCCGGCAGGGACGCCATTCACTACTTGGCGACCACAACCACCACGCGAGGCGAATTCGGACTCTACCGAGTGGAGATGAGCGCAAGGGCGGGTGGCCCCAAAACTCATTTCCATAAGACGATCTCGGAGTCTTTCTTCATCCTCAACGGCACCGTTCGAATTTTTGACGGCGCACAGTGGATCGACGCACAGCAGGGCGACTTCCTGCATGTACCGCAGGGCGGACTGCACGCCTTCCGCAACGACTCCGATGCGCCGGCCGAAATGCTTCTGCTCTTTACACCCGGGGCGCCGCGTGAAGAGTATTTTGAGAGGGTTTCGCAGATGGCACATGCCACGGATGAGGAACGCGCCAGGTTCTTCGATGAGCAAGACTCGTACTTTGTGGAATAACGGGCAGATTCCCTTCGCGTATCGTAGCCGACGACGGTACGGTTCGTCTTTCCGGCCCTTTTCACCGGCAAGGTCGGGGCATCGGTGCTCAAGGCACGGCCGAGGATGTCGGCGCGGCCACGGGGTACGGGCTGGTGACCCCGGCGGGTATCGCGACGGGCACCGCCCAGGGATCCGCGCCTGCGATCAGGCGTTCAACGACGGCACGAATCAGACGGAAGGGTCGGTTCTGCTCGCGACCGGCGGCACCTTCCCACCCTGCACAGTGAGGATGACGGACCATGACGGCTCACGGTGATCTACCCGCCCCGCAACAAGGGCTCCTTGTCACGCACTTCCTGACCGTGCGCGACGTGGAGAGATCACGGCGTTTCTACGCCGACGTGTTCGGCGGCGAGGTCGTGATGGAGGAGAACCCGGCGATCGTGAAGGTGGCCAACAGCTGGATCATCATGAATCCCGGAGGTGGCCCCACCCCCGACAAACCCGGCGTCACCCTCGAGGCGCCCAAGAGCACCGAACGGGTGTCGAGCTTTCTCAATGTCCGCGTCGCGGACATGGCCGCCTTCCACGCTCACGCGGTCGCCAAGGGCGCTCACTTCCTCACCGAACCCCTCGACCGCGGTTCGGAACTGCGCTGCTACCTGCGCGATCCCGACGGCTACCTCATCGAGGTGGGCCAGTCCACCGGCCTGCTTCGCGGTCTCCATGCCGATTGACCCACCGGCCCGCGCCCCTTCCCCTGCCGAGCCCCCACCACTGATCGAGGTACTCACGATGACCACGGAGAATGTGCAGCACCCAAGCCTGATCGCGCCGGTCGGGCATCTCGAGCCCGTCCCCCGCCGCATCCGCGGGACGCTGGGCGGCCGCGTCGCCTTCGACACACGGCGCGCACTGTATGTGTGGGAGCGGCCCGCCTACCCCCAGTTCAGCATCCCCGTCCGCGACATGGTCGACGCCGCGCTCATCGACGAAGGACATAGCGAGCTACATGGGGCTGGGCCCGCACGGCGGCACACCCTGCAGGTTGGACAAGAGGTCCGAGAGGGTGCGGCGTGGGTGTGGGAGGACGGTGCTCCCGAGGCCTTGCACGGAACTGTCCGCTTCGAGTGGGAGGCGCTGGACTCCTGGTTCGAAGAGGACGAGCCGGTCTTCGTCCACCCCAGGAGCCCCTATTCCCGCGTGGACGCGCTGAGCTCCTCCAGCAACGTCCGCGTGGAACTGGAGGGGGTCGTGCTGGCGGAAGCGCCGCGCTGCGTCAAACTGTTCGAGACCGGGCTGCCGACGCGTTACTACCTCGACCGCCTCTACGTCGACTTCACCCGGCTGCGCCACTCCGACACCATGACCCGCTGCCCGTACAAGGGGACGACGAGCAGCTACTGGTCGTTCGACGGCGAAGTCGCCACGCATGACGACATCGCATGGGCCTACGACCTACCGACGTTCCAGGCCAACCGCATCGCCGGCATGGTCGCATTCCTCAACGAGCGCGTTGACCTGTACGTCGACGGAGAACTTCTGCCGAGGCCCTCCAGGCAGTCCAAGTGAAGGCACGCACTCCCCGCTTGCACATGTCGCACATGACGGCCGGTTGGCACCGCTGTCTGTAATCGTTGATGTCGACGTTGGATGTCAGCGGAACAGATTTAGCAGGGGTGGCGTGCCTGCTGTGGCTCGCACGACCGTCGGTCCACCCCCAGCGGACGTGCCTCCGGCGTTCCGCCGGCCCGGCAGATCCGTCGGCCATCGTCCGGGACGAATTCGCCCGCAAGGCCGCCGAGGCGGCGGTCCTGAGGACGCCACAGCATGATGCATGCGGCGTACTCCGAGGCCGGCTTGAGGCAGCTCTCGGAGCAGGTTGGTGACCAGGGTGGCGAGTGCCTAGAAGCCTGGGGCAATGGCGCTGTTGTTCTGCTGGTTCTGGGTGACCGTGTCGTTGTTCCAGGCGAACTGAGCGCCTGGAACCTCGGCGTTGAACAGGCCCGGATAGTCGGTCGCTGCGGTCGACGTGCGTGACCGGGGTGTGTTGGTCATCGACTTTCAAGATGGCGCAGGACTCTGTATCGGTCCGGACCCTCAGTTCGAGTCCTGGCATCTGACCGGACACGGCGTCGCTTCCTCATAGTTGGTCCAGGCGGAGAGGACGGCTGGGAGCGCTGCTCTACGGCACGTGCCCTTCGTCGGTGCGCCAAGCTGGCGTCTTCCTCGGCTTGGCCAGCCATAGACGTGAGAGTGCGGTACGTGAGGTAATGCCCGTTTCAGGCTTGGAGTCGCTTACCGCACTCTCAATGTCAGGCTGTCACAATCTTGTCGACTGCACTGTCAGTGGGGTGACCAGAAAGGCGACGCCTGCTCTCGGCGGACAAACAGCTGCGTCATCCGCGAAGTGACTGTCAGCGTTGCTCGTCGGCCGCTGCAGGTGTGGCCCGCGCGCCTACGACACCGAAGTGAGCACACCCATCCATGATTCAGGACCAGTCTGACAACTCCGGGGCCGCCTCGACGGCAGGGATCACGACGTTGGAGGGGCTGCGCGAGCACCTCCAGTGGGCTATCGAACTGGAACATGCCACGCTGCCGCCGTACCTCACGGCCCTGTACTCGCTCGACCCCGAGCGGAACGCGGAGGTCGCGCAGCTGATCAGCAGTGTCTTCGTTGAGGAGATGATCCACCTCGCTCTGGCGGCGAACGTCCTCAACGCGGTCGGCGGGCAGCCTCGCCTGGACGCGCCGCACCTGCTGCCGCGGCACCCGCGGACCCTGCCCCACGCCGACCCGTCCATGGAGTTGTCGCTCCTTCCGTTCGGGGAGGATGCGCTCAAGATGTTCCTCCGCCTCGAACAGCCGGCACACCTGGGTGATCCGGCCGAGGGTGACGGCTACGAGACGATCGGCCAGTTCTACGACGCGATCGAGAAGGGCCTGCGCCACCTGTGCGCCGAGCTGGGTGAAGAACAGGTCTTCACCGGGGATCCTGCCCGTCAGGTCGCCGGGGGACCCTTTGCCCACACCGGAGGGCACCTGAATCCGGTCACCGATCTCGGGTCGGCGATCGCGGCGCTGGAGGAGATCGTCGAGCAGGGCGAAGGCGCGGCACGTGTCGACGTCTGGGACGGGGATATGGAGCTGTTCCATCCCAAGACCAAGGCGGTCTCCCACTACTACCGGTTCCAGGAGCTTGCCCAGGGCCGGCGGTACCAGTCCGGTGACACGCCGGAATCCGGTCCGACGGGGGATGCGGTCACCGTGGACCCTGCCGGTATCCGTCCCGTGCGCCCCAACCCGCGCCTGGACGACCACCCCGAGGGCAGCGCGATCCGCAACGCGCAGGAGGCGTTCAACCGGACGTACTGCAAGATGCTCCAGTTGCTGGAGCAGGCCTTCAACGGCAACCCGGCGATGCTGGGGATGTCGGTGGGCACGATGTACGCAGCCAAGGGACAGGCACAAAGCCTGATGGCGATGGAGGACGGCGACGGCATGACAGCCGGGCCGACCTTCGACTACGTCGTATCGGAAGACCGCGCCTGAGCCGTTCCCATGTCCCCGGCCCCGGCCAACGCCGGGGACAGGGACACCTGGTCATGCACCGGACTCCCGTCGGGCGCTTCACCGTTGTGCCGCAGGCGCCGTCACAACCGACACCGGCCGGATGTCGGCGTAACGCGAGGGCCGGCCCCGACAGGAGTTGGGTGGCTGGAAGGCCGCGCACGAACTCACCGTACTTCGCCGCCAGTACACCCCCGAAGCATGGACCGACCTGCTCAAGCGTCACGGCTTCACCGGCATCTAGCCTCAATACCGGTAACTTAGTGGCAATCCGGTCGTTGTTGTTGATGTGCCGAGAGCGGGTCAACTGAGAGTGCGGTAAGCGACCCCAAGCCCGAAACGGGCATTACCTCACGTACGGCACTTTGAAAGTGTGGCCTCATCCTTATCAGGTCGATCACGGACCGCCGACGTCGGTCAACCGGTCCTGCGCCTCGGTCGATCGTCCACTGAGGTCCGGCGCCGATCGCTGCCGTTCGCGCTTGTTGGTGTCAGCCGCTGGTGTCAGCCGCGGCACGCAGCCTTGACAAGCGCGGCTTTTCCCTCCGGCCTGGAGCACTAGTTTGGAAGACGCCGTATGCGGATGGCCGCTGACCTGGCGACTCCCTGACCTGGTCCGGAGCGAGGTTGGCGCCGCTGTTCCCCGTGAGTCCCCGCTGCATCCCCTCCGAACGGGCACGCAGCGGCACGATGAACTCTCGATGCGAACTATGGGCGCGACGGTCACCGAGGTCTGCCGGGCACGTCAGTCGGCCGCCTGGGGCATATGGCGGACAGCCGCCGCCACCGCCTCCTCCGCAGTCGTCGTCTCGGCGAGGAGCTCACCCATGTAGCTGGCGCTAACGGTGTAGGGCTTCTCCCGATGAGCGTCCAGGCACATCGGAAGGACGGTGAGATCAGGGCAGGTACTGGTCGAAAATCGCAGCGTCCAGTGGCTGGTGAACGGGTAGAGCCCCCGCAGCGCTGGCTCGGCATACGCCGCCTCTATGAGCGCGTGGTACTCGGGCCAGTCCAGCTCGCCCGCTTCTGTGCGCAGATGCTGCCACTCGGACTCGGTCAGTTGCGCCGAATCGTGTTCTGCCACTTCGTAGCGCCCGGTGAGATGCACGAACGGCGCGGCTCGCTGGATGTCGGCCAGCTCCGCCCCTTCGTGCCAGGCTTGCGCAGCACGGACGACCTGGGTCAGGTCCTCCGTCCGTCCATCGACGAGTGCCAAACCTTGGAACGTCTCGCAGCCGCGGATCGACCACCGCCGTCCGGCCACCCACCCCGAGATGCCCAAGACCGTCCGGTGTGGAACCGTGCTCGCTACGAAGGCATAGAGCAGGGGGTCAGACTCCGAGACCTGGAACGGGACGGAGATGCCGTCCCTGGCCGCAACGGTCTGGAGCGCTGCGGCGAGGCTACCTTCGGCCGCAATGTCGGGATAGAGAGCTGCTAGATCAGGGGACTTGGCCATGGACCAAGATTGTGCCGCAGCTACTCGAATCAGAAGCCGAAGAAGTGAAGGGCCGGGTCTGTGACCTGAGGCCGTGTTATCGATCAACGCTGTGACCTGCGACTTAGCTGTCGATGGTTGTCAGCGTTGGTCGTCGTTGAGCACCCTCGCACGGCCCAGGGACGGCCCGAGACGTATTGAAGACCCGACTGACGCGCGAAAGAACCCTGTGCATAACATCGGCCGATGTGACGTGCACGGTGGCTGCCAGCTCGGCCGATGATCCGGTGCGTACCGGGCTCTTCTTCCTGGTCGTGGGGTTGATCGTGATCGGATGGGTGACGCTCGGCCGTCGGCGTGGGTGGAAGTGGGCTCTGCAAGAGGGACCGTACTCGTACAAGTCCGGGATGGTGCAGGGCAGTTTGGCTGTCCTCGGCGGACTGATTGCAGTAGTCGTCGGCCTCATCACCCGATAGCTTCGCCGGCGCCGTTGCCGACGGCCGAATCAAGCCATCACTCGACGTGTGCGCCCCTTGGATTCATCCACGAAAACGGGGCACGAACTCGATCGGACGGCGTGACCGGGGACCACATGCCGAGCCACTGCTCGGCGCCCCAAGCCTCGAACCGCTCTACCTCAGTGAACCCAAGCTTCGCCGCGAGACGCATCGAGCCGACGTTGGCGGTCTGGGTGGTGAGCACCACCGGCTCGCCGGGAAGCGCGCCGGCGAGCCAGCCGAGTGCCGCCGCGCACGCCTCGGCGGCGTACCCGAATCCCCACGCCCGCGGCAGGAACAGGTAGCCGAGATCGGCCTTCCCCGCGGCAGCCGGGCGACGGTGCCCCGTTGCTCTCCTGAGCAGGATCTGGCCGATCATCGACCCGTCGAGATCAACGACGAAGCTCCCGGGCCATCGCTCGGGCGCCCCGGACATCTCGCGCTCAAGCTCGTCACGCGGCCGGGGGCCGCCGAGGTAGGTGTGCACCTCTGGCGACGCGAGCAGCTCGATGAACGCCGCACGGTCCCGGGCCTCGGGCTCGCGGAGCACGAGCCGCTCGGTCTTGATCGGGGCAGGTGGCCAGGCGACGGGTCCGAGTTCAGTCATGCCGACCAACTAATCAGCAGGCTCGGCAGCGATCAAGACTCGCGGACCGATCAACCCACCGGCCCGGGCCCCACCCTCACCAACGGGGCCGGGCCCTACAAGCCACGCCTGCCAGGGACGGGATGCCTCCCGTTCTCGTGAACATCGACTTCGGCAGCGGCGAGCCGCCTCCCGAAGTGCCGTGCATCTGTTGTCGGGATTCGTGAATGGAACCAGCCCCTCGATGCGAACTACCGGCGGGACAGTTGTTGAGGTCTGCTCGGCTGGTCAGTCGGTTGTCCGAGGCTGATGATGGTCTCCTGCGGTCAGCGTGGTTGCTGTACTTCGCTGCTGTACAAGCCGGCGCCAACTCAGCTGCGGATGAACATCTTCCACTACCGCTCCAAGCTCCTACGCGCCACCCGTGACGGTGAAGAGTTCGACGCAGCGACCGGGCTGCCTGACTCGATGATCGAAAAGGCGCCTTCGATGACCTGGTACGCCTTCGCGTTGAAGTACCTCGCCATGAAGTGGCCGCACGCCGCGCCGAACACGCGCGACGGGATCAACGAGGCGTTGACGGCGGTGACGTTCGCTCTTCTCGACGATCGTCCGGGACGGCCAACTGATGAGCTGCTCCGGAAGGCGCTCCGCAACTGGGCCTTCGTCCTGCCCGGCCCTGACGATCGCGACTTGCCGACCGAGATCGCAAATGCCCTGCACTGGGTGGCGAAGGCCTCTCGCCCTCTCTCGGACCTCGGTAACGCGGCGATCGGCAGGGCCGTGCTGGACTCACTCAAACTGAAACTCGACGGAACGGCAGCTGCCGCGGAAACCGTACGGCGCAAGCGGCGCACGCTCGTCAACGCGATGCACTACGCGGTGGACCTCGGAGACTTCAAAGAGAACCCGATCACTGGGATTCGCTGGAAGAAACCGAAGGTGGTCGGAGAGGTTGATCCCCGAGTCGTGGCCAACCCCGAACAGGCTCGGTCTCTGCTGACTGCACTGCCATACGTCGGTGGGTATGGCCGGGCGCGTGGCCGTCGACTTGTCGGCTTGTTCGCCTGTATGTACTACGGAGCCTTCCGCCCCGCTGAGACTGTTGGCCTTAGTAGCTGTTGTCGTACCGATCTTGGGGTTTGTCGATCGAACCGGAGTCCCGATCGGGTGGTCGCGAGGTGCTCGGCGCATACGAGCAGGGC
>NZ_JBIAQV010000077.1:0-21442 GCF_042889305.1 Streptomyces sp. NPDC002619 | reverse complement strand
ACCTTCCTGTTCCTCACCTACTACCTCCAGGTCGTCAAGGGCTTCTCGCCGATCCAGACCGGCTTCGCCTTCCTGCCGATGGTCGCGGGCATGATGGTCGGCTCGACCCAGATCGGCACGCGTCTGGTGACCCGCGTCCCGGCCCGGTTCCTGATGGGCCCCGGCTTCCTGGTGGCCGCGGCCGGCATGTTTCTGCTGGTGCAGCTGGAGGTCAGCTCGTCGTACGCCTCGACCGTCCTGCAGGCGCTGGTGCTGCTCGGTCTCGGCATGGGTACGACGTTCACGCCCGCCATGTCCCTGCCCACCCTGGGCATCGAGCCCCGGGACGCCGGTGTCGCCTCCGCGATGGTCAACACCTCGCAGCAGGTGGGCGGCGCGATCGGCACGGCCCTGCTGAACACGATCGCCGCCTCCGCGACGACCTCGTACATCAAGGACCACATCGCCGGCGCCGCGACGAAGCCGCAGCAGCAGCTGGTCCAGCTGCAGGGTGTGGTGCACGGCTACGCCAACGCCATCTGGTTCGCCGTCGGCATGCTGGTGATCGCCACGCTGATCGTCCTGGCCCTGGTCAACGCCGGCCACGCGGGCAGCGAGGGCGTCGAGGACGAGGTGGCGGTGCCGGTGGTTGCCCACTGAGGCACCGGGGTCGCCAACGCGACCAGCTTCAGCAGCGGTAGCGCGGCGCGCGACCGGAAGGTGCTGTCGCGGACATTTCTGGGCACCGGCAGTCACTCGGACGTCACCTTCACCGTGGCCCGGTGCGACGCCAACGGCATGTGGAGGCTGAACGGCCTTCTGAACAGCCCGCGGCGTCCGGGCGTCGGCCGTGGACACCATGACGTGGGCCCAGATGCTCGACGAAGAACTCGAGTTGACCGCCACGGCGACGGTGCACCGATACGCACACAACATCACCGCCATGAAAGGCATGGCAGGCCGCTGAGTGGTCCTCTGTTCGGTGCGGAGGACCACGGCTAAGGACTCCCGCCCAGCAGCGGGGCAATGCGGAAGGAACATGCGTTGACAGAGCAGTTGCGGCTGATGGCGGTCCACGCCCACCCGGACGACGAGTCCAGCAAGGGCGCGGCCAGCATGGCGAAGTACGTCGCCCAGGGCGTGGACGTCCTGGTGGCCACCTGCACCGGGGGAGAGCGCGGTTCCATCCTCAACCCCAAGCTCCAGGGCGACCCGGAGATCGAGGCCAACATCCACGAGGTCCGGCGCAAGGAGATGGACGCCGCGCGGAAGATCCTCGGCGTCAAGCAGGCATGGCTGGGCTTTGTCGACTCCGGCCTGCCGGAGGGCGACCCGCTGCCCCCGCTGCCCGAGGGCTGCTTCGCCCTGGAGCTGGGGGAGAAGGCCGCGGAGCCGCTGGTGCGGCTCATCCGCGAGTTCCGTCCGCACGTGATCACCACGTACGACGAGACCGGCGGCTACCCGCACCCCGACCACATCATGACCCACACGATCACGATGGCCGCCTTCGATGCGGCAGGGGACCCCGACGCCTACCCGGAGTCCGGTGAGCCCTGGCAGCCGCTGAAGGTGTACTACAACCACGGCTTGTCGATGGCCCGGATCCGAGCCCTCCACGCCTACCTGGTGGAGCACGGCCACGAGTCCCCCTACGGCGAGTGGATCGCCGGCTGGGAGGAGGAGGGCCGCAAGGAGCGCGACTTCACCACCCGGGTGCAGTGCGCCGACTGGTTCGAGGTGCGCGACCGGGCGCTGATCGCCCACGCCACCCAGATCGACCCGGACGGCCCGTGGTTCCGGGTGCCGCTCGACGTCCAGCGCGAGGTCTGGCCGACCGAGGAGTACGAGCTGGCCCGCTCGCTGGTCGACACCTCGCTCCCTGAGGACGACCTGTTCGCCGGCGTCACCGCCGACATCACCGTCTGACCGTGTCCGCTCTTGGTGGCTAATTCCAACTGTCACGCAGTGAGGCGGAGTTGGAGCCGGGATAGGTGGCTGTGGTTGGCGCGGTCGAGGGGGTTCGGAACTGCTGCCGTGTGACCGAGCCCAAGCGAGTTCTGGCGAGCACGAGTGAGTGTCACTGTTGGGGTCCTCTGTGCGGGCGGGGATCCCCGTAGGGCGAATGGGAGTTTGTGCTCCGAACGCGTGACCTTTCTCGTGGTCGGTTCGTTGTGGGTGGTGGCGGATGGCCGGGGTGGGGATCGGGGGCGGGTGCTGTGGGCGTGCTGCGGGAGTTGGCGGATCCGTTCGTGGTGCCCGGCCCGGCGGGGGTGGCGGTCAGGGCCCGGTTGCGGGTGTCGGACACGGACGCGGCGGTGCTGCGGGAGGTCGGGGCGTTCCTGGGTGGGCTGGCCGCCGGTGACCTCGCACGGAGGTGCGGGCAGGGGCTGGAGCATGATGCCGGGTTGTGGGCGGTGCGGAAGCGGGAGCTGACCGGCTCGTCGTCGGCGCGGTGGGCGGGCAGTGTCACGAAGGCCACGCATGATCAGTGGGCGCTGGCCCGGCGCGGTCAGGCGGCGCAGCTGGCCTGGCTGCGCGGGCAGATCGTACGGATGGAGGCGCGGCTGGCGCGTCCGCTGGGCGCGAAGGCGGACAAGCGGGCGGGGTTGCCGCGGGGGTATGGGTCGCGGGCGCAGTGGCATGCCAAATCCCGCCGCCTGCACGCCCTGCGGGACCGGCTGGGACGGCTGGAGGCGGACTGGGCGGCGGGCCGGGTGCACGTGGTGCGCGGCGGCAAACCACTCGTCCGCCTGCGCCACCACCTCGACCAGGCCGGGCTGGACGCGCACGGCTGGCGCCGGCGGTGGGAGGCGGCGCGGATGTTCCTGACGGCGGACGGGGAGTCCGGCAAACGCTTCGGGAACGAGACCATCCGCGTCACCGGCACCGGACAGCTCTCGGTCAGGCTCCCGGCCGCCCTCGCCCACCTGGCCAACACCCCGCACGGCCGCTACCGACCCGATGCGCCTCGTCCGTTTCGCCACCGCTCGCCGGTTCGGACGCTGATGCCGACGGCCCTGGCAGCCTCGGCAAAACTCATTCCTTGATCCACAAGTCGGAAGTATGTCTCCCGTTCTCGGACCAGCGGTCTGTTCCCCTGAGGCCTCCGGCCACCACGAATCTCGAAGTCCATTGCCACCTCTGAGCTGAGGTGTTGCAACGACCACTAGAACTCAGGACATGAACGACGACCACCTCGCCGCCTGGCAGTTGGATGTGCACGGCAACCCGGTCGGCGAACCCCGCCGCTTCTTCTACGACCTGTCCGGCACCACCGCGCACCGGGATGCGCAGATCCGGCACGCCCTGACCCGGCTGCTGCACCACACCCGTGCCACCGGCGCGGCGGCGATCGCCATCGAGGACCTCGACTTCACCGCCGGCACGTCCCGCGAGAAGCACGGCCGCAACAAGCGCTTCCGCCGGCTCATCTCCCGCTTCCCCACCGCCCGGCTGAAGGCGCGGCTGACGGCGATGGCCGCCGAGCAGGACATCGCGGTCGTCGCGGTCGATCCGGCGTACACCTCCCGGTGGGGCGCCCAGCACTGGCAGCAGCCACTGACCAGCCAGACTCGCAAGGTTTCCCGGCACGATGCAGCCTGCATCGCGATCGGGCGACGCGCCCTCGGGCACCCGATCCGGCGACGGACGGCACCGCCCCCGCACGACCAGAGCGATCGTGCGGGGCATCGGACCGTCCAGGCCGGACCGGGCACCCGAAGGCGTGAGGAAACCCGCCGCCCCGTCACGGACCGTGCACCCGATGCACGCGCCCGGACAGGGACACCCGAAAGAACGCGGGCGACCAGCACATCCACAACCGTTCGGGATGCGCGCAGTACCAGGATGTGGGTCCAGGACTCACTCCTGCGTACTGATCAGGAACGGTCGCGAAGCCGTAAGCTTCGGCGGCCTTTGCCACAGCCCGGACGACCTCCGGGTGGGCACCGTCGCCGACGCCGAACGCGTATGGTCCCACCTGCATCCAACACCTCATTCCGTGCCCTGCTGCTGTCCGGGCGGGGGAGCGTCGAAGGAACTCGACGCTCCCCCGCCTCCAGCATCAGTCAGGGTGCAGGGAGTACCGGGCCGATGCGCTGATTGCTGGGAAGGGCGGCAGTGTCTCGCATCAGCGCGGCGTATCCCCGGCTCCCCGGGCGCCCGCTACATCACGGGCGTGGTGCTCGACGTCGACGGAGGCATCGGCATCGGCTCCTCGATCCGGTGACACAACCCGCACCGCGCCCCAACCGGGCCGCGGAACTCGACAAGCTCGGCATGATCTGGTCCCACCACGACACCGCCTGGGAAGAAGGCCTCACCGCAGCCCAAGGATGGGCCAAAGAACACGGCCACCTCCTCGCACCGCTGGACGCCACCTACCAGGGGGCGAGGGTGGGGATGTGGCTGAAGAGCGCCCGGGCCGCCGCGCGGAAGGCTGCCGAGATCGAGCAGAGGCACGCCGAAGGACTGCCCGTGCCGTCATCCGCCGGCACCCTGTCGGGGACCGCCGTGAGCAACTGGAGGACATCGACCCTCTGGTCGGGCGAGCACGTGGTGCTCGTAGAACGTTAATGCCAAGGCGGCCGAAGGAGAATGCCGCAACTGGCGCATTGTCCTCCGGCCGCACGGAAGGGGCACCGTCCGTCGATGCCCGTGAATCGTGATTGCCTTGCCAGGGCTCGCCTGTCCTCACTCAGCCTCGGACGACTCCTCGCCCTCGGCCGTCGTTGCCTCCGCTTCCTCCGTCCCCGCTTCGGCCGTGGGCTGTTCGCCTTCGGCCGGGGGCGCCTCGGCTTCCGAGGTCTCGCCGGCCGTGGGGGCTTCTTCCGCCTCCGTGGCCTCTGCGGTCTCGGCCGCCTCGGCTACAGGCTGTTCGCCTTCGGCCGGGGGCGCCTCGGCTTCCGAGGTCTCGCCGGCCGTGGGGGCTTCTTCCGCCTCCGTGGCCTCTGCGGTCTCCGCCGCCTCGGCTACAGGCTGTTCGCCTTCGCTGGGGGCAACCTCAGGTTCCTGGGATTCCTGTTCGGTGTCGTTCACGTGTTCACCTCCTCCGCGGTTCGCAGTTGGAGTACCGGTATCGGTCGCCTGGAGCCCTCAAGATCCTGATAAATGAATCCTTTTGCGCTCTTTATGTCTTTTGTCATATTCCTTGGAGGTGGCAATGTCAACGGGCTCGGGGTCGAGAGCGGCCCTTTGAACCGACCCCCGGGGAAAGGCACACCCGACCGGCACCTTCCCCGACCCGTCCGTGCCGGACAGTGAGTTGGCCAGCCTTGTCCTGGCGGGGGGCCGAAGGGATCACGGTGGCCCGGGCCGTAGGGTCGACGGGTCCGCCCGCCGGGCGGGCCGGGGCTTGCGGCTCGAAGGGCGCTGCTCGGCAAGTACGGGCGGCGAGCCCGCCTTGCCGTGCTCGCCCGGCAGGTCCCGCGGCTCGCGCCGACAAAGGGGGCGCCGCGACAGCGTCCCGGTGCATCCGGCTTTGCTGCGGCATCACCCTGCACCGGTGACCCTTGTACGCCGGTGGGGCCGTCGACACGACTGCCCCCTTCCGACGCCTCCCAAGCCAAGATCACCTCATGTCCATCGCTAACGTGACAAAACGCCCTGCGGCTTTGGACGTTGGTGCCGTGGCGTATCTCACGTCAGAGGGGGTGCGGCCGGCCTGCCGGCTATGCAAAGCCCCAGGTCGCCTCGGCGCTTCGGGCATCTTCGGTGTGGCCCTCGCTGGCGCGTGGTGTGACGTAGTCAACTCCGATAAATCGACTTGTCGATTTAGATTCCACCAGTGCGTATGCGTTACGAGCACGTTAACGGGCGCCGAGGGGCTGTTTGCCCTGGAGAGGAGCCGCTGTGGCAAGCATCCCCCAGCAGCGTGGCAAGTCCACGCGGCTGCCCGCGATCCACAAGCCCGTCCCACGGCAGTACCGGGTCGTGCACGGGCACCGTTGGGCCTTCCGCATGGCGGGCAAGGGTCCGGCCGTACTGCTGATCCATGGCATTGGTGACTCGTCCGACACCTGGGGCGAGCTGATCCCCGAGCTGGCCCGGCACCACACGGTTATCGCCCCGGACCTGCTGGGCCACGGTTCCTCCGACAAGCCGCGCGGCGACTACTCGGTGCCCGCGTACGCCAACGGGATGCGGGACCTGCTGTCAGTGCTGGACATCGACAGGGTGACGCTTGTTGGGCACTCCCTCGGCGGTGGTGTGGCCATGCAGTTCGCATACCAGTTCCCGGACCGGACCGAGCGGCTGGCACTGGTGAGTACCGGCGGGGTGGGCCGCGGTGTCACTCCGGCGTTGCGCCTGGCTTCGCTGCCCGGAGCCCAACTGGCTCTGGCCACGTTGCGGCTTCCGACGGTGCGGACGCAGACCGCCGTGGTGATCCGGCTGTTGCAGCTGCTCCATACCGGGCTCGGCGTGGACGCCCCGGATCTGTTGCGAGTGGTGGACGCGCTGCCCGACGCGGCCTCCCGCGATGCTTTCATCCGCACGCTGCGCGCGGTGGTCGACTGGCGCGGTCAGGTGGTGAGCATGCTCGACCGCTGCTACCTCACCGCCGGCATGCCGACCCTGCTGGTTTGGGGCTCGCGCGACCAGGTGGTCCCCGCCCTGCACGCCAAGGTGGCGCACGCGGCGATGCCCGGCAGCCGCCTGGAGATCTTCCAGGACTCGGGGCACTTCCCGTTCCACACTGATCCGCAACGCTTCCTGGCCGTACTGGAAAACTTCATCGCGACGACCGAGCCGGTCAGCCAGAGCGCGGAAGAATGGCGAGAGCGGCTACGCTCCGAGGGATGCTGACGCGGAGAAGGGGCATGGGGCGCTGGACGGGGCTCGGTTGGTTCGCTCCAGGGGATTCGCGGACTCCCAACACACCGGACGCCACGGGCGAATGATCGGCTACACCATCACGCGGGACGCCATCGTCATCTCGGCCCACGGACTAGTCGAGTGGATCCGAAGTCGGGGATGATCAGTGGCATGCGGACGGTCCTGCGCGGAGCCCTGGTGACGCTTCGCCCGTCGACGGTGGGCGATATCCCGGCTCTGGCCGCGATCCGGACCACGCCTGAGGTGTACGCGCGCTGGCGGGGCGGCGACGACCTGACGGCCGCGGTGGCCGAGGACCTCGAAGATCCCGGGGTCCGGACCTTCGCGGTCGAGCACGGCGGCAGGGTGGTCGGCGCTATCCAGTGGGGCGCCGAGGACGAGCCGGACTACCGACATGCCAACATCGACATCTATCTCGACCCGGCGGTGCACGGGCGCGGCCTTGGCGCTGACGCCGTCCGCGCCCTGGCGCGCCATCTGATCGATGATCACGGATACCGCCGACTGGTGATCGACCCGGCCGCCGACAATGCCGCCGCCATCCGGTGCTACCGCAAGGTCGGCTTCCGCCCGGTGGGCATCATGCGGCAGTACGAGCGCGGCCCGGACGGCAGCTGGCACGACGGGCTGCTGATGGACCTGTTGGCGGAGGAGCTGGAGTAAGTCTCACGTTCGGCTCCACCAAGGCGGCGAGGGCCTCAACGATCCGTGTGTGACGGCAGACCTTGAGACCCTCTTGACCGCACTCTATGTGAAGATCGACGACGAGATCGCAGGTACGCGGTGGATGGGACGACCGCCCCAGCTCAGCGACTCCGAACTTGTCTGCCTGGCGGTGGCCCAGGCGCTGCTCGGCCGCCATTCCGAGGCGCGAAGGTCCGCCAGTTGATCGAGTCGGTCAACGACACCCTCAAGGGCCAACTCAACCTGGAACAACACGGCGGCCGGACCATTGAGGGCGTCGCCATCCGCGTCGCCCAGCGCGTCCTGGCGATGGCAGCCGGGATCTGGCACAACAACAAGACCGGCGCACCAGTCACCCGGTCGCTCATCGCATTCGACCACTGAGCACTTCGGATCTACTCGTCTAGGGACACGGCGCAGGGACGGAGACACGCTGACGGGCTGCCTCGATGCTAGGCCCTCATCCGCCCGTACCCTCGGCGCTGTGACGCTGACAGACGGAACGTACCGGCTCGGGCCGTCGACTGCTCGCCTTCTGATCAAGACCGGCCGCGCCGTACTGGGCCGCAGGGCAGGGCACTACCTCACCATCGAGGCCCCCCGACGGTCCGGGGAAGCGGTGGTGGTCGTCGGCGACCCGGACAAGTCGTTGGTGAGTGTGACCGCCAAAACGGGCTCGTTGGAGGTCCGGGAGGAAGTGGGCGGGCTGAAGCCACTCACCGACGTCGACCGGGTCGAGATCAAACGGACGTTGGGCGACAAGTCCCTGCTGCACACCGCAGAACACCCCATGATCACCTTCCGTTCCACCCGTATCACGGGCACCTCGCAGTCTCTCGAGATCACCGGGACCTCACCATCAAGGGCCGGGACCACCCGGTAAGGGCCGGGACCACCCGGTGTCGGTGCACGGCAAGGGGAATGGCAACAGGCTCTTGCGTGGCTGGGCGACCGTCCCGCAATCCACCTGGGGTTCAGACCTTCTACCGCTTGACCGAACCCAAGCGAGTTCCGGCGACCATGAGTGAGCGTTACTGCTGCGCGCGACATCTGCCACGGCAAGAAGGGCACCATCCACCAGGCCTACCGGGACGGGATGGAGAGGATCAGGTTGGATCGTTGGGTCTCGCTTTGAACGCGGTGGTTCTCTGTGGACGACGCGCTACATCGACGCCGCGGTCGCCCAGCTCCGCGCCGAGGGCCATGAGATCAAGGATGAGGACGGCGACCGTCGGCGTCCGCAGCAAGTTGAGGAGTTCGCCGGGGACCACGGCGCCGACGGCCGGACCGAGGACACGCCCGGTTGCGGCGTCAGGGGCGCGGTGTTCCGTGGAGGTCACGCTCGGCCAGCCAGGTGGACACTGCATCACGCTCGCGTCGCTCCTCGTGGGCCGCGGCGTCGGCCTCTGCGGCATTGCGCTGGGCGCGGCCCGCGCCACCGTGCGCGGCGATGGCGAGCAGGCTGCGGGTGGCCTGCTCGCCGATGGCGCTCAGCAGGTTCCCCAGCGATCCGATGGGCAGCACACGCGTTCCTTCCGCGGCACGCCGTCCCGGCCGGGCTCGTTCAGGCCACCGGGACGGAGGGGTACATCTGAGGCACAAAGCTACCGAATAGGGTGGTTGGTTGTCCGTCAAGGGGGCCGTAAGGATCGAAGGTGTCGCGAGTCGCAGCCCCGGGGGCGGCCGGGTGCAGCGGACAGGTCCTCGTCATGGCGCTCGGTGCTCTGGGCTGGCTGGCGTTCATGAGAGGGATCACGGGCGGACTGTGGCTGATGGCCATCGGCCTGTTCGTGGCGGGCGCCGCCGCGACCGAACGGCGATGGGCAGAGCTGGTCACGGCCCTGTGCGGCGTGCGGGTGGGGCAGGCGATGACCAGTCCGGTGGTCACCGGTCCCGACTGGCTGACGATGGACCGCTTCCTGTCCGAGGTGGCCGCCGAGGCGAGGCACTCGGTGCTGCCGTTGCTGGACTTCGACGGCTGCCCGAGCGGTGCCGTACGGCTGCACAGCCTGGCCGCCGTGCCGTCCGCGCGGCAGGCGTCGCTGTGTGCACGGGACGTCGCGACCCTGCTGCCCCGGTGCACGCTCGCCGCACCGGACGAGCTGCTGAACTTCGTCCTGGAGCGCCTGGGCGCCGGCGGCGTGCCGTCCATCCCGGTCATGGAGGACGGCCGGCTGCGCGGGATCATCCCCGGGCGCGACATCGACCGGGCTCGCCGGCAGCCCCGAGCTCCGTCGGCTCCCCCGCGATCCAGGCCGCCGTTCCAGCCTCCTGGCAGCCGCGGCCGCCACGGAATCCGCCCCGGCCCGCCCCGACAGCCCCGGGACTGACCAGATGCAGGCGAAGCGGGCATCCGAGGTGAAATACCGGAAATAGGTGGATGATGAAATAGGTGGATGATGAGGGAATCGACCTGAAGCGTCCCATGTTTCGTTTGGGGGAGCGGGAAGATACGCGCGGGAGGTGAACGGCTACGGGCGTTCCTTTCGGACCGCATCTGTCGGTGCCAGGGTTGCCACCGGTGCGCGGCGCGGGTGTCGAGGCGAGCAGGGCTGCCGTGCGGCTGGTGCGGTTCCCGCTCGACCTGGCCGCGGAGGGCGTCGGGCAGCTTGCCGGTCGTTTTGGCCGCGCCCGGTCGTGGCAGGGGACAGGCCGTGACGAACCGTCGTCGGCGGACGGGGGGATCCCGGTGCTGCTGGTGCACGGGCTGGCCGACGGGGAATCGGTCGTCCCGCCGCTTCAGCGGGGGCTGGGCGGCCTCGGCGTGGGGCCCTTCATCTCGGTGGGCTATCCCGCGTTCGGCCCGGACGTCCGCGCGGTGGCCCGGGTTCTGGGCGAGCAGGTGGAATGGGCGTCTGCCCGCAGCGCCGGGCGGACCGTGGTCGTGATCGGGTACAGCCTGGGCGGGCTGATCGCCCGCTACTACGTGCAGCGGCTCGGCGGAGACGCGCACGTGCCGCTGGTGGTCACGCTGGCGACGCCGCACGGCGGCACCGCCACGGCCCTGCTGGCCCCGCCGCATCCACTTCTGCGCCAGCTACGGCCGGGAAGCGAACTGCTGGCCGAGCTCGCCGAGCCGGCCGTGGGATGCAGCACCCGGTTCGTGGCCTTCTACAGCGACCAGGACGAGGCTGTCATCCCGGCCGCCAAGGGCCGCATCGATCATCCCGACCTCAAGGCCCGCAACGTGCTCGTGCCCGGCGTCGGCCATCTGACCCTGCCCCTGCACCAACCGGTCATCGACCAGGTGCGCTCGCTGCTGGCCGCGATCCAGCAGGCCGCTTCCGCCGCAGGTCTCCCGGACGACGACGTCCCGCAGTAGGGCCGCCCCCACGGCACGGCCGGGGTCCCCCGTGACAGCTGGGCAGGAGCGGAGGACTCTGGTTGGTGACCGGTAGAAACGTCAGCGCATGTGCGGACGGACAGCATGGCCTTTTCACCCAGCTCCGAGGGCGGGTTGACGCTGCGCCCGTATCGTGCGCAGGACGAGCCAGGGGTGTGCGATCTGATTGACGCCGACCGGCTGCCCGGACAGCCGCACTGCACCCCGGAGGGGCTGGCCGCGGCGCGGCGTGGTCTGGCCCCCCCGGTCGGCTGGGCAGTTCCGGTCTGGCCGCGGATCAGCGTTCTGGCCGATGCCGATGACCGCCCTTGCGGGATCGTCGCGTACTTGTCCTGGGCCGATGTGCACGCCGGAGATATCTGTTGGGTCCACGCGTACGAGGATCCCGCTGCTCTGCGTGCCCTGATCAGCCACGCCTACGCGGCCCTCGCTCACTGTCCGCAGATCGAGGCATTCGTGGGTGCTCCGCCAGGGCCCCTGGGGCCGGGCGGCCTGCCCCGCACCCGTCGCGCCGCCACGCACGACGCGCTGGTGCAGACCGGGTTCACCGGCCGCCGACAGGGCTGCTACCTGCACCGCAGGCTCCATGTCGAACCCCCGCCGGCCAAGCTGGTCGCCGACGTCTTCCCATGCGGCTTCCCGTCAGGCCATCGCCTGATCTTGCGCGAGGCGGCCGAACCGGTTGCCGAAGCCTTGGTCAGCGTAGGACCCGAACGCGGCGCGACCATCTACTGGATCGAGACCGTGCCCACCCGCCGCCGCTGTGGCCTGGGCCGCAGGCTGCTCGATCAGGCTCTGGCACTCCTCGCCGAACGGGGCGCCACCGAGGTCGCCCTCGTTCTGGACGACGCCGGGCAGTCCACACCCGAAAGCCAGGCGGCCCCCGGGCTCTTCCGCTCGTTCGGCTTCACCTTCGTCGACCAGCTGTGGACCTACCAGCACCGGCGCCCCCAAACCCAGCGGCCTGGTGCGTAAGCCCGGTAGGCCTGGTGGCAGCCCTGATACGCCGGAGAGATGCGGGTGCCGATGGCCCCGCCAGACCGGTTCCGGTCGGGCGGGGCCTCATTCGGTTCAGGCGTGGACCCGTTCGGCGGCCCTGAGGATGGTGGAGCGTGCCTGATGGCGACGTTCGTACTCCAACACGCGCCGGGTGAGGCTTTCTTCGGCGTCACCGAGCCGCTTGACGATCTCGCCCGCAGTCATGCCGTCGTAACCGGGCCAGGGTTCGGGTCCGAGCAGGTCCGCGATCCTGCTCAGGATCGCGGACCGGGCCGCATGGGACCGCTCGTAGGCGCCGACCATGGCGAGATCCGTCTGGGAGAGCTGCGGGAGCCGGTCGATGATCATCCTGCTGCTGAGCCTGCGGTAGTCGGGAAGCGGCAGTTCGTACTCCGAAATGAGGGCTCCTTCTGGCGCGCCCTGGAGCCGGTCCACGCCGGGCATGCGCTCGGCCGACTCCCGCAGCCAGCTGCTCCAGTCGCGCACGGCTAGGGAGGCGCCGCCGGCGCCCGAGCCCTCAGCGGCCACCACGGCTGCCTCGGCATGCTGCTCGAGGCTGCTGCCGAGCTCTTCCAGTGTCTCCTCGCCGTCGCGGCGGATGGAGCTGAGCAGATCGGTGCTGGCGGCGTCGTGTGCCTCCTGGGCGATACGCTCGGCGGCCCGGCAGATGGCCACGGCGAAGGCGGTGACCGCGTACTCGTCCTCGGTGTTCTTCAGCAACTGCTGCTCGGTCGCCGTCCCCAGGCCCCGCATGAGGGCGCCTGGGACGGCGATGGCCGCGTCCAGGGGCAGCCGGGCCGCTCGCCAGGTGAAATGCCAGGCGTTCCCGGCGACGGTCTCGACCAGCCCGCGGGGCTTCAACGTCTCCAGACGTTCGTCGATGAGGTACACATGACCCCGGGCGTCGCCGACGCGGCGCTCCAGGACCTCCCGGTACTCCCCGTCGGGCGTGACGGTGAGGTGGGCTTTGAAACGGTCGGCGAGCGCGGCTTGGGCCCCACGGACCTCGCGCAACGCCGGAACGAGCATGTCTGTGGCTACGGCCATCACGTTTCCTTAGGCTAGTGCGATGTTCGCAAGAATCGGGCCGCCCCCCGACCCTGTCCCCTCCTTACTACAGTGCCCTGAATCGGCCACCCCCGCATCTTCCAGAACAGCCACGC
Source organism: Streptomyces sp. NPDC002619 (assembly GCF_042889305.1). NCBI lineage: Bacteria > Bacillati > Actinomycetota > Actinomycetes > Kitasatosporales > Streptomycetaceae > Streptomyces > Streptomyces sp. NPDC002619. The sequence continues at coordinate 8,440 of NZ_JBIAQV010000077.1, read as the reverse complement.
CGGGGGCGGCTGACCATCCCCGACTCTCGGTTCCACACCGAGCGTGGGCGTAACTGCGAACCTAGGCCGTGTCCTGTCCCTCTCTTGGAGCAGTGCATGGCTGACAGACGTGCTCATGCCTGCGCTGAATGACTCCGCGAGGAATTCAGAGGGGCGGCGTTCGGCCGTCGCGGAGAGACGGCGGGCTGCGAGCGGATCGGCCTCTGAACCGCTGACTTGTATGGCAGGACCAGTACGTGGATGGAGCGGCCGTCTGTAGCGTGCTGTAGGGCTCCGGCTGGGGTGACTCGTGAACCGCTTGCCGAACTATGGCTCTCCCGGAGTGTGTTCCCCATCCGGTGCCCGTCCACGGTCTGACTCAACAGAGGCATGCCCCGGGCTTGGCTGGTTCCGGAAGCCGGCGTGTCGACTGTGGATCTCCTGCCGTGCCGTCCTGAGGAGCCGCGCCCGATGATTTTGCTCGGTGTCGACCCGCACAAGTCCACGCACACCGCCACGGCGGTGGACCCGACGGCCAACCGGCCGATCTCCACGATCCGGATCGAGGCCACCTTGGCCGACTACCGCAGACTGCTGGCCTGGTCCCGGAAGCGGCCTGAGCATCGATGGGCAGTGGAAGGCGCCGCAGGCCTGGGGCGGCACTTGGCCCAGTGGCTCGTGGCCCGCGGCGAGACCGTGGTGGACGTCCATGCCTCCGCCAACGCCCGAGCTCGGCAGCTGTCGCGGGGCGGCGGCCGCAAGAACGACACCATCGCCTGGCGGTGCTCTCGTACGGCAGGATGCGGTCGGCGTCGCCGTGGATCAGGAGGGTCGGCACGTCGATCTTGGGAAGGTCCCGGCGGAAGTCGGTCAGCCAGGTGTCCACGCATGCGTAGCCGGCGTGGGCGGAGGAGGCCACGGCGACGTTGAAACTGTTGTTCCAGGCCTGGTCGCTGAGCCGGGTGCCGCGGTAGGTGTCCACGGTGTAGAAGTTGTCGAGGGAGTCCTTGAAGTAGGCGGGACGGTCCTTGACCACGGCTTCCTTGATGCCTTCGAAGACGGACCGGTCGACGCCCTCCGGGTCGTCGTCCGTCTTGAGCAGGAACGGCGGGATGGCCCCCATGAGCACCGCCTTGCTGACCCGACCCGATCCGTACGTGCCCAGATACCTGGTCACCTCTCTGGTGCCCATGGAGAATCTGCACAGGATCACGTCCGGCAGGGCGAGTTGTTCGAGTAGTGCGCCGGAGGCCGGCGGCGAACGTGTCGTAGTCGTAACCGATCGTCGGCCGGCTCGAGTTGCCGAACCCGCGGCGGTCGTAGGTGATGGCCCGGAAACCCTCGTTCAACGGGACGCGTTCTTGCTTCTCCCCGGAGTGACCATTCAACGGGTATCCGTGGATCAACACGATGGGCTGCCCGCTGTCGTGGTCCTCGTAGTGGATGTCGATGGGAGTGCCGTTCTCCTCGGGCGTGTATCGAATGTGTGGACCCGCTCCCCGCGCCGTTGCCGCAGGTCGAGCGGGCGGCCGTGGAAGATCCCCGTCGAGCCTGGCCGACGTATCGTCCTGACCTCCTGACGCCCGTCGTGTCCGAACGCCGGCACGGCCCCAACTGCCGCCGAACGAAGGGAAAGTGGTCGGTCAGGACGCGTCCGCCAGAGACTGCGCATCCGCCTCGGGCTCCTTCGACGCGGCGGACGCCGTCTGGCCCGAGCCGCCGCCACGGCTGAGGTGCACACCGATCGCCGACGTCGCCAGGCCCAGTACGGCGGCTGCGCACCAGACGATCCGGAAGTCGTGAAGTGAGGCGGCACCGACGTGGGAGCCGACCACCGCGACCAGGACGGCGACGCCGACCGTGGCCGAGATCTGGCGGACGGAGTTGACCAGCGCCGACCCGGTCGCCGCGCGGTGCCCCGGCACGGCGTGCACACCGGCCGCCACCAGAGTGCCCAGGGCCAGACCGACACCCGCACCGGTCAATAGCTGGTTGGGGAGCAGGTCACGCAGATAGTCCGGCGTGACGGACGCGAAGCACGCGAACCAGACCATGCCGCCGGCGAACAGCAACCCGCCCGCGGCGACCAGCGGTCCGTGCCCGAAGCGCTGCCCGGCGCGGGCGGTCACAAGGGTGACGACCGGCACGAGGGCCGGACCGGGGACCAGGGCGAGACCGGTGCGCAGCGCGCTCCAGTGCCAGACCTCCTGGCACCACAGCACGTTCGACAGCAGCATGATCGCGAAGGCGACGCCGAACACCAGGCTGCCCGCGTTCGCCGCTCCGAAGCGCGGCAGCCGCATCAGGTCCAGCTCGAACAGCGGGCGGGGGTGCCGCAGGGACCTGAGGACGAACGCGGCGCCGCTGATCACGGCAACGGCCAGGAGCAGTACGGTCCTGCCGCTCGCCCAGCCCCAGTCGGGTGCCTGCACCAGCGCCCCGGACAGCGCCGCGATCGAGAAGATGACCAGCAGGGCGCCGAGGAGGTCGGGCAGCGGTCCGGCCTCCGGGGCGGCCGGCTTCGGCAGGACCGATCGGCCGGCGACGAGCGCTGCGATGCCGATGGGCACGTTGACGGCGAAGACCCACCTCCAGTCCACCGCGGTCAGGAGGCCGCCGGCGACGGGCCCGGCGGCCGCGGCGAGTCCGCCGACCGCAGCCCAGCTCCGGGTGGCCTGGGTACGGCGCTCGGTCGGCACCGTCGCCAGCAGCAGGGCCAGGGACGTCGGAATCTGGGCGGACGCCCCGACGGCCTGCACCACCCGGGCCACGACGAGGGTCCCCAGGTTCGGGGCCAGGGCACAGCCCAGCGACGCGAGGGTGAAGACGGCGATCCCGGTGAGGAAGACCGGCCGCTGGCCTATGCGGTCACCGGCACGGCCGGCCACCACCAGCAGCGCGGCGAAGGTGATCGTGTAGGCGTTGAGGACCCAGGACAGCGAACCGAGGGTCGCGCCCCTGCCGCCCCCGGAGAAGTCCTCTCCCATGGCCGGAAGCGCCACGTTGACGATCAACAGATCCAGGTTGGTCATGAAGACGGCCACCAGGACGACTGCGGCGGCCGTTCGAGGGTGCTTTGAAAATCGAAGCATCGTAGGCATAGCGCAAGCTAAGCACGGGGGTGATTTGGAAATCAAACCCTGCCGGGGTGATACTGGGGCCGTGACCACGCGCATCGATCCCCAGGACATGGCCGGACGCCCCTGCTCGCTCGCCGCCGCCCTGCAGATCGTCGGCGACCGATGGGCCCTGCCGGCGATCCGCGAGGTCATGCTCGGCAACCACCGGTTCCGGCAGATCGCCAGGAACACCGGCGCCCCCACGGACCGCCTGGCGGCGCGCCTGAAAGCACTGGTGGAGAGCGGCGTCCTCGAACGGCGCCCGCTGCCCGACGATGCACGCTACAGCGGCTACTACCTGACGGAGGCGGGGCGCGATCTGGGAGCCATCACCCGCGAGCTCATCGGCTGGGGCGACCGCTGGGTTGTCACCGCGCCGCCCAGCCGGATCCGTCACCGGGACCACGAACTCGTCACCCACACGGTCTGCGAGACCTGCGGCGAGCAGGTCCACGGCGAGGACATCCACCGGGAGGAGCTGATCCCCGGCTGGGACCGGTCCGGCCCGGTGCAAGCCCCCTAGACCGTGCGGTGGTCGTCGATCCCCCCCCGGAACCGGCGTGTGATCCCGGCGCGGTCGTCGGCCCGGAAAGTCTCGCGGATCTCCCGGTCGTTGCCCTTGATCCGCTCGTCCAGGGCCCGGAGCTGGTGGGCCAGGGAATGACGACGGCCCTTCGCGCGACGCGGATCGGGCACCGCGGCGAGGGAGTCCAGCAGATACGGATGTTCCTTGGCGGCGGCGAGCCGGGCGTCGGTGAGCTGCCCCAGGCCGGAGGGGATGGGCGATGATGAACGGGCAGGCACAGTCTTCCGTAACGGTGATCAGGGGCTCGATACCTCATGATCACCCGAAGGCCGTGCCCGCCTCCGTCTCCCGATCCGCGAGTTCCACAGTGCTCACCTGAAACGTCACCAAAGTCGAACAGACCACCTGAACAACACTCTCCCCGCCCCGATCATGGAGGGGACGGGAAGGCTGCGAGTTCCCCGCCCGCTCTCGGTCATTTTCGGGCGAGCACCACTTCGGTATCACCGGGCCAGTCCCAGAAAACGCCATCGGGAGATCGCTTCCTCAGCAGCTCTCGCACCTCGCTGGCGAAATCTTCGACACGGTCACCGAACAGGTGCGGCGCGGAATAAGACATGGAGAAGTAACCGGACAATACGCTCTCGGCATCCCGTACGAGGTCAGGGATGCCGGGGGCGAAGATCACCCGTGGCGCGCCGAACCGGGTGCGGGCAAGGGCGCCCTTGACGCTGTGGGCTTGAACCTGCACGGTGCCTTGGCCCGCTCGCCTCGTTGATTCAAGATACTTCTGCACCAGCTGCCTGATCTCATCGTGCGGAATCCGCGGTGGTCCGGGGTGCGGCGGAACGGCCCGCCCCTCGGCCGTATGCACCACAAGGGCCAGAGCGCCGCCTGGCTCCACCATGTCGTACACCGCCTCGGCCACACGAACTTCGTCCGTCCAGTGGAACGACTGGCCGAACGTGACCAGTCGGTACGGCCCGGGCGCCACCGCAGGAAGGTCCTCGGCCCGGGCTTGGATCCAGGTGATGTTCGCGATGTCCCGCTCATGGGCGGCCCGGCGACCCTCGGCGATCATCGCCAGGTCGGGGTCAAGGCCGACAGCATCCTCAAACAGGTGAGCTAGTCGTACGGTGAGGATGCCGGGGCCACACCCAACGTCCAGGAGCCTTCCGCTGCCATCCAGGCCAAGTTCCTCAGCGAGGAGAGCCTCAAGCTGGGGCGAGTAGGCGGGTCTCCCGTACCGGTAGTGGACAGCCGCGCCATCGTAGATCGAAGGGTCGTATCGCACCGCCAAACATTACAAGGCATCCCGCATCGCCGCCGGCCTGCGCAAGCACGGCCGAGACGCCCCCCGTCCACCGGCCGCCCTCGGACTCACATGATGAAACCGGGCAGATCCCCTGAACGACGCCACCCTGTCAGGCGACGGCGGCTACCGCGGCAGCGACCGCATCCCCACGCCACGCCGTGGGCCCGACGGACGCATCATCAAAGACCGCAACTACCAACGCTTCCGCAAACACCGCGCCGTCGCAGAACCCACCATCGCACGCCTCAAAGACCACCAGATCATCCGCCAATGCCGACGACGCGGCAATGCGATCGACCACGCCGTCGCCTGCGTTGCAGCACTCCACAACCTCAAGCTCGACATCCAATAGCCAGAACACACGCCGAGGCGGGACACGTCCCACCTCGCATTACGTGATGCCTCTTAGTACTCCGGCTGTAGATCGTGATCTTGATGGCTTTCGGTGGGGTTCCCTGGGCTCGTGCGGGGGCTGTCCCGAGGCGGTCTGAGCAGACAACATGCATGGGTGAGCATCATCATCAAGTACTTCATCGCCCCTGACGACACCTCGGCGGCAAGCATCGTGGATAGCGGGCCGGACGGAGTCTTCGGCTCATTGAGCTGCGGCAACTTCGATGCATCCGAGGCGGTGATCGAGTGGGAGAGCCTGCTCACCGGGCAGAGCTTCGAGGCACTCGTCGCATCCGACGAGCCGCATACGATTGCTGACCCGGGAGAAGAGGGCGGCCCACTTCTGTTCGTCATCTCGGCTGCGCTTCAAGGGGCGCTGGCCGGTGCTTCGGCAGATCGCCTTGCCGGGATCGGCGAGCTGTGGATCCAGGAACGGGCCGCCGATGGCGAGGCGTTCGACCCGGAGATGGTGGGGGAACTCCTGAGTGATCTGGCGGACCTGGCCCGCACCGCCGAGGTGCGGGGGCACGGCCTGTACTGCTGGATGGCCTAGCATCCCGGCCGTCGCCGCACGCTCCCGCCATGCGAACCGGGGACGAGATGGTTGCGGCCACCGGTGATCATCATGGTTTGTGAAGACAACGAACGATCAAGCGGTGGCCGCAGGTCACAGCGTAGACCCGGCCCGATGGCAGGACGCATTCGAGGGCCTGATGAACCGGATCGCGGGTCGTTTCGCGCGCGTGGAACCCCGGCGGCGAGTCAAGCGGTTGGTGCTCGGACTCCTATCGGACCTCCCGCGCAAGAACTGCTGGACGATCGCCGAGTGGGTCGGGGAGTCCACTCCGGACGCCATGCACCACCTGCTCAGCCGGGCCAAATGGGATGCCGACGCGGTCCGTGACGACGTGCGGGGCTATGTGGTGGAACATCTACACGACGAGCGCGCGGTGCTGGTGGTCGACGAGACCGGCGACGTGAAGAAGGGCACCGGCACGGTCGGCGTCCAGCGCCAGTACACCGGCACCGCCGGCAGGATCGAGAATGCCCAGGTTGCCGTCTACCTGGTCTACGCCGGTCGACGCGGGCACGCCGCGGTGGACCGGGAGTTGTACGTCCCACGTTCCTGGACCTCCGATCCCGACCGCTGTCGTGCCGCCGGGCTCGGCGAAGACACCACTTTCGCCACCAAGCCCGAACTGGCCGCGCGCATGGTCGCCCGCTTCCTGGCCGCCGGCCACCCCGCTGCGTGGGTGGCGGGCGACGCGGTCTACGGCGGCAACCCGAAACTGCGCACCGCACTGGAGGAATGCGGCACCGGCTACGTTCTCGCGGTGGCCTGCTCACACGAAGTCGCCACCGCGGCCGGAAAGTTCCGCGCCGACGCCCTGGCCAAGAAGGTACCCAAGCGTGGCTGGCAGAAGCTGTCGGCCGGAGCCGGAGCGAAGGGCCACCGCAATTACGACTGGGCTGTCATCGACCTCGCCGACCCCCGGCCTGAGAGTCGGCAGCTGCTGATCCGACGGAACCGCAGCAGCGGCGAACTCGCCTACTACCGTTGCTATTCGCCCACAGCGGTGCCGCTGACCGAACTGGTACGAGTGGCTGGATCGAGGTGGCGGGTGGAGGAGTTCTTCCAGTCCGGCAAGAGCCTGGCCGCCCTCGACGAGCACCAGGTCCGCCGCTACATGTCCTGGTCCCGATGGGTCACCCTCGGCATGCTTGCCCACGCCTTCCTCGCTGTCGTCCGAGCCGACGAGCACGACCGCCAGCCGATACCGCAATGCCTCATACCGCTCACCTGCAACGAGATCCAGCGCCTGTTCATCACCCTCGTCATCCGGCCCACGCACGATGCCGTCCACCGGCTCAGATGGTCCGACTGGCGACGCCGACACCAGGCCCGATCCCAAGCCAGTCACTACCAGCGGCAAGCCGCAGAAGTATGAAGATCACGATCTACAGCCGGAGTATTAGGGTGTGTATCGAAAGTGGATCTTGAACGTGGGATGATCTTGGTTCGTGGCACGTGGAGATCTGACGGACGTGCAATGGGCAGTGCTGGAACCGCTGTTGCCGAAGGGCGCGAAGTCCGGACGGCCGCCGACGTGGGCCAGGCGGCAGCTGATCGACGGCATACGGTTCCGGGTCCGCACTGGCATCCCGTAGCGGGACCTGCCCGCCGAGTACGGGCCGTGGGGCCGGGCGTACGACCTGTTCCGCCGGCGGCAGCGGGACGGCACCTGGCGGCGAATCTTCACCGCGCTCCAGGCCCGGGCCGACGCGAAAGAGCTGATCACCTGGGACATCAGCGTCAGCGTCGACTCCACGGTGTGCCGGGCCCACAACCCCGTTGCGGGACCACGAAAAAGGCAACTGTGATAGTCGAGCTGCGGCCCGGGTTGGGCTGCTGCCAGGCTCGGCGCCGACGTCCCGGCATGACCCACAAGGAAATTGGCGGCTCGTTGCAGCTTGCCGTGCCCCCGAGTTGTCTGCCGGACGTCGGCGTCGGCCTGGCCCACCCCGTTTGTAGGTCCGCAATTGGAATGTCCTGTTCCGTGATGGCAACCTGCATGTTCTCTCCGTGTCTCATTCGCGGGTCACGGTATTTGTCTCACGATCTTGGCCCTGTCCTTCGGGGCGGAGGTAGGGAGCTGGTTGATCGACTCAACGCGCGCCAGGTACTCCAGGGTGGGGAACTCGTCGACCCGAGCCAGGTAACCGCAGTCGGTACGCGAAAGCGGCTGCCCCTTGCGCGGGCCGTGTTGGTAGAAGCCTTTGGCGTACTCGTCCCTGGAGTGCTCGACTTTGGCTGCGAATTTGAGGGGGCTGGCCCAGGTGACGAGGGTCGGCTCGGCATGGTGGTCACCGTGAGGGTTGCCCGTCGTTCTCGGTGATGTCGGTAGTCGGTTCTTCCGGCAGTTGAACGAAGACCATGATCGCCTTGCCGCCGCGCCCGGAGGCGGCCTGCAGCAGGTCCTTGGCGGACTTCAGCTTGTTCCTTGTGAGGAACCCCGGGCGTGAACGACTCCGTTGGCAAAAGGACAGGGCGGGCATCCCGGCTCGCACTCTGGCTGGGAGTGGATCACTTGACCTGCGGGTCCGTGA
>NZ_JBIAQV010000076.1:0-21482 GCF_042889305.1 Streptomyces sp. NPDC002619 | reverse complement strand
CACCTGGCGCCTCGCCCCGGCCACCGCATAGCGAAAGGGGCCGCCCGGCCTCCCGGCCGGACAGCGCCCCAGCAAGATTTTCAGCAGTCTTCTAGTCCGCACCATCGCGCCGGGCTGACGGCTGCCCGCTGTAGTCCGCTCCCGCCCATCGGGGACGGTCCGCAGCGGGCGGCTTCCCGCGTCCGGCGGACACCCGTCGTCCTCTCTATGGCATCCCGTGGCGGCGTGCTGTCGTCACCGCTCGGAATCCGTGCGTTCGTGGCAGCTGGTGCGGGTGTGCTCCGTGTGATCCCGCATCAGTTGCTGCGCCCGCTGCTCGTCCCCTGCCGCGATGGCGTCGATCATTGCCCGGTGCTCGTCCCCGGACAGTGCACCGCGGGTACGGGCGACGGGTGTGTCAAGCCACCAGACGCGGCGATCCACCTGTGCGGACAGCTCCGCGAGCACCGAGTTCGCGGCGAGCTCCATCACGTACGCGTGAAAGGCGGCGTTGGCCGCGACCACGGCGTCGACGTCGACGGACGCCAACGCTTGCTCGCCCGCCTCGCGCAACTCGCGAAGCCGCTCCGTGGCCCTGCGGGTGCCGATAAATCATCCGGCCTGGTCACGCGGCATGTTGGTACTCGTGAAGGGTCCCGCCGAGTCGGTCTCGTCGACGCGCAGTAGCACGACAGATCATGATGCTGCCGGTTACCTCTGCAGGTGAAGGCGTTGGGCACAGCTGGAGTTCGATGATCAAGGCCGGGACCTGGGCGGATGATTTATCGGCACCCGCAGGGTCCGGATTCTGGGCGCGACTGCGCACCCGTCGGCGGTCTGGTGGTCCAGGCGGCGAAGAATCTCGTCATGGACCTGGAGGACGCGGGTTGCCGAGCGCGCTTCATGATCCAGGTCAGGGGCGGCAAGTTTCCTGAGCTGTTCGACGCCATCTTGAAGGACGCGGGGGTCGAGGTCGTGCTCAGTGGGGTCCAGATGCCGCGAAGGAACTCGATGATGGAGCGGTGGGTGCAGACGTGTCGGTGTGAGGAGCTGCTGGACCGCACGTTGATCTGGAACCAGCGCCACCTCTGCCACGCTCTGCGGGAGTTCGAGCGATTTTTCAATTCCCATCGGCCGCATCAGGGCATCGCAAACGCCTGACCGCTGCACCCCTTGCCCCAGGCGATCAACGATCCAGGGCAGATCGCCCGCTTCGACATACGCAGACGCGAACGACTCGGCGGCACCCTCCACGAGTACGAACACGCCGCGTGACCTGGGCGGACGAGGTATCCGGCAAGGGCAGGGCTGGGCAGCGCTCGGCGCGGCGGGGATCGGGCGGCCTGGAGCTGGTGTTGCGCGTCGGCGGGGCCTCCGCGCTCCGTGCCCTACTGAAGCCTCCTCAGGTCCCGTCGTCTTACCCGTCGGCGCCGTCGTCGTCAGCGTCCGGCTGCGCGGGCAGGGCCTGGCTGGCGGACACCGATTCCACTTCGCCGATGTCCTGCGGCGTGAGGTCGAGGTCGGAGGCCTCGTCGTCGCCGGGTCCCTCTACCTCTCTGCGGGCCTTGCGCCGGTCATTGTGAAGTGAAAAGACAACGGCGGCGAAATAGAGCACCCAGATTGGCGCGGCCAGCGCCAGCATGGTCAGCGGGTCCGTGCTCGGCGTCGCCACAGCCGAAAAGACCGTGATCCCCAGGATCATGCCGCGCCACCAGCCGAGCATCCGCCGGCCGGACAGCACCCCGGTGAGGTTCAGCATCACCAGCAGCAGCGGCATCTCGAAGGAGAGACCAAAGACGACCACCATGCGGGTGACGAGGTCGAGCAGATCGTCCAGCGGCAGCAGGTTGTCCACCCCGTGCGGGGTGAAGTCGATCAACACCTTCGCGGTCGTGGGCAGCACCTTGTAGGCGAAGAAGGCGCCGCCGAAGAACAGCGGGACGCCCGCGCCGACGAACGCGTAGGCGTATTTCCGCTCGTGCTTGTGCAGGCCGGGGGCAACGAACGCCCACAGCTGGTACAGCCATACCGGCGAGGCCAGCACGACGCCAGCCATCAGGGACACCTTCAGCGCCAGGGTGAAGGGCGCGAGCAGACCGTTGATAGTGATCCGCGCGCAGGTGGTGTCCGCGGTCTGCTTGGCCAGATCGGCGAAGGACGTCGGGCAGCCGACCGAGTCCAGCACCGGCCTGGTGAAGAAGTTTATGATGTCCTTGTAGTAGAAGGCTGCGGCGATCGTGATGACCAGGATGGCAAGGACGGCCTTGGCGAGCCGGTTGCGGAGCTCACGAAGGTGCTCCGCGAGCGGCATCCGCCCCTCGGGATCCTTCTCCTTGTTGCGGGCCGACTGGGGCACGCCACGTCCTCATCTCGTGCGGCAGACCGGAGACTACCGGCCCTGCGTTAGTACTTGATCGTCTCCGTCACCCGGTGGGGCGCGAGCTCGCCACGGCGCCGGTTGCGGCCGGTAGCGCGTCCAGGAGGCAGTTGGTCCAGGTCGGTACCACTTACCGCGAGCTGCCCTACCCAGCCCGAGGGTGGGCGGCTCACGAAGGTCCTCAGACCGTCCACTGTTACGCGCCGCGCCGCGCCCAGGCCAGGAAACAGCGTTGCTCCGGCCAAGACGCCGGCCGATACCGAAGACAACGACGCGGGCGGCCCGACAGCGCAAGAGGTGAGCCGGCAGGGGAGGCTTCGGGCAGCGTCTCGTGCGGGGATCAGCCAGGGGCGCGCAGGACCGGGCTCAGTCTCAGTGGCTGGTCGTGCTGTCCGTGGGCACGGTGCGGGCGGTGGCGGTATCTCCGGGAGCGCCCGAGATCGTCCGCGGTCCCGGTGCAGGCTCGGGGCGTGGCTCGTTTGAGGCGCCGTCGTCCTTCATGGCCGTGGTCTCGCTCTTGAGGATCCGCATGGACTTGCCCAGCGCCCGGGCCGTGTCGGGTAGTTTCTTCGAGCCGAAGATCAAAACCACCACCGCGACCAGGATCAGCAGGTGCCAGGGCTCCAGCGCATTGCGGAACATCGTCACACCACCCCTTCGAACGCATGCTTGCTACCGTGCGTGGCTGTGCAACCTTGGGGTGGAGCGGACGGCCCCGCCGTGAGGCCCTGCCGGATCGTGCGGGCGGCCACCACGCAGATGCCGGCGCTGCCGAAGAGGCCGCTGCCCAGTACCTGCCGGGCCTCTGCGTCGGCCTTCGTACCTGCCTCGGCGATCCGTGCCGCTTGTTCCTGCGCGGCAGCGGTGGGAGCGGGAGCGCTCGCGGCGCATCGTGTCTTGCCGCCCCAAGCATGCCCCCATCGCTCTCCGGTCGCGCGCAGAGCCTCGGCCGTTGCCCAAAGAAGCGTCCCGCCCACGACCGGGTCTTGCGGAAGGTTGACGCGGCGGGAGGCGCACACCTTTGGCCGCGGACGACGGCCCGCTGCCGCCGGCGGGCGCGTCCAGCACGGTTGCCCGTCCGCCGATACGGCGAAGAATTCCCCTTCCGCTTCCCGGCCGCACTCGGCCGGGACACCACGCTCCCGGAGGCGGTCGATGTCCACGACCCGGCAGGGCTCTACACCGACGGATGCCTGGCACTCGTCGTCGCAGAAGGGGATCCGCAGGAGGTGGCCGGGCAGCCCGGCGTCCGTGCCCGCGCCCGCGGTCTCGTGCGCGGGCGCCTGGGAGGCGGTTTCCCGGTGCACTTGGCACGGCGGTTTCACCGGTGTCCGCCGCCCGCGCCATCGAGAGATTCCCACAACGTCGTCCAGCCCGGCCTCACAAGTGACTTCGTCGCCCGTCGCCGCCGCAACCGCGGGGAGCTCGACCGGCAACAGGCGTACGGCGAAGCGCAGTTCGCCGCCCGTGGCCTGCATGGTCACCTGCACCGGCTGCCCGGCCCGCGGAATGCGCGGGGGCGTTTGGGCCGGATGGGCGCCCAGCCGCTGCCCCTGGGTGCAACCACGTTCGGGCACCTGGAAAAGCCGTTGGGTCTTCGCGTTCGGCCACGGTGCGTTCATCGGCTTTCCCTGGCGTGACCGTTCCTGTCGCCGGCCGGCGCGATGTTCACGCATGGCTGTCGGGCGTGGCAGGCGAGGCGAGTGGAGTTGGCAGGCTGCTGCGGGGGCATGCCGGGTGTCGATGTCCTTGCGGGTCATGTGTCCTTCTTCCTGTCCGGTCGGGGTCGATTCAGATTCCGGGGTGCCCGGCGGCCTTCCAGGCGGCGTACTCCTGGCGGACGTAGAGGCGGCGGCTGGGCGCGAGCGTGAACGCGTCGGGACGGTGCGGGCCGGCCACCAGGTCGGGATGGCGGCGGTCGTGCAGGACGAGTTGCTCGGCGGTTTCTACTGCGGCTGCGACCGGGCCGGGGCCGGGGTCGTCCAGGGCCATCCGGTCCATGAGGGCGGCCCGGCGTAGCAGCCAGGCGCGTTCGGCGGCCGTCGCATCGACGGGTGGGCCGGTGATGGTCCTGGCCTGGCGGCCGTCGCGTTCGGCCCCGAGAGCGAGCACTTGGTGCATCTCGCGGCGTAGGTCTGGCGCATTCGCGTACGCCTCGTGCGGGGGCGGGGCGGCGATGTCCTCGGCGCTGTCCGGGGTGACGTCCATGCTCACCCCTCCGCCGGTACGCAGGGGCCGGCGCCGCAGCGTTGACACAGCACCGTGTCGTGGCCGGGGTCGAGGGCCGATGGGTGTGCCGCGGACCGCATGGGCAGCTGGGCCGGGCCCGGGCAGCCGTCGATGGGGCAGGGCTTGTGGGTCGCAAAGGCCCACTCGGCGGGGTCGTCGGGTGAGCCGGCGCCGCAGACGCCCCCGGTGACTCGCCGCCGTGCCGCGGTGCCGGCCCTGGCAGGGGGCCGCAGTTCGTGCGGAACGCCTGGGCCGGTCATGCCGAACACCTCAGGCAGGCGCGGACTTCGCGGCCGCTGCACGTCTGGTGGACCTCGGTCGACTGGGCGAGGTACTGGACGATGCCGGTGCCGCGGCCGTGTTCGTCGGGGGCGATGTCGGGGCGATGGCGCTCCACGGCCGTGCCGGAGTCAGTGACCACGATGTGCAGAGTGCCGTGGTCGAGGCCGAGCAGCAGGGTCATGCGCTCGCGGCCGTACTGGGCGGCGTTGGTGGCGAGTTCGTCGACGATGAGAACCGCGGAGTCCCGCTCGCTTGCGGGCACACTCCAGGTCTCCAGCAGATCGGCCGCGAAGTGGCGGGCGGCGGAGACGTGCGCCTCCTGCGCGGGCAGGGTGAGCAGCGCCTGGTGGCGGCAGGGCTCGCCGAGCAGTGAACTCGGGCTGGGGGAATCGGTCACAAACATGGTCTTCTGGCTCTTCTGTGGATGTGCGGAGACCGGAACGGGGGAGACCGCCAACAACTTCGGGGAGGTCGGTGGGCCGGAGCCTGCATGGGCGCGCTCATTCAGTTCCACGGTCGACGCACACCGAACGGTTCGAGTTATTCGACCCTTTTGTTCGACTTCTTGCGAGTCATGTCAATGCCAGCGGCCTGGCTGGACTCACTCGCCTCTGCCAGAGCTCGATGCCGTACTCGCCCGGACCAGGCACCGGCAGCTCGGACCCCTCGTCCGTGGTCTTCCGGACGGCCCTGCGGGAACGTCACGCCGTACAGCCGGACGAACGTCCCTGCCCGCATCTCGGCTCGGTCGCGGCCACCGGCGTGCAGACGTCCTGGATCCTTCTCCGGGCTGCACGGACTTCGGAGGAAAAGGAGAGTTGAGGTCGCCGGCCGTTTGGTGAACCGCATACCTTTGCTCGCGCGGGAGGGGGAACACCTCGGCCGGGCCGTAGTAAAGACCAGGGCGGCGCCACCGGCCGCGGCCTGCACGACCTGGGCCTTGGACGGGTGGGCGGTGGCGCCCAGGATGTGGATCCGCCGAGTGGTGTGCTCGATCACCGCGAATACGTACAGCCGCGCTCCGGTCAGGGTGACCGTCTCGAAGAAGTCGCATGCCAACAGGGCGTCGGCGTGGGAGCGCAGGAAGTCGGCCCATGTGCTGGAACTGCGCTCGGGCGCCGGGTCGGTCCCGGCCTCCCCGCAAGATTCCCCATACGGTGGAGGCGGCCACCTTCACCCCGAGGACCAGCAGCTCACCGTGGACGCGCCGATACCCCCAGCCGGGATTCTCCCGCGCGAGACGCAGTACGGGGGCGCGGATGGAGTGCACGGTCCGCGGTCGTCCCGGGCGCTTGGGTCGAGATGCGGCAGCATGGCGGCGTGCGAGCAGGTCGCGATGCCGGCGCAGAACTGTGTCCGGACGCACCAGCAGCCGCAACCGACGCAGCACGTCCATCGGGAGTTGATGCAGCAGAGCAGCCGGGAACGCCCGGTCGCTCGGGTCGAACCGCAGCCTTTTCTTTCCGAGTTGGCGCTCCAGGACGGTGATCTGGTGGCGCAGGAGTCGGATCTCGACGTCCTTCTCCCGGTCGCTCACCGGCAGCAGGCGCAGCATGGCGAACGCGTTTGTCACACCCAGATAGGCCAGTCGCAGCAGCACGGCTGATCATCTTGTCGCGGCGATCGCCGGCCGCGCGAGAGCTCCGGCGCAAGCGACCAGGGTCGACACCCCGCATACCGGCTCCCACCAGGGCGGATGCTTTTTCGGCAAGGGCAACCGTCCGGCCGGGACGAGGTCCTCGACAGCGGCGCTACCTACTGCCACAGAAACTCCGACTCCGGTCACGAGCACCTGGCATTCAGTTCCGATTTTCCGCCCGGAACATCCAGTACTCCTTCTCCAGTTCTGCGGTGACTTCGATGAGAAAACCTTGGGTAGTACTCCAGCCGTAGATCGTGATCTTCATGTCTGATTCGCGGCTTGTATCCGGTAATGGCTAGCCTGGGCTCGGGCCTGGTGGCGGCGTCGCCAGGCGGACCAGGCGAGCCGCATCGTGCACGGGCTGGACGACCAGCGTCGTGATCGACGGCGCGGCCCGGGTATACGATCCGATTGTGCGCGGAGAGCAGGGCGAGGAGGACCTGTACGGCGTCTTCCTCAAGGACTACGCGCCCGGCAAGTGGTGATCCGCCGGCCGTGACGCGTGCCCCGGCGCCCGTCGGGTGCCCGGACCCTGGTGAGTTCCGCGCGGGGAGTTCCCATGGGCAGTCCACATGGCATAGATCCGCGGGCCTTCGACGATCCGCGCAACTGCTACCCGACCGACGAAGAGTTCTACGCGAGCGGCCGCCCGGCCCATCCCGTGTTGCCCGAGGACCGGCCCCGCGGAGGCGGGGGCACGGTTTCGGTCAAGCACCGGGGGACGTGGGCCACGGTCGCCCTCGTCGTCGGCATCGTCCTGCTGGTCCTGATAGGGATCGCTCTGTTCCCGTGAGGGAAACCAGGCCACCGTCATGAGTGAGGTGGTGCGTATGACCGCAAACGGTCGAGGGCGGCGTACCCGCCCGAGTGCGCCGTCCTGACCTGTTCCGCCGTCCACGGCTGCCGTCAGCGGCGTCCTTCCGGTGGCTCGCTGTGGTCTCGCGCCTGCCGCCGGACACCCACGGTGACCATTCAACCCGCGGTCGCGGTCTTTGTCCTGCGGAGTCAGGGCTCCTGTACGTCGTCCTGCGGGGCCGGCGAGGTCTCTAGGGCCTGTCCGCGGATCATGCCGCAGACGCGGGGCCTGGCACGCCCTCCCCCAGAGGGGGCACTCCCAGCGGCGTTGTCGTCGGTTGCCGACTCTCCCACGCTCGGCTTCGCTCGCGCGGGGGGACCCCCATCGTCCCCGCTCACCTGGGCTGATTTGGCACCGTCGCTTCTCTGCGACCTGATCCGCCGGACAGGCCCTAGGCGTCCAGCGCTGAGTTCGTCCTCGGAGTGCTCCCACACGAAGCGGGCCATCTCGGTGCGGACGAGACCGGGGGAGACGGTGTTGACCCTGTGCCGCTCGAAAAGTCGTCGCCGCAGGTCACGCGGCGTATCTGTACTCGTTGATGAGGCCGCCGAGGATCCGAGTGCGCTGGAGTTTGTGGGTGCCGGTGTCTATCGCGGCGGGCTGCTCCTGGGCATCGGGTGGTAGTTGATTGCGTGCCTGGTGGGACCGGTGCTCGTTGTGGTGCCTTTGGTAGGCCGCAAGCACCTGTCGGGCATGAGCCTCTCCCATGATGAGGACGTGTCAGACACCCGCGACAGCTACTGCCACCTGCATGGATGAGGTATTCGGCAAGGGCAGGGTCAGAACCAGCCGCCGTCGGCCGCGATGGTCCGGCCGGTGATGAACGAGGCGTCGTCGGACACCAGGAACGAGATGACTGCGGCGATTTCAACGGGCTGGGCCATCCTCCCGAGCGAGCTGGCAGTGCGGATGACGGTGTTGAAATCGGCGTCAACGTCGGGATGGACGTAGTTGGAACCTGCGCGGCCGGACATGTCGGTGACGGTTCCGCCGGGCGCGATGGCGTTGATGGTGATGCCGCGTCGGCCGAGTTCAGGGCTGAGGTTGAGTGCGATGGATTCGACGGCGGCCTTACTCGACGCATAAAGGGCGTGGTAGAAGACCGCTTTGTGGGCACTGGCCGATGATGTCAGGACGATCCGTCCGCCTTCGCTCATATGTCGTGCCGCGTTCTGCACGGCGAAGAACTGGCCTCGTGTGTTGATGGCGAAGACACGGTCGAAGTCGGCGGGTGTGACGGTGTCCAGTTCGCCGAAGTGCTCGATTCCGGCGTTGCTGACCAGGATGTCGAGTCCGCCAAGAGCGTCGGCGGCCTGATCTGTCATTCGCTGGACCTGGTCCGGATCGCTGACGTCCGCCCTGATGGCGGCTGCGCGGCGGCCATCGGCGATGATCTCGGCGGCGAGTGCTTCAGCCGCGTCGCTGCTGCTTCGGTAGTTGATCGCAACGTCCGCCCCGTCAGCGGCGAGCCTGCGGGCCACTGCCGCGCCGATCCCTCGTGCGCCACCGGTGACCAAGGCCTTCCTGCCTGTTAGTTTTCCACGCATCGTTCTCCTACCGTGGCAGGGGTCCGGCGGTCACGCCCAATGCCGGGAGTGTCGTGTACGGGCCAGAACCCACGGCAGCGGCTGGCTGTTTCTCCTCGCGTACGGAGGAAGGGGGAGGGCTGCCGTGGGTTTCTCCGTTGCGGTGGGCGCGTCCTTGTTCACCACTGGGGCCATCAGCACCAGAATCGCCCGGCCCGGACGTGGGTGCCACTCGGAGATCGATCATTAAGTTCCACCTGCCGGGCACAGCAGACCCTGCCACCCCACCTGGTCGAGACGCCGCGAATCGTCAACGCGGTCCTGGAGCAGGATGACTGGTCTCTGCTCGGGGAAATGGCCGTCCAGGGCTGACGGAGTCGCGGAGGAGCAGGGAAACGCGACTGCCGCGTTCTCCTGGGCCGGAACATGTCACTCACCGGCACCCTGTGCGTGCGGTGCCAGAGCCTCGCCCACCGCCGGAAGGCAGTGGATCCACGTCGCTGTCGAGGGTGTCTCGGCCTACCTCTGGCCAAGACACCCTCATCGCCGGGTCACGAGGCCGGCTGGCGGCTGGGTAACCCTGTCCGGAGTACGTTCAGCAGCAGTAGGCAAGTGCTGTTGCCCGGGGGGCACGAAATGATCTGATGAAAGCCCTGCCAAGGGCCCCGCCAGCAACCGCCCGGGTGCCGAGCTGGCGGCAGACCATGGTGCGCTTGCACCGGGCCGTGTCGACTG
Organism: Streptomyces sp. NPDC002619; assembly: GCF_042889305.1. NCBI lineage: Bacteria > Bacillati > Actinomycetota > Actinomycetes > Kitasatosporales > Streptomycetaceae > Streptomyces > Streptomyces sp. NPDC002619. Next base: position 11,856 of record NZ_JBIAQV010000076.1, on the reverse strand, counting down.
CCTCGCACATGCCAACAAAGGACTGCCCCTATGGAATACCGTCATCTCGGCCGCAGTGGCCTGGTCATCAGCGAGATCGCCTACGGGAACTGGCTGACCCACGGCTCGCAGGTGGAGGCGGAGGCGGCCACCGCATGCGTGCGCGCGGCGCTGGACCTGGGCATCACCACCTTTGACACGGCCGATGTCTATGCGGCAACGCGTGCCGAGTCGGTCCTGGGCGACGCGCTGAAGGGCGAACGCCGCGAGGGACTGGAGATCTTCACCAAGGTGTACTGGCCGACCGGACCGGGTCGCAACGATCTAGGGCTCTCACGCAAGCACATCATGGAGTCGATCGAAGGATCGCTGCGACGCCTGCGGACCGACTACGTGGACCTGTACCAGGCGCACCGGTACGACGTGGCCACGCCGCTGGAGGAGACGATGGAGGCGTTCGCCGACATCGTCCACTCCGGCAAGGCTCACTACATCGGTGTTTCCGAGTGGCCCGCGGAGCAGATCCGGCGTGCTCACGCGCTGGCGCGGGAACTGCGTATCCCTCTGGTGTCCAATCAGCCCCAGTACAACGCCTTGTGGCGGGTCATCGAGGGGGAGGTCGTGCCCACCTGCGAGGAGCTGGGCATGGGTCAGGTGGTGTTCTCTCCGATCGCGCAGGGTGTGCTGACGGGCAAGTACGAGCCCGGTCGCCGGCCTCCGCAGGGCTCGCGGGCCACCGATGACAAGGGCGGGGCCGACATGATCGCGCGGTGGATGCGCGATGAGGTGCTGGAGGCCGTTCAGCGGCTCAAGCCGCTGGCCGTCGAGGCCGGGCTGTCGCTCGCGCAACTGGCCGTGGCCTGGGTGCTGCAGAACTCCAACGTCTCGGCCGCCATCATCGGTGCCTCGCGTCCGGAGCAGGTCGAGGAGAATGCCAAGGCGTCCGGTGTCGTGCTGGAGGCTGACCTCATGGCCCGCATCGAGGAGGTCCTGGAGCCGGTTGCGGTCACCGACCCCAAGCGGGTCCACGACAATGTGCCGCAGCGCCGCCCCTGAGGCATCGACGCCATTGCGGTGATCGGCAGTCGCGACCGTTCAGGCGGCCAAGCCGATTTCCGTGAAGCGTCACAACAGCACGCCCCGCCTGCTTCGGCTCACAGCCGAATGAGGTGGCCGGGGGAGCCGCGCTCCACAACGGCGGGCTCTTTCGACAGGACAGTCCACTTCCTCCGCACATCCGAATCACACACAATGGCTGGATCACATGGCTCGTTTTCAGGACCGGGTGGCAATCGTCACGGGCGCAGGAGCTCCGGACGGGATCGGTGCCGCGGTGGCGCGGGGACTTGTCGCGGAGGGCGGCCGGGTCGTGTTGTGCGCGACCTCCGAGCGGATCCACGAGCGTGCCGCGGAATTGGGCGAGGCTGCTGTGGGTGTGGTCGCCGACCTGACCCTCGAAGGAAGCGCGGATGCCGTGCTGCACGCCGCATTCGAGCGATGGGGTCGGGTCGATGTGCTGGTGAACAATGCGGGCATGACCTCGGTGACCTCGGGCTGGGACGCTGATGGGGACGTCGTCGCCCTGTCACTGGCGGACTGGAACGCTGCTCTGGCCCGCAATCTGACGACGGCCTTCTTGATGTGCCGCGCCGTGGTGCCCGCCATGAGGGCGGCTGGATACGGCCGGATCGTCTCGGTCGGTTCCACCACGGGAACGGTCACTGCGATGCCGGGCCAGGCCACCTATACAGCGGCGAAGGCGGGGCTGGTGGGGCTGTCCCAGGCGCTCGCCCTCGAGGTCGTCAGGGATGGCGTGACGGTGAACATCGTGGCTCCCGGTTATGTGGCGACCGGTTCACAGCTGGAGTTCGAGGCCGCGGCCGCCGCAGCGGGGCCGTTCGGGCGCAGCGGCAGGGCGGAGGAGATCGCGGCGTGCGTGCTGTTCTTGGCGCATGAATCGGCTTCCTTCGTCACCGGCACGGTCCTGGTGGCGGACGGTGGTCACCATCTCCCGGAGACCTGGCCCGCGCCGTGAAGCCTGTGCCGCTCGAAAAGTCATCGCTGCACGTCACGCCGTATATCTGTACTCGTTGATGAGGCCGCCGAGGAGCCGCGTCCGCAGCACGCTCCGAGGATCGCAATCATGCGTCATGGCGTCGGGCTGTTCCCTGGCGTCGGGCGGTAGTTGATGTCGTCCCTGGTGGGGGCGGTGTGTGTTGTAGTGCCGCTCGTACTCGGCCAGGACACGCCGGACATGGGCCTCGTCGAGGATCAGCACGTGGTCGAGGATTTCGCGCCGGATGCTACCGATGATCTTCTCGCAGCGGGCGTTCATCCGAGGAGCCCGCGGAGCACTCAAGATCACCTCCAGTCCGTCAGCCTCGAAGGCAGCGTCGAACGCCACACCGTACTTGCCGTCGCGGTCGCGCAGCAGGAAGCGCGGGGACTCTATGCGTGTGCCCAGTTCGGTGGTGAGGTTCCGCGCCTGCTGCACGGCCCATTCCCGGGTCGGACGAGTGGTGACTCCCGAGATGTGCAGGCGCCTGGTGCCGTGCTCGGGCAATGCCAGCGCATGCAGCCGTCTGCCGAGGGCGGTGTCGATGTGGAAGAAGTCTGCCGCGATGATTCCCTCGGCTTGCGCGGTGAGGAACTCGCGCCAGGTCGGGCCTGAGCGACGAGGTGGCGGGCCGACGCCGGCCGCGTTGAGGATCTCCCACACCGTCGATGCGGCGACCCGGTGCCCGAGTCGGGCCAACTCCCCTTGAATACGCCTGTGTCCCCAGAGTGGATTCTCCCGGGCCAGCTGCAGGACGTGCGTCTTGATCACCGTTCGGGTGGGCGGCCGCCCAGTGCGTCGGTGCGCGGAGTACTCCCACTTCGCGGCGGTGAACCTACGGTGCGATGCCAGCAGGGTACTCGGGGTGACCGGGAAGATCTCGCTCCAGCGCCGACGGGGTATCAACGCGGACAGGGCGGCGAACCAGAACCGATCCGCTGGCTCGTAGCGGACCGGGCTCGCCGGCTGGCGGCGCAGCACGGCGTTGTCGTGTCGCAACACGAGAAGTTCGGCATCCTTTGCGGTGTCGCGGCGCAGCAGCACCGACGGGACGGACAGCAGCTGCCGCGCGACCTTGTACAGCAGAGACACGATCACCCGAGGATGCCGCCAGCCGGCGCAACACACCGTAGCTACCAGCAGTGATGACTTTTCGAGCGGCCCAAGGTCGTCCGGCGACTGCTGCCGCTAGGCCTGACCAGCGGAAACGTAACCCTCAAGCCTGGAAGGACAACAGCTGCTCAGTTCGGCCTTCGGCAAGCGGACGTGGAAGGACGTGTTGCCGGGGCGGCTGGTCACCTCGACCGAACCCCCGTGGGCTTTCACCACAGCGGCAACGATCGCGAGCCCGAGGCCGGTGCCGCCGGCCGAGCGTGATCGGCTCGGGTCGGCGCGGGAGAAGCGCTCGAACAGATCGGGCAGGAAGGTTTCCGGGACGCCCGGCCCGTCGTCTGTGATCGTCAGCCGGGCGGTGTCGGCTCCAGTGTCGAGGCGCAGCGAAACCTTCGTATCGGGAGGTGTGTGGATCCGGGCGTTGGCGAGGAGGTTGGTGACGGTCTGGTGGAGCCGGTGTGGGTCGCCGATGACCGCCACCGGTTCTTCGGGCAGGTTGAGGGTCCAGCGGTGGTCCGGGCCGGCGGCGCGGGCGTCGTCCATCGCGTCGAGTGCGAGCCGGGTCAGGTCGACCGTCTCGCGGGCCAGCGGTCGGCCCGCGTCCAGCCGGGCGAGGAGCAGTAGGTCGTCGACGAGGCCGTTCATACGCTCCGTCTCCGACTGGATGCGGGTGAGGGCGTGGCGGACTTCGTCGGGCATGGGGCCGGAATGCTGCAGCGCGAGTTCCGTGTGGGCCCGGACGGTGGCCACCGGGGTACGCAGTTCGTGGCTTGCGTCGGCGGCGAAGTGCCGCAGCCTCTCCTCGCTCGCATGCCGCCGGGCCAGCGCGTCACTGACATGCCTCAACATACCGTTGAGCGCGGCGTCCACACGTCCCACCTCGGTGCGCGGATCTGTCTCCGGTACCGGGTCGGGCATGGCCACCTCGCCGCTGGCCAGCGGGCGTTGCACGACCTCTTGGGCGGTGGCTGCGACCCGGGCCAGGGGGCGCAGTGACAGCCGGACCCACAGCGCCCCGGCCATACCCGTGGCGATCAGTGCGGCGGCGAACACGATGAGCTCCACGGCTTCGAGCCGGTGCACGGTCTCCTCCATGGGACGCATCGGAAGCCCGGTGATCAGCACGTCGCCGTCGTCGCCGTGGACGGCGACGACGCGGTAGTGGCCAAGCCCGGAGAGCATGACCGTGTGGCCCTCGTGATCGGACGGGACGGAGGCCAGCACGAGGCGGTCGTCGGCCGTGAGGAGCACGAACGCATCCGTATCGTCGCGCACCACGGCGGCTCGGGCCGGTTGTCCGGTGTGGAGACGGGCGCCGAACGTCCCGTATGACTGACCGCGGGTGTCTGCATGGTCGTCGTTGCCGGAGTGGCGCTCGTGCTCCAGGCTCGCCGCGAATCGGCCCCCCGTCGCGCTCAGCTGCTGGTCGAGGCGGCGCACTTGGAAATGGTTCAGGGCCACAACGCTTGTCAGGCCGACCGCCGCACAGGCGAGGGCGAGCAGTGCCACCAGCCCCGTGGTGAGGCGGGCGCGCAGGGTGAGGGGGACCGGCAGCCGCCCCGCCAGAGTGCCCCTCCCAAGACCTCTCACGATGCGTCCGGCTTGAGGACGTAACCGACCCCGCGCACCGTGTGGATCAAGGGCGTCCGCCCCGCGTCGATCTTCTTGCGCAGGTAACTGATGTACAGCTCGACGACGTGGGCCTGTCCGCCGAAATCGTAGGACCACACCCGGTCGAGGATCTGGGCCTTGGAAAGCACCCGGCGCGGATTGCGCATCAGGAACCGCAGGAGTTCGAACTCGGTGCGTGACAGCTCGATCGGGTCCCCGGCCCTGCTGACCTCGTGGGCCTCCTCCTCCAGCACGAGGTCACCGACCACCAGACGGCCGTTGCCCGGCTCTCGGGCCAGGCCCGCGCTGCGCAGCAGACCGCGCAGCCGGGCCATGACCTCCTCCAGGCTGAACGGTTTGGTGACATAGCCGTCGCCCCCTGCCGTGATCCCCGCGATGCGGTCCTCGACGGCATCGCGCGCGGTGAGGAAAAGCACACAGACACCCGGCTGCTCGGCGCGCAGCTCGTGGAGCGCATGCAGCCCATCGGCGTCGGGCAACATCCAGTCGAGGATCACGGCGTCGGGGCGGAAGGCACGCGCGCCCGCCGCTGCGGAGGCCCCATCGCCCGCGCAGCGCACCTCGAAGTGCTCGTAGCGCAGGCCCTGTGCGAGGGCCTCGGTCAGATCAGGCTCGTCGTCCACGACGAGGACACGGGCCGGGCTGCCGTCGCGCCGGCGCAATGGGGCAGATTCGGTCGCGTTCTTCATGATGCATCCAGGATCTCCCTGACCCGGACGTGGTGGAGCGCGCGCATCGTCTGAATTTCCTCTGAATCGCAGGAGCGGCCCGGTTCAGAGGCTTCTCAGGGCAGGCGTTGCCAAAGTGACCGACAGCATTCCCGGCCAAGGAGAATCCCGTGACCAGCATTGATTCCCCACTGTCCCCGCCCGATCTGGTGCGGTCGTGGTGCCCGGAATCCCACCGCTGCAATTTGCAGGCGAGCGCCCTCGGCGGCAACGTCACTGGGAGATGAGCACTTTCTGATTTCTCTCTGAATTGGCGGGCGAAGGGCGCGTTCAGAGGCCTTTGAGAAATTCCGCTGGAAAGGTGGCCGACGCACACGCACCACACCGACGTACCACCACGTCGACGCGGCGCCCGAGGCACCACAGGGCACCGTGAGTCGACGAGAGGAGTCCCGTGGCCACCACGTCCACGTACAATCGCCATGCCAGGACCCGCTCCCCGCAGCCCGCCGTACCCTCCTACCGAATCGTTCCGGTCGTGGCCCAACTGCTGATCTACGCGGGGGCGGCAGCCGTGGTGGGCCTGTGGTGGATCGACACCACCTCGGTGGTCGGCCTCGCCGGATGGCTGACCGACGCCGGGCGGGTCACCGGTCTGCTCGCCGGGTACGCCTGCGCGGTACTGCTCGGGCTGATGTCCCGCTTTCCCCTGCTCGAACGGGCTGTCGGCTCGGATCGCCTGGCCCGCTGGCACGCGCTGGGCGGCCGCTACACCATCTCGCTCACGCTCGCCCACACGCTGCTGATCATTCTCGGCTACGCGGCAACCACTCACACAGGCGTCGTCAGTCAGACCAGCACGCTCGTCCTCACCTATCCCGACATGCTCAAGGCCACTGCGGGCTTCCTGCTCCTGGTCGCCACCGGCATCATCTCGGCTCGCGCCGCGCGCCGCCGACTGCGCTACGAGACCTGGCACTACCTGCATTTCTCCACGTATCTCGCCATCTTCCTGGCCTTCTTCCACCAGCTCTCCGACGGCGCGGACTTCGTTGCGCACCGCCTCGCCCTGCTCGCCTGGTACGCCCTCTACCTCGGCGTGGCCGGGCTACTGGTGTGGTACCGCTTCGTCACCCCGGTGCGGCGGGCGTCGCGGCACCGGCTGACCGTGGCGGAGGTCCGGCCGGAGGCGCCCGGCGTGGTGTCGGTCTGGATGACCGGGCGGTACCTGGACGAGCTGGGTGCCGAGCCCGGTCAGTTCTTCCGCTGGCGTTTCCTGGCCCGCGGGATGTGGTGGACGGCGAACCCGTACTCGCTCTCTGCGCCGCCGACCAGGGAGTTCCTGCGGATCACCGTGAAGGCCGTCGGTGGCCACAGCGAGGCGCTGGCCGGGCTCCGGCCGGGCACCCGGGTGTGGGCCGAGGGGCCGTACGGTGCCTTCACCGCGGCCCGGCGCACCGCCCGCAAGGTCCTGCTGCTGGGCGGCGGCGTCGGCATCACCCCGCTGCGTGCCCTGTTCGAGACACTGCACGGCGACGTCACCCTGATCTACCGGGCGCGCCGCCCGGAGGACCTGGCGCTGTGGCAGGAGTTGGACGCCATAGCGGTAGATCGCGGCGCGACCGCGCACTACGTGGTCGACGAACCCGCCGAGTACTCCTCGCCCCTCACTGCGAGTGGACTGGCCTACCTCGTCCCGGACATCGCCGAGCGCGACGTCTACCTGTGCGGGCCGCCGGGGATGACGGCCGCGGGGATATCGGCACTGCGAGCGGCCGGCGTGCCCCGCCGCCGCATCCACCACGAGTCCTTCACCTTCTGACCGTTCCAGGGACCCTCAAGGACAAAGGAGCAACTCCATGGCAGCGCGCCGAACCGCCATCCTGACCACGTCGACCGTTGCGGGCCTGGTCCTGCTACTGGGCCTGAAACCGCACCAGACCGCCCTGCCGGTCATCGCGGGTTCCGGCGGAAGTGCCGCGGTCGCCCCGCCCACGTCAGGCTCCGGTGCCAGCCAGTCGAGCCCGTCCAGCAGCGCCGGCGAGTCGAAGAGCGGCAGTGGCAGCGGGGGCGGCGCCGCCAGCACCTACACCGGTGCCGTCGAGCAGACCCCGTACGGCCCGATGCAGGTCGCCGCCACCTTCTCCCACGGCAAGCTGACCAACGTCCGAGCGTTGCAGACCCCGAACGATTCGCCGCACAGCCAGTCGCTCGCCGCCTACGCCGTGCCCACCCTCACCCAGGAGGCCCTGGCCGCGCAGAGTGCGCAGATTCAGGCCGTCTCCGGTGCCTCCTACACCAGCGAGGGCTACATGCAGTCCCTGCAGAGCGCTTTGGACAAGGCCGGTGCCTGAGATGCCAGAGGTGTACGAAGGCACGAAGGCTTCCACGGGATCCGAGGGGCCCTGCGGCTTCCGCCACGTCGAGCACGCCATGGGCACGGTCTTCTCTTTCGACATCTGCGACACGCCCACACACGCCATCCACCGCGCCCTCGACCAAGCCGTGGTCTGGCTGCACTGGGTGGACGAGGTGTGGGGCTCGGAAAGTCATCGCTGCAGCTCAAGCGGCGTATCTGTACTCGTTGATGACTCCGCCGAGGACGCGGGTGCGTAGGAGCCTTTGGGCGTGGGGGGCGTGGCCGACAGCGGGCTGGTCCTGAGCCTCGGGGGTCGTCGGTCTCGGGCCCGGTGCGGTCGTTGCCTGTTGTAGTGGTGCTGGTACTCGGCGAGGGCCTGTCGGGCGTGGGCCTCGTTCATGATCAGAACGTGGTCGAGTGCCTCCCGGCGGATCGTGCCGGTCACGCGCTCGCAGCGGGCGTTCATCCGCGGCGCCTGCGGCACGGCTGGCGTGACGGGGAAGACGCTGCTCCAGCGGCGGCGCGGTATCAGCGACGACAGCGCGGCCAGCCAGAACCGGTCGGCGGGCTCGTAGCGGACCGGACTGGTGAGTTGCCGTCGCAGTACCGCGTTCTCGTGCCGCAGCACCGGCAGTTCGACATCCTTGGCGGTCTCCCGGCGCAGCAGTACCGCCGGCACGGACAGCAGCGAACGGGTGGCCCGGTACTGCAGCGAGGTGATCACCGTGCAGCATCCCAGCCACTGTCGAGGGCTCGGTACGCAGGCTCCCACCTGCAGCGATGACTTTGCGAGCCCCACAGGAACCTTGTTGCGGCCCTGACCTGCGTGGATACCCTCCGCGGTGAGGCCGTCACCGGGGGTTGGACCCTGTTCCAGTGGCGTCGCCCGGGGAAGCGGGGATGCTGCTCGCCTGGCAGCCACCCGGCGGCCGGCTCTGCGGGCGCGCTGCCCGCGACCGCAGAGCCGGTGTGCTCCTCGGGGGGCTTCACCGTCGAGGACGACTCTGCCCTGTCTTCTGCGACCGCGTCGGCTCGGGCCGCACAGCCCGCTGCTGGCCGGAGGCCGCGTCGTAGCCCGGCATCCCGCGCGTGGAAGCGTGCTCCGGCTTCACCAAGTTCGTGTGACGGGCGCCTCACCAAGCGCCGGGGCCATGGTGGCGCCGCCATCAGGCTTTTCATCGTTGCTTTCGCCGGGGGGCGGCGTGACCCGCGATCCGGACATTTCGCTCGAAAACCACCAGAACTATGTGATGCCGGTTCACCAGGCCGGACGCGACGCTGAAACCAGCCGGTCAAGCCGAACCGGAACGGGCGCAGGCAACGATGCCCAGCTGAACAGCAGGAAAAGGAGCGCACCAAAATGGCAGGAGTAACCACAAGGGAGGGAGCGCCGACATACGCGGCTCCCGCCCTGCAGTTCGGGGTGGCGACGCGGAAATACGTCACCGAGTTCATCGGCACGTTCTTCCTGATGTTCGCGGTCGGGGTGGCCGCGTTGAGCGGCAGCGCGTTCGTGCCGCTGGCTGCGGGCGCGACCCTGATGGTCATGGTCTACGCCGGCGGGCACATCTCGGGCGGCCACTACAACCCCGCGGTGACGTTGGCGGCGCTGATCCGCCGCCGGATCGGAACCCGGGACGCGGTCGCGTACTGGGTCGCGCAGGTGGTGGCCGGCGTCGCCGCCGGGGCCATCGCCCGCGCCGTGGTCAACCCCGCGACGGTCAAGACCCTGACCCTGTCAGGGCACACCGAGGCGGCCGCCGCCGTGGTCGAGCTGCTGATCACCTTCGCGCTGTGCTACGTGGTGCTGAACGTGGCCACCAGCAAGGACCAGCCCAACAACGGGTTCTTCGGGCTCGCGATCGGGTTCACCGTCGCGGCCGGCGCGTTCGCCGTCGGCGGCATCTCCGGCGGTGTGTTCAACCCGGCGGTCGCGTTGGGCGGCGCCACCACCGGGATGTTCGGCTGGTCGACGATCTGGGTCTACCTCGTCGTCCAGCTGGCCGCCGGCATCGCGGCGGGGCTGACGTTCCGGGCGCTCAATCCCGCCGACAAGTGATCAATCGCGGGCGGGCCGGCGCCGGCCCGCGGACGCACCGATCACTGCCCCGGGTCAACCACCACCCCGGGTCCCCCCCCACAAAAAGGAGCAAGTGTCCATGACCAGCACGCAGCCCAAGCCGACGACGACCGATGCCGGCATCCCGGTGGCCAGCGACGACCAATCGCTGACAGTCGGCCCCGACGGCCCGATCCTGCTGCAGGATGACTACCTGATCGAGCAGATGGCCAACTTCAACCGGGAGCGGATCCCGGAGCGTCAGCCGCACGCCAAGGGAGCCGGCGCGTTCGGCTACTTCGAGGTCACGAACGACGTCAGCGCCTACACCAGGGCCGCGGTCTTCCAGCCCGGCACCCACACCGACACGATCATCCGCTTCTCCACCGTGGCCGGGGAGCAGGGCAGCCCGGACACTTGGCGGGACCCGCGCGGGTTCGCGCTGAAGCTGTACACCTCCCAGGGCAATCTCGACATCGTGGGGAACAACACCCCGGTGTTCTTCATCCGCGACCCGATGAAGTTCCAGCATTTCATCCGGTCCCAGAAGCGCCGCGCCGACAGCGGGCTGCGGGACAACGACATGCAGTGGGACTTCTGGACCCTGTCCCCGGAGTCGGCGCACATGGTGACCTGGCTGATGGGCGACCGGGGCATCCCGCGCACCTGGCGGCACATGAACGGGTACTCCAGCCACACCTACTCCTGGCTCAACACCGCCGGTGAGCTGTTCTGGGTCAAGTACCACTTCATCAGCGACCAGGGGATCGAGTTCCTCACCCAGGCCGAGGCCGACGCGCTGGCCGCCAAGGACGGCGACTACCACCGGCGTGACCTGTTCGAGACGATCAAGCGCGGCGAGCACCCGAGCTGGACGCTGAAGGTGCAGATCATGTCGTTCGAGGAGGCCAAGACCTACCGGTTCAACCCGTTCGACCTGACCAAGGTGTGGCCGCACGGCGACTACCCGCTGCACGAGGTGGGCAGGCTGACGCTGAACCGCAACGTGACCGACTTCCACACCGAGATGGAGCAGGCCGCGTTCGAGCCGAACAACCAGGTGCCCGGCACCGGGCTGTCGCCGGACAAGATGCTGCTGGCCCGCGGGTTCTCCTACGCGGACGCGCACCGCGCCCGGCTCGGCGTCAACTACAAGCAGATCCCGGTGAACTCTGCCAGGGCCGAGGTGCACTCCTACTCCAAGGACGGCGCGATGCGGATCCGCAACGTCTCCGACCCGGTGTACGCCCCGAACTCCTACGGCGGCCCACAGGCCGACCCGGTGGCCGCCGCTGAGGTTCACTGGTCCGCCGACGGCGACATGGTCCGCGCCGCCTACACGCTGCGCCGTGACGACGACGACTGGGGGCAGGCCCGCACCATGGTCCACGAGGTCCTCGACGACGCCGCCCGCGACCGGCTGGTGTCCAACATCACCGGCCACCTGCTCAACGGCGTGTCCGAGCCGGTGCTCGAGCGCGCCTTCGAGTACTGGAAGAACGTCGACCAGACCCTCGGCGAACGGATCGAGAAGAGCGTCCGCGCTGGGGAGTCCTGACGTGCGGCCCGAACCACCCATGGGCCCGGCGCCGGCAGGCGCCGGGCCCATCCCCTTGACGTCCGGAGTAACCGTCCGGCATTGAACAGCCCAGATTCTGGGCGGAACGCTGACGCGATGAACAATCCGACGAAATCCGCATGCTACGAGATCCGCGTGCGCGGGCAGCTGAGCCAGACGCTGCTTGGCGCGTTTCCCCGCCTGCACGCTGAGATCCAGGGAGCCGAAACCCTGCTCGTCGGGATGCTGCCCGAGCAGGCCGCGTTGCATGGCGTGCTGGCCCAGATCGAAGCGCTCTGCCTGGAACTGATCGAGCTACGTCGATTCGGCGGCGCGCCTGAGCTTGACGTTTAACCTCGCACGTCACCCGACCTGCTGATCTGCGGTTCTTCCCGGGACAGCGGAGGCGGCCGTTCTCCACGCTTCGAGATG